>CALMSN010000060.1 GCA_937872325.1 uncultured Xanthobacter sp. | reverse complement strand
GTCGGAACGGGCCATCGCGGTGGATCCCGGCCGGGTGCTGATGACCCAGGGGGCGAACCATGCCCTGGACCTCATCGTGCGGACCCTGCTGGAGCCGGGCGATGCGGTGCTGGTGGATAGCCCGGGCTACTATCCTCTGTTCGGCAAGCTGCGCCTTGCCAAGGCCCACGCGGTGGGGGTGCGCCGTACCCCGGAGGGGCCGGACCCGGCGGATCTCGCCGCCAAGGCCGCGGCCTCTGGGGCGAAGCTGTTCTTCACCCAGTCGCTGGCGCACAACCCCACCGGCTGCTCCATCACTCTCCCGGCGGCGCACCGGGCGCTGCAGGTGTCGGTGCGGCACGATCTCATCGTGGTGGAGAGGCATCGGTTCGCCGCCCTGGTTCCGGCCGCCACCGCCCGCCTCGCCGCCCTCGACCAGCTGGAGCGGGTGATCTATGTGGGCACCTTCACCAAGACCCTCTCGGCCAGCCTGCGCTGCGGCTACCTGGTGGCCGCGGCGGCGCTGATCGAGCGGCTCGGCGCGGTGAAGATGCTGACTACGGTGAACTCGTCCGGCTATGTGGAGCGGATCGTCCACGACCTGATGGTGTCGGGGCAGTATCGCCGCCACCTGAAGCGGCTGCGGGGCCGGGTCGACGCCGCCACCATCGCCGCGCAGGCAGCCCTCGGGCGGCTGGGGCTGCCGGTCTTCGGGGCGCCCGGCGGGGGCTTTTACCTCTGGACCGAGCTGCCGCCGAGCCTCGACGACAACGCTCTGTCGCGACGGGCGGCTGAGCGCGGCATCCTGATCGCTCCCGGATCGGTGTTCCGTCCGGATGCGGAGCCTCGGGTGCCGGCCATGCGCATTAACGTCGCCTACGCCGACGACCCCCGCTTCGAGCGCTTCATGGCAGAGGTGCTGCGGGCGAGGTGAGGTCTGAGAGCCTGTTTGAAAAGTCGGACGGGCAGAAGTGGTTCTCTTGCCGCCAGGGCTTTCCGGTGCCGGGGGCGCCAAGAACTTGGCCCGATGGGAGGCATCGCGCCGGCAGTCTCTCCTTTCCGGAGCCCCGAAAATCTCTCGGCGGTCCTCAGCCGGCGACGTTCCAAACAGTCTCTGAGAAACCGATTAAAAAACGCGCCGGGATGGATGGCTCTCGCTTGAGCGGGCCGTGCCACCGTCATGGCCGGTGTTGTCCCGGCCAGTCGGCTAATGTCGACTGGCCGTCTTTTGCGAACGGAACCTGTAAGCATGCGGGTCCCGGCCGCCCACGCGGCGAGGCTAGAAGCGGTTTCCACTGTTGTCCCATTCGGCATAGCGCGGATGCCCTGCACAAGGCCTGGCATGACGGTATCAGGCTGTGGCCCGCCGCGAACAAGCCAAGCGCGGCTTTTCATGACAGCTTCCGAGGTCGAAGACCCTCGAAGCGCTTCCGGCCTTCGGTCGCGCCCGCACCAATCAGCCGATGGCCATAAGGCTCGCATTGCCGCCGGCAGCGGTGGTGTTGATGGTGAGGGTGCGCTCCCGCATCATCCCCCACAGCGGATAGCGTGCGCCGCCGGCCAGCGCCGACGGGCTCAGGGCGAAGACCGGGACGATGGGCCCCGGCCGCGCCGCCAGTGCCTGCGTCACCCGCGCGACCACCGCCGCATCGCCTTCCACCAGCGCGGCGTCGAGGGCGGCCTTATCCCACCCCGCCACGGTGATCCGGCCGACGAGGGATGCCGGCAACGCGGTGAGCCAGCCCGACAAGGCGGCAAAGCCGGGCGCCGCCGGATCGATTCGCGCACCGTTCCCGCTCGCCAGCGCGGTGCCGATCTGCACGGCGAGGCCGAGGCCGCTCTCTGCGATGCAGAGCACCGTGCCGCGCGGCTCCAACAGATGGGAATTCATCTCGCCCACCGGCCCGGGAAGCGTGGTCTCGACTCCGGCGGGCGCGCGCAGGGCCAGCTCCCGGCAGGCTTCTGCGGCCGCCGCATCGCCATGCGCCGCGAGGCCGCCGGCGAAGGTGAGGGCGGCAGGGTCGGGCCTGCCGGCGGGCAGCGGCGGGCCTGCCGTCTCGGCCATCAAGCGGTGCAGATAGAGCGGGCCGCCGGCCTTCGGCCCGGTGCCCGACAGGCCGTGGCCGCCAAACGGCTGCACCCCCACCACTGCGCCGATGATGTTGCGGTTCACATAGATGTTGCCGGCCGGGGCCCGTGCGGTCACCTCGTCCACCGTCTCGTCGATGCGGGTGTGAAGGCCGAAGGTGAGGGCGTAGCCGGTGGCGGCGATCTGCGCGAGCAGCCGGTCGCGATCCTGGCGGCGGAAGCGCACCACATGCAGTACCGGCCCGAACACCTCGCGGCCGAGGGCGGGCACCCCGTCGATCTCGATCAGGGTCGGGGCGACGAAGCTGCCCGCCGCGGTCTCCGGTGGGAGAGCGGCGCGATGCACCGCAAAGCCGCGCGCCCGCATCGCCTCCACATGGCGCTCGATGAGCGCGGCGGCCTCCGCCGAGATGGCCGGGCCAATGTCGGTGGCGAGCCGGTCGGGCGGGCCGACCTTGAGCTCGGCCAGCGCGCCCTTCAGCATGGCGAGGATGCGGTCCGCCACTTCCTCCTGCAGGCACAGGATGCGCAGGGCCGAGCAGCGCTGGCCGGCGCTGTCGAACGCCGAGGCGATCACGTCCGCCACGACCTGCTCGGGCAGCGCGGAGGAATCCACCAGCATTGCGTTCTGCCCGCCGGTCTCGGCGACGAGGGGGATCGGCGCCGCCTCGCAGCGCGCCGCCAGAGCCGTGGAGATCAGCCGCGCCACCTCGGTGGAGCCGGTGAAGAGAACGCCCTTCACCCGCGGGTCGGCGACCAGCCGCGCGCCCACGTCGCCCTCGCCGGGCAGGAACTGGAGGGCGGCTTCGGGCACTCCGGCCGCATGCAGCAGCCGTACCGCCTCATGGGCGATGAGCGGGGTCTCCTCCGCCGGCTTGGCCAGCACCGGGTTGCCGGCGGCGAGCGCCGCCGCGACCTCGCCGGTGAAGATGGCGAGCGGGAAGTTCCACGGGCTGATAGCCGCCACCGGCCCCAGCGGACGGTGGGCCTCGGGATCGAGCCCGCGGGCCTCGGCCGCGTAGTAGCGCAGGAAGTCCACCGCCTCGCGCACCTCGCCCACGGCATTGGCGAAGGTCTTGCCGGCCTCGCGCACGGCAAGGCCCATCAGCGCGGAGCGGTTGGCCTCGAAAAGGTCCGCCGCCCGCTCCAGCAGCGCCGCGCGATCGACCGGCGGCACTCCTACCCAGCTCGCGGCTGACGCGGCCGCGATGGCGAGGGCGGCGTCGACGGTGTCGGCGTCGGCCGCGATGACCGTCCCGACCGTGTCGTCCCGATCGGCGGGGTTGGTGACCCGCCGAGCGGCTCCGGGTGCTGGGAAGCCGGCCACCAGAGGCACGGCGGCGACCGGCGCAGCATCCGCGAGGTCCGCGGCGAGGCGGGCCAGAACGATCTCGTTGGCGAGGTCGAGCCCGGCGGAATTGCGCCGGTCGGTGAACAGGGCTTCAGGCAGGGCGATGGCCGGATGCGGGGTGCCGCCGCCCCGGGCGATCGTCTCCGCCACCGGATCGACCAGCAGCGCCTCCACCGGCACCGCCGGGTCGGCGATCTTGTTGACGAAGGACGAGTTGGCGCCGTTCTCCAGCAGCCGGCGCACCAGATATGCGAGCAGGGTCTCGTGGGTGCCCACGGGGGCGTAGATCCGGCACGGCCGGTCGAGCCTCTCCGGCCCCACCACCTCCTCGTAGAGCGCCTCGCCCATGCCGTGCAGGCACTGGAACTCGTACTGCCCGGCATGCCAGGGCCCCGCCGCCGCGGCCATCTCATGGACCGTGGCGAGGGTGAGGGCATTGTGGGTGGCGAATTGCGGGAAGACGGCGTCGGGCGCGCCCAGCAGCTTCCGGGCGCAGGCGAGATAGGCGACGTCGGTGTGCGCCTTGCGGGTATAGACCGGGAAGCCGTCGAGCCCCTCCATCTGGGCGCGCTTGATCTCGCTGTCCCAATAGGCGCCCTTCACCAGCCGCACCATCAGCCGGTGGCCGCTGCGGCGGGCGAGGTCGATCAGCACATCCAGCACGAACGGCGCCCGCTTCTGGTAGGCCTGCACCACGAAGCCGAGGCCGTCCCAGCCGGCCAACGCCGGATCGGCGCACAGCACCTCCAGGATGTCGAGGGAGAGATCGAGCCGCTCGGATTCCTCGGCATCGATATTGATCCCGACGCCGAGCGCGCGCGCCCGCCGAGCCAAAGCGAGGACCCGCGGCGCCAGCTCCGCCATCACCCGGCCGCGCTGGGCGCGGGTGTAGCGCGGATGCAGGGCCGAGAGCTTGATGGAGAGGCCCGGCCCCGCCATCACGCCGCGCCCGGCCGAGGCGGCGCCGATGGCCTCCAGCGCCGCTTCATAGGCCGCGAAATAGCGCGCGGCGTCGCCGGCGGTGGCGGCGGCCTCGCCGAGCATGTCGTAGGAATAGCGAAAACCCTTCGCCTCCATGGGCCGGGCGCGGGCGAGCGCGACGGCGATGGTCTCACCCATCACGAACTGCTCGCCCATCAGCCGCATGGCGAGGTGGACGCCCTGGCGGATCAGCGGCTCGCCGCCCTTGGCGACCATCCGCAGCAGGGCGCCGGAGAGGCTGGTCTCGCTGGCGGTGGCGGCGAGGCGCCCGGTGACGACGAGCCCCCAGGTGGCGGCGTTCACGAACACCGACGGGCTGTGGCCGAGATGGGCGCGCCAGTCGCCGCCGCCGATCTTGTCGCGGATCAACGCGTCGCGGGTGGCGGTGTCGGGGATGCGCAGCAGCGCCTCGGCAAGGCACATCAGCGCCACTCCCTCGTCGCTCGACAGGGAATATTCCTGCACCAGCGCATCGACGCCGCCGCCGTGGCGCTTGTCCCGCAGCGCGGTCACCAGCGTGCGGGCGGTGTCGCGGGCGCGGGCCAGCGCATCGTCCGGCAGCCGGGCGGCGGCTATCAAGGGCGGCAGGCAGTCCGGCTCCGGCCGGCGGGTGGCGGCGGAGAGGGCGGCCCGCAGCGGCGGCAGGATCCGCGTCTCGGCGCGGAAGGCGGCGAAGGGGGACGTGTCCGCGGTCATAGCCCGATGCATCCCGGTCTCGGTGCGGCTGCCGTCGCCGGCCTGGGTTCCGGCGATGGGGCGGATGGCGGCAGACATGTTTTCTGACCTTTGCGGACGCTGTGGGGCAACCGCGGCGGATCCGAGCCGCCAGCGGTAGACCTGATCCTGAGACCCGCCGCGATGGATGAAAATACTGATTTTATGATATTTTTACGTATTATATTCTGATTATCGGCGGTTTTTTTTTATTTTTTTTGGTTGGTAGAGGGCGGGTGGGGGGGCCCCCCCCCCGTGGGAGGCGCGGCCGGGCAAAGGGGGGCCCCTGGGTTCGGGCGGGGTGGCGCCTGCGGCCGGCTCAAGTCGAACCTGAGGGCGGCGCATAATGGCGAGCGCGCCTTTGGCTTGATGCCTGGCAGAGGCATGCCGGTCGGGTCTCGGTCTGGTCCTCACCTATTCCCCCGCATCCCCCGTACGGACGTATCCGTGCGCACTGGCCCGCTCCGCGCGTCAGGGGCGACGGTCAGCGACGCGCGAGGGCTGTCGAAGAAGCTTTCAAAATATGCGTGTAGATGCCCGGCCCTCAGGTCCGCGGGGCTCGGCACGGATCATCGTGCGATCGGCGGGGGGGGGGGGGGGGGGAAAGACCGCCCGGGTTGGGGCTGGGGGTCCTTGGAGCCGGGGCTGCGGGGGGTGGGGGGGGGGGGGGGGGGGGGGGGGGGGAGGGGGGAAAAGGGGGGGGGGGGTTTGGGTGGGGGGGGCGGGGGCGGGCGGCGGGAAGGGAAGCGGGGGGCGACGCGGAGGGAGGCCCCCGCCGCAGGGGAAGGAGTTTCGGGGCGGCGATATCCTTCCCCGTCCGGTTGCCTCCGCCGGGCGATCAGCGCGCCGGCGGCGGAAGAGGACGTGAATTGGGCCCCTGGCCCGGGCCGTCGCCGGGACGTTCCGGCCCACCCGCCTCGCTGCGGCGGCCC
>CALMSN010000059.1 GCA_937872325.1 uncultured Xanthobacter sp. | reverse complement strand
CCCCGGTGGCCCCGCCGCCCGGGCTCGGCCGCCTGATCGCCGCCGATTTCGCCGCCGACCTGAAGGCGCAGCGGCGCAGCGGCGGCCGCGGCCGCAACGGCAAGGACACGCTCGCCCGGAGCGGGCCGGGCGCGCAGCACGGCGCCCAGGCACAAAATGCCGTCCCACAGCAGGGGCCGCTGGCGGCTTCGGCGGAGGTCGGGGCCACCCGCGTCCGGTCCCAGCCCGCGGCGGACGCGGCGAAGGGGGGCGGATTTCTGGCCCGGATGCTGGGTCGCGGCGCCGCCCGTCCGCCAGCCGCGGGACGTCGGGGCCGCCCGGCCTGGGGCGGGCCGCCCCCCGCTGCCGGCGCGCCTCCGGTGGTCTCGGCTGGGGCCATCCCTCTGGCGCCGCCGGTCGCGACCTCGGCGCCGGCCCTGCGCACCGCCGAAACCGCCCGCCGGCTGCCGGCTGCCGGTACCATGCCGGCCCTGCCGCCGGCTCCGCTTCCACCCCCGCGGCCCCTGGTGCCACTCCAGCCGGTGATGCCGGCGACCGGCCCCGATCCCGCCCGGGCCAGGCCTTCGGTGCCTGCGGGTTCCGGCCCGGTCGAGACGCGCCCCCCGCCTGCGGCTCCCGCCCGCGGACCGCTGAAGCCACGCCCGACCTCGCCGCCGCCGCTCAATCCGGATGCCCGCCTCGCGGCCTTCCGCGCGCTGGCGGAGGCCATCGACCTCAGGATCGGCAACCTCCCGATTCTCGAGCCGGGCCATGCGCCGGCGGAGGATACCGCGGCCGGCGAGCCGCCGCCTTCCGCGCCCGCCGAGGCGCAGGTGCAGGCCGCCGGGGACGGAATCCGCGCGGCTTGCGACATTCTTTCGAACGTCGCGGCTGACGCCGGGCCGGGGCCGGCTCTTCGCCCCGAGGACCTCGTGGGGGCGGACGGTTCCGCCCGGGCGCAGGCGCAGGCTGCCGCTGGGATCGGGGCGGCTTGCGACGTTCTTCCGAACGCCGCTGCTGACACCGGGCCGGCCCCGGCCGTGCATCCCCAGGGCCTCGTGGGGGCCGACGGTCCCGCCCGGACGGTGGCGCAGGCTGCCGCGGGGGGCCGGGCTGCTTACGACATTTTTCCTAACGTCGCGGCAGCCGCCGGACCCGCCCCGGCTCTTCTCCCCGAAGACCTCGCGGGGATCCACGCGCCCGCCCGGACGGTGGCGGAAGCCGCAGCCGGGATCGGGGCGGCTTTCGACATCCTTGCGAACGTCGCGGCTGACGCCGGGCCAGCGCCGGCCCGGCGTCCCGAGGGCCTCGTGGGGGCCGACGCGCCCGCCCGGGTGCAGGCGCAGACGTCATCGGCAACCCGTTCCGCGCTCCCCGGCGGGCCGGAGGTTGTTGCCGCGGATCCGCCGGTGTGCGGTCTTTCGCCGGTGGACGCAGCAGCAGAGCCCGCGGCTGCCGTTGGCGGGCCGGCTGCGGCGTCGCTGCCAATCCCAGGGCATGATGCCGTCGCTTGGGCCGTCGTGCGGGAGCCTGCCGGCGCGCCTGTTGCCGCGATCCCGACTGCAGATCTGGACGCGAGGCCTGCACCGGCTTCGACCCGGGCGCTGCAAACGGATCTTGAAATCCTCAATGCGGTGGCTTCCGTCCCCGATCTTGCCGGAGCGCTTGGCGCCGCTCTGTCGATGCCGAAGCAGGCGCCCGTCGCGGCGCCATCGGGCGGCGCTGCGGAGGTGCCCGCGACATCCCTTATCGACCCCGATGCCACCGCGGATCCGCGACCGCCGCTGGGGACTGTGCGACATATAGAGGTCGTCGCCGCTGCGGCGGTTGCGGATACACCGCTCGGGGCACCGGATTCGGGGCTATCTGATTTCGCGGCCGAAGCACCGGGGGCGGCTCCGCGGCCGTGGGAAGGCGCTATCTCCCATTCAGACCTCGCGGCCGTTCCGGCTTCTGCCGGCAGGATGCCGGTCGGAAGAGCCTTCGCATCGCCTGCGCCGCACGCGTGGCGCGCTGAGGACTCGCTGCCGTTCGAGGGGGCGGTGCCCGATACAGACCTTGCAGCCGCGCCCGCTGTGGTGGGCGGGATGCCGTTGGGGCAGCCCGTCGCGGCACCGTCCGGTTTTGCTGCCGAGATGCCTTTCGAATCGCCGTCGCTGTCCCTGCAGCCGGCCGAGGGCTTGCGACAGATCGAAGGATCTGTGCCCGATACAGGACTTCCGGCTGCGCCGGTTGTGGCGGGCGGGATACCGGCGGGGGCGCCTGTCCCGGCACCATCCGGCTTTGCTGCCGAGGTGCCGTTCGCATCGCCGGCGCGGCCCCCGCGGCCGGTCGAGAGCTCGCGGCCGTTCGAAGGATCTGTGCCCGATACAGGCCTTCCGGCTGCGCCCTCTGTGGCGGACGGGACGCCGGCAGGGACGCCCGTCGCGGCACGATCCGGCTTTGCTGCAGAGGTGCCGGATGAAACGCCTCGGCACCCCGCGTCCGCCGGGGAGATGCCATCGCCTGAAGAGCCGCTACCGTGGGCGGAAACGGCGGGCGCACCGGTGCCGGCCGTTGAATCCGCCGCTGGCACGCGGACTTCCGGTCTTTCGGCCACACCCCTGGCTCAAGATGCGGTCCGGGGAGATGGGGCCTCGCCCGCTGCCGGCCGCGCGCGCGCGGTTTTTCCGGCGGAACCGGCGGTCTCGGCGCCCGCCTTGCCGGCGGAGGCGTCAGCACCGGAGATGGATGGTGCCGCCGCAGGGCCTTCTTCATCCAACGCCGGCGGGCCTGATGCCGCGGCGGACCCGAGCCCGGCGCCCGGCGCAGACGTCACCCGCCGCCTCCCGCCCTCCGTCGAGCGGGGGAGCGTTGTCCCGGCAAAGCCGCAGCCGGTTCAAGCCGCATCGGAAGCAGAGTCAACGCACGGCCCGGTGCCTGCCCTCGTCGGCGATCCTGATGCCGCAGCACCCGCGCCCCCAGCGCCGGACGCGGAGGCCCCCCTCGGCCCGGCGCCCGCCGTCGATCGGGCGGGCGGTGCCCCCCAAGGCCCGCAGCCGGCTCAAGCCGCGATGGCCGCGGACCTGTCGCCGAGCCTGCCGCCGCCGGTGTTTCGCACGCCCTTCTCCGATGATCCGCCGCCGCGCCCCGTGCCGCCGGGCGTGCGGCTGGCCCGCGCGGTGCGGGAGAGGGTGGGGCCCCGGGCGGTGGCGGCCTGCCTTGCCGTGGCGCTGGCCGGACTGGCGATCGCCTTCGCCTACCGCGAGCTGACGGCGCCGCGCAGCGGGCCGTGGATGAGCCTGCTCCAGGCCGAACCGGCGCCGGCGGTGGCCGTCCGGCTCGATCCGTCGACCGGCTTCCTGAAGGTCCGCATCCTCGCCCCGCCGCCGCCCGCCGGCACCCGCCATGCCCTGTGGCTGGTGACGCCCAATGGCGGGTCGCACCTGCTCGTCCGCTTCGTCGGGCAGGTGGACATGACCTCGGCGGTGCTGCGCCGCATGGACCGGGCGGCGCTCGCCGCCTCCACCCTGGAGGTCACCCTGGAGGCGGCCGAGGCCACCGCCGGCGGCGTCGCCTCGGCCCCGGAAGTGGTGTATCGCGGTCGCCTGATCGCCGACTGACGCCCGCCGATGCGGGCCGCTCCCGTTCGCCATCGCCCGCGAGGACACCTCATGGCCGCTCCCGACACGCCGTCCCTTCTGCCGCGCCCGGTGGACCGCGCCCTCGATCCGGCGTTCCGCCACGGCCAGTCCACCGAGCCGAACTATTCCGGCGTCACCTCCTTCCTGCGCCGGCGCTATGCCCGCGACGGCGGCGGCGCCGACGTGGTGGTGTGGGGGGTGCCGCTGGATGTCGCGGTTTCCAACCGGCCGGGGACCCGGTTCGGGCCGCGGGCCATCCGCGCCGCCTCCAGCATCCTCGACGGTGATCCGTTCTTCCCGTTCGGCTTCGATCCGTTCGAAGCCCTCGACGTGGCCGACGGCGGCGACTGCGTCTTCGACTACGGCCTGCCGGATGGCATCCCCGGCGCCATCGCCGCCCAGGCCGCCGCCCACTACGCCCGCGGCAGCCATCTGGTGACCCTGGGCGGCGATCACTTCCTCACCTATCCGGTGCTCCAGGCGCTGACCGCCCGGCTCGGCGGGCCGGTGGCGCTGGTCCAGTTCGATGCGCACCAAGATACCTGGGACGATGACGGCCGCCGGGTCGACCACGGCACCATGATCACCCGCGCCGTGCGCGACGGGCTGATCCGGGTGGATCGCTCGATCCAGGTGGGCATCCGCACCCATGCGCCGCAGACCTACGGCATCGAGATCGTCGACGCCCTCACCGCCGGCGAGATGGGCCCCGTGGCGCTCGCCGAGCGCATCGCCGCCCGGGTGGGCGATGCGCCGGCCTACCTGTCGTTCGACATCGACGCCCTGGATCCGGCCTTCGCCCCGGGCACCGGCACCCCGGTGTGCGGCGGCCTTTCCACCCGCGAGGTGATCTCCTGCCTGCGCCGGCTCGGCGGCCTCGACCTCAAGGGCTTCGACGTGGTGGAGGTCTCTCCGCCCTACGACCACGCCGAGGTGACCGCGCTCGCCGGGGCGACCCTGGCGAGCCTCTATCTGTGCCTCCTGGCCGGGCGCCGGGGGCGGGGGCTGGCCGTGGCGCCGTGACCCCGCGCCGCCGGGCGGCGGCTTGCACCTGCGGTAACGATGTGGGACACGGGCCCCTTCACGCGAAGGAGGGATCCGTTGAAGGCTGCAGCATTCTTCAATTATCGCTATGCCTTCCCGCTCGCGGCCGTTCTCCTCGCCATCGTCTTCATGCTGAATCCGGACATTGCGCCGGCCCACCTCGATGAGATCGAGGGCGGGGGACTGGGAGCGGTCGGCGCCGCGCTGGCGGTGCTGTCGACCTTCCTTCTGGGCGGCGCGGCCTTCGCCACCTCGGCCCATTCCGAGGTGGTGGCCGAGCGCCTGGGCCAGCCCTTCGGCACGCTGGTGCTGACCTTGTCGGTGACGGTCATCGAGGTCTCGGTGATCTCCTCGATGATGCTGCACAACGAATCCAACCCGACCCTCGCCCGCGAGGCGGTGTTCTCGGTGATGATGATCGTCAACACCGGCCTCGTCGGGCTGTGCCTGCTGCTGGGGAGCCTGCGCTACCGCGAGCAGACCGTCTCGCAGCAGGGCATCGCCGGCTACCTGTCGGTGATGATCGCCCTCGGGGTGCTGCTGCTGATCCTGCCGGGCGAGATGAAGGACACCCACGACGGGGCGTTCTCCACCTTCCACCTGATCTTCATGTCGCTGACCGCGGTCGCCCTCTACGGCGCCTTCCTCTACATGCAGACGGTGCGCCACAAGGATCTGTTCGTGATCGGCGCGGGGCACGGGCCGCATGGCGGGCACGGGGCGGACGCGGCGCATGGCGCGCACGGCGTGCATGCCCCGCCGGACGGACGGCGCTTCGCCGCGGCGCTGGGCATGCTGGTCGTCAGCCTGGTGGGCGTGGTGGCCCTCTCCAAGCAGATGGCGGCCGGATTCGAGGACGGGCTGTCCCGGTTTGCGCTGGCCGATCCCGATGCGGTGACGGGGGCGCTGCTCGCCGCCGCGGTGCTGATGCCGGAGAGCATCGCCGCGGTCTCCGCCGCCCGGCGCAACGACCTGCAGACCAGCCTCAACCTCTCGCTCGGCTCGGTGCTGGCGACCATCGCCCTCACCATTCCGACCATGGCCATCATCTCGGTGATCATCGACCGGCCGATGGTGCTCGGCCTCGGTGCGGTGGACCGCTCGCTGCTGCTGCTGACCTTCGTGCTGTCGATCCTGTCGTTCGGCACCGGCAAGACCAACGCGCTGAACGGCATCGTCCACCTGATCGTGTTCTTCGTCTATGTGATGCTGCTGTTCGTGCCCTGAGGCGCCGCCGTGCGGTGGACAGGGGGCGGGCGCAGTGGCATGTTCCGCCGGACCTGCGAAAGAGGCTAAGGCCGTGAAGTCGTTCCTGCTCTACATCTTCGCCTGGTGGTACAGAGCCACTCCCGGTACCTTGTTGTGGACCCGCCGCTTCGGTGAGTTCGTGGGCGAGGATGAATTCGGCAACCGCTATTTCCGCACCCGCGGCGGCAAGATCGACCCCACGCTCGGCTTCGAGCGGCGCTGGGTGGTCTATCCCGGCTATGCGGAGGCCTCCACCATCCCGCCCGGCTGGTGGGGCTGGATGCATCACCGCGTGGACACCCCGCCGGTGGACGAGAGCTACGAGCCGCGCGACTGGCAGAAGCCGCACCGGCGCAACATGACCGGTTCGCCCGGCGCCTACCGGCCCAAGGGCTCGGTGCTGGCCGGCGGCATCCGGCCGCGGGTCACCGGCGACTACAAGGCCTGGAGCCCGGGCGAGTAAGGCTCATCGCTTCGGGACCGCGCCGCAGACCGGGCGCTTCAGTGGATCCGCTGAAGCGCTCCTGCTGATTGATTTCAGGGGTATTTCGCCTCGATCGTAGGCGCGCCCGCCCGGGGTGCGTTCCCGGGGCGTGCCCTCGGGGCGTGGATCCGGAGGTGCCATCCGGGCCTGCGGGTGGGCCGCCGAGAGTGGCGGTGAGCGATCGCCGGTTCCCGCCTTGCCCTTTCGAAGCCGCAATGGCGGTGTTAACGAGCCGGATCACAGGGGCCGTCCGGAGAGGCCGGCGATGCGCCGCGGAACCATCCGGGGCTGCTGCCGCCGGTGTCCGGGTCCAGCGTTCCGCCGGAGGTTCGCCGCCCCCGCCCGCTGCCGGGACATCCGGTGCCTTCCGAGCCGAGGTCGCCCTTTTTGCCCGAGACCCTTCTGCCCGACACCTTCGCCGCCGAGACGCACCTGCCCATGATCCGGATCGCTGCCCGCTTCATCCTTGCCGTGACGCTGGCGGTGCCGGTCGCAAGCCTCATCCCGGCGGGAGATGATGGCGCGTGGGCGCAGTCCAGCCGGCCCGGCATCGAGATGATGCCGCTGGCCCCGCCGGCCGGCTTCGGCGCGCCGCCCCCGGGCGCTGGCCAGCCGACCGCGCCTCAGCCCCGCCGGCCGCAGCCGGCCCAGCCCGCGCAGCCGGCCCAGCGCCCGCCGGTGCCGGCCCAGGTGCCGCCGGCGGCCCAGGTTCCCGCGCCGCCCGTCCCGGGCGACACGGACGGCGACATGGTGGTGCAGCCGCCGACCCAGAAGATCGCCAACGCCTTCGCCACCTTCGCCGGGCTGGACAAGATCACCGGCCGCATCACCTCGTTCGACGTCGGCCTCGGCGAGACGGCCCAGTTCGGCGCGCTGCAGGTGACACCGCGGGTCTGCTATACCCGGCCGGCCAACGAGACCCAGAACACCACCTCCTTCGCCGAGGTCAACGAGGTGACCCTCAAGGGCGAGGCGAAGCGCATCTTCACCGGCTGGATGTTCGCCGCGAGCCCGGGCCTGCACGGCGTGGAGCACCCGATCTACGATGTCTGGCTGATCGGCTGCAAAGCCTCGGCGCCGGTGACCGCGCGGCCCTTCGGCCAGTAGTAGAAGTCGGCCTGGCAGGCCAGCGCCTGATCGAGCAGGCGGTGGTACTGGCGGCGTGAGACCTCCGCCGCGCCGAAGCTCTTGAGGTGGGCGGTGACGAACTGGGTGTCCAGCAGCCGGAAGCCGCCGACCTTCAGCCGCGCCACCAGGTGCACCAGCGCCACCTTGGAGGCGTCGCGCTCGCGGTGGAACATGCTCTCGCCGAAGAAGGCGCCGCCGAGCCGCACCCCGTAGAGCCCGCCCACCAGCCGGCCGTCGCGCCAGGCCTCCACCGTGTGGCAGCGCCCGCGGGCGAACAGCTCGCCGTAGAGGCTGCGAATCCGCTTGTTGATCCAGGTCTTTTCCCGGCCGTCCTGCGGTTCGGCGCAGCCGGAGATGACGCCCTCGAAGTCATGGTCGACCCGGATCTCGAACCGGTCCGAGCGCACCGTGCGGGCAAGCCGCGAGGAGATGGCGAAGCCGTCGAGCGGGATGATGCCGCGCATCTCCGGCTCGATCCAGTAGAGGCCGGGATCCTCGGCGCTCTCGGCCATGGGGAAGATGCCGCAGGCATAGGCCTTCAGCAGCACTTCCGGCGTGATTTCGGCCAACTGGTCGCTGGGGCGGCTCATGAACCGCAGAATAGCAGCAATTTCGGCATCGATAGGGTGGTCGTCACCGCCGCTTCAGGAAATCGCCGATACGGGCCACCGCCTCCGCCATGTCGGCGGCCGAGCCGGCATAGGACAGGCGCAGGAAGTGGTGGCCGTGGAAGGGGTCGAAGTCCACTCCCGGGGTCGCCGCGACATGCACGGCCTCCAGAAGGGCGGTGGCGAAGGCGGCGGAATCGGTGGTGAAGTCGGAAACGTCGGCATAGAGGTAGAAGGCGCCGTCCGCCGGCAGCATGCGGGTGAGCCCGGCCTTGGGCAGGCCTTCCGTCAGGATCCGCCGGTTCTCCTCGTAGCCGTGCTTCACCGCATCCATCTCGGCGCGGCCCTCGAAGGCGGCCTCGGCGGCGACCTGGGAGAGCGCCGGCACGCAGATGGAGAGATTCTGCTGCAGCCGTTCCATGGTGCGGGCCAGATGCGGGGGCACCACCATCCAGCCGACCCGCCAGCCGGTCATGCAGAAGTATTTCGAGAATGAGTTGATCACCACCGCCTCGGCGGCGATATCCACCGCGCTCACCGCCGGGAAGGCGTAGTCGAGGCCGTGATAGATCTCGTCCGAGATGAAGGCGAGGCCGAGGTCGCGGGCGCAGGCATGAAGCCGGGTCAGCGCGGCGCGGTCCATCATGGTGCCGGTGGGATTGGCGGGGCTGGCCACCAGCACCCCCTTCAGCGGCGCTTGCCGGTGGGCGGCGACGAGCTGCTCCGGGGTGAGGGCGTGGCGGTCCTCGGCCCGGGTCTCGATCAGCACCGGCTCGCAGCCCAGCGCCGAGAGAACGTGCCGGTAGGGCGGATATCCCGGGGCCGCGATGGCCACCCGGTCGCCCGGCTCGAACAGGGCGAGGAAGGCGAGGATGAAGCCGCCGGAAGACCCCTGCGTCACCACCACCCGGGCCGGATCGACCTCGGTGCCGTGGACCTCGGCATAGTGCCGGGCGATGCGGGCGCGCAGGCTAGGGATGCCCAGCGCCGCGGTGTAGCCACCACCGCCGGCCGCCAGGGCCGCCGCCGCGGCCTGCCGGGCGACCAAGGGGGCAGGGGCCGCCGGCTGGCCCACCTCCATGTGGATCACCCGCTTGCCGGCCGCCTCGAGGCGCGCGGCGTGGGCCATCACGTCCATGACGATGAACGGCGCCACCGCGCTGCGCCGGGAGGCGGGCGGAAAATGACCGATGGCGGGGGGCGTGAGGGTCGTCATGGCTTGGGATCCGCTTTGCGTGCCGGCGGGCGGCGTGCCGCGGCGCCGGGAGGCGCCGAAAGGGTGCGCCGGACGGCCGTGCCCGGGGATGCGCCGTCTTGCCGCCGTATTCTGGCTGTCCTTGGCACCAGTGGTCCCGGGCCCCGGAGGTCTCGGCTCGCCGCTTTCCCCGCCGGGCGAGCGGGAACTCGCCGCGACGTGAAGTCGGGCTGCATTGACCGCGCCGGGTCGGGTCGCCACTGTCCGGCGACTTTCTAGCGCGCCGGGCCGGGCCCGCCAAGGCGGTGCGCTCACGATCCGGGCGCTCACGGACTGAGCGCGGAATATCCGGGCGAAACGCGGCGTAGCCGCAGGTGGAGGCGTGCGCGGCGGCTTCCAGGCCACGGGCAGAGGTGGAACGGAGCAGAAGGGGCGCATGCGAAATCCCAGGTCCTTGTCCATGCCCGGCCGGGCGGCGGCCGCCTTCGGACGCGTGCTGGCCGTGGCGGCCGTGGCGGCGCTTCCGGTGCACGGCGCGCTGGCCCAGTCGGCGCCGGGCAAGGGACCGACCACCATTCGCGATACCGAGATCGAAGCCCTGATGGCCGACTACACCCGGCCGATCCTCAAGACGGCCGGTCTCGCCAAGCAGAACATCGAGGTGGTGCTCATCTCGGAGCGCTCGTTCAACGCCTTCGTGGCCGACGGGCGACGCATCTTCATCAATACCGGCGCCCTGATGGACGCCAAGACGCCGAACCAGATCATCGGCGTCCTCGCCCACGAGACGGGCCACATCGCCGGCGGCCACCTCGCCCGCATGCGCGAGCAGCTGGCGGGCGCCCAGACCATGGCCATCGTCGCCATGCTGCTGGCCGGCGCGGGCGTGGCCGCGGGCGCGGCCGGCGGCATGGGCGGGCGCGACCTCGGCAATGTCGCCGGCGCCGCGGTCTCGGCGCCGCAGGAGATGATTCGCCGCTCGCTGCTCTCCTACCAGCGCAGCGAGGAGCAGGCCGCCGACCGGGCGGCGGTGAAGTATCTCGATGC
Organism: uncultured Xanthobacter sp.; assembly: GCA_937872325.1. Classification (GTDB taxonomy): domain Bacteria; phylum Pseudomonadota; class Alphaproteobacteria; order Rhizobiales; family Xanthobacteraceae; genus Xanthobacter. The sequence goes on along the minus strand of CALMSN010000059.1, from coordinate 11,957 downwards.
CACCAAGCAATCCTCCAGGGGTATGCTCGAGACCCTCGAGCGCTTCCAGAACGACCAGCTCTTCATCAGCCAGCGGGTGGACCCCTATCTGCTGAGCCATCCGCTAGCGCGCGAGCGCGTGGGCGCGCTGGAGGAGCTGGCGAAGGCGAGCCCGAATTACGCGGTGAAGGATTCGCCCGAACTGCAATTGCGGCACGACATGATGCGGGCGAAGCTGGTGGGCTTCACCGAGCGGCCCGACGCGGTGGCGCGCAAGTATCCGCTCTCCGACGCCTCCCTCCCGGCGCAGTATGCGCGGGCCATCTCGGCCTATCGCTACGGCAACGTGGACGGGGCGATCGCCCAGATCGACGCCCTCATCGCCAAGCAGCCGAACAATCCCTACTTCTACGAGCTGAAGGGCCAGGCCCTGCTGGAGAGCGGCCGCGCGCCGCAATCGGTCGCGCCGCTCCGCAAGGCGGTGCAGATGACCAACGGGGCGCCGCTGATCCGTGCGATGCTGGGCCAGGCGCTGGTGCAGTCGGGCAATCCCAGCCTCAACGACGAGGCCATGCGCGAGCTGATCGTCGCCACCCAGCGCGACCCCAATTCCGCCGGCGCCTGGCGCTCTCTGGCCATGGCCTATGGCCGCAAGGGCGATTCTGCCAATGCCGACCTCGCGGCGGCGCAGGGCTATTTCGCTGCCGGCGAGTTCAAGACCGGCCGTGAGCTCGCCGCCCGGGCCCGGCTGACCTTCCCGCAAGGCTCGCCCGGCTGGCTGAAGGCTGACGATCTCGTCAACTTCAAGCCGCCCAAGGGGGCGGAGTAGGGCGGGAGCCGCCAGCGCGCGCCGGCCTTCCCGTCCGTTCACGAGACGCTTCACCGGTCGGGTCGAGGCACTTGACCGCAGAGTCCATTCGACCGCTAAACGTCCTGCGGGCGGAATCGGATCAGCAGTTCAGAGTGCGGCCTGCCGGGCTGGTACCGGCGCCGGAGGTCTCGTTCCGGTCCTGCGGGCCGGCCAGTTTTCGCTTTTCATGGAGCCACGTCATGCTGTCCCGATTCGGCCGCAAGGTCCTCGCTTTCCCGCTGATGCTGGCACTGGCCGCGCCGCTGGCGCTCGGCGCCGGGCCGGCCGCCGCCTTCACCGATGCGGAGAAGGCCGAGCTTGGCCCCATCATCCGCGACTATCTGGTGAAGAATCCGGAGGTGCTCCAGGAGGCCATCGCGGTGCTGGAGCAGCGCCAGGCGGAGCACGAGAACAAGTCCCGCACCCAGGCGCTGGCCGAGCTGAAGCCTTTGCTTCTCAACAGCCCGCGCGGGATCGTGGCGGGCAATCCCAAGGGCGACGTCACCCTGGTGGAGTTCTTCGATTACAACTGCGGGTTCTGCAAGAAGGGGCTGACCGACCTTGAGCAGCTCATCAAGGAGGATCCGAACCTGCGTGTGGTGCTGAAGGAGTTCCCGGTGCTCGGCCAGGGCTCGGTGGAAGCGGCCCAGGTGGCGGTGGCGGTGCGCCTCGTCGCCCCCGACAAGTATCTCGCCTTCCACCAGAAGCTGATGGGCGGCCGCGGCGCGGCGGACCGGGCGCGGGCGCTGGCCGCCGCCCAGGAAGTGGGCATCGATACCGCCGCCCTGCAGAAGCAGGCGGCCTCGCCCGAGCTCAACGAGACCCTGAACGAAAGCATGAAGATCGCCGAGGCCCTCGCCCTCAGCGGCACCCCCTCCTACGTGGTGGGCGACCAGGTGGTGGTGGGCGCGGTGGGCTTCGACAAGCTGAAGTCGGCCATCGCCGACGCCCGCTCCTCAGCGCCCGGCCGCCGCGCGGGCCAGGCACAGCGCCGAGCGCATCGTCCCGTAGCCGCGCGCCGCGAGCGGCGAGTCGTCGCGGGCGTCGTCCGAGCACCCGGCCGGGCCCCCCGGCGCCGGGAGGCGCGGGCCGGCGTGCGGCGGGTCGCCGCCACAGGGGTCCTTTTGTACCGGGATGGTGGGCGGGTGCCGACAAGTCGGCAAAATGCTGCCCTGTGCCATGGCTTTGTCGCAGCGCACCCTTTTCTTGCCGCATAAGGACTTCTATAACCGCCGCGAACCGGCCAAGGGGCCGGCGGCAAACGACGAGCGGATGTCCGACACCATCCATGTTCTGAACGGTCCCAACCTGAACCTGCTCGGCACCCGCGAGCCGGGCGTCTATGGCGCGGCCACCCTGGCCGATGTCGAGGCGCTGTGCGCCGCCGAGGCGGAGCGTCACGGGCTTGCCCTCAACTTCCGGCAGACCAATTCGGAAGGCGGGCTGGTGGACCTGATCCAGGCGGCGCGCGGCGCGCGCGGCTTGGTGCTGAACGCTGCCGGATACACCCACACCTCGGTTGCGGTGCGCGACGCGGTGGCGGCCATCGGCACGCCCACCATCGAGGTGCATCTTTCCAACGTCTTCGCCCGCGAGCCGTTCCGCCACCATTCCTATCTGTCGGCGGTGGTCCGCGGCGTGATCTGCGGGCTCGGCCCGCAGGGCTACGCGCTCGCCATCGCCGCGCTTGCAACCGTTCCAGCTTCGCCGTAGCGGCCGGGCAGGGGTGCCGCCGGCTGGCGCGCTCCCCCGCCTCCGACGGCATCCAGAGGTCGCCTTAAGGACCATGATGAAGTCTTCCAAGCCCCCGATCGACACCGATCTCGTGAAGGAGATCGCCAAGCTGCTGTCCGACAGCGACCTCACCGAGATCGAGGTCCAGCACGACGACCTGCGCATCCGTGTGGTGCGGGCGCCGGCGCCCGTGACCCTCGCGCCGGCTCCGCTGGCCGCCGCGCCCGCTCTGGCCGCGGCTTCGGCTGCGGTCGCCGCCCCGGCTGCCGCCGCCGATGATCCGGCCAAGCACCCCGGCGTCGTGTCCTCGCCGATGGTGGGCACCGCCTATCTCGCCGCCGAGCCCGGCTCCGCTCCGTTCATCGACGTGGGATCGGTGGTGCGCGAGGGGCAGACGGTGCTCATCGTCGAGGCGATGAAGACCATGAACACCATTCCCGCCCCGCGCTCCGGCACCGTGACCCGCATCCTGGTGGGCAACGCGCAGCCGGTGGAATACGGCGAGCCGCTGCTCATCATCGAGTAGCGCCGGAGCATTTTCGGCGCATCCGCTCAGTCCGATCGGATAGAAACACTCTGCACTTTTGGTCGGGAGCCTGCCGGCGCGCAGGGCTTGCCGCAGGGGCGTCATCGATGTTCAACAAGATCCTGATCGCCAACCGCGGCGAGATCGCGCTGCGGATCCTGCGGGCCTGCAAGGAGCTGGGCATCGCCACGGTGGCGGTCCACTCCACCGCGGATGCCGACGCCATGCACGTGCGCCTCGCCGACGAGAGCGTGTGCATCGGCCCGCCGCCGGCCCGCGACAGCTACCTCAACGTGCCGTCTCTGCTGGCCGCCTGCGAGATCACCGGCGCCGACGCGGTGCATCCGGGCTACGGCTTCCTGGCCGAGAATGCGCGCTTCGCCGAGATCCTGGCCGACCACGGCATCCATTTCATCGGCCCCAAGGCGGAGCACATCCGCACCATGGGCGACAAGATCGAAGCGAAGAAGACCGCCCAGCGCCTCGGCATCCCGGTGGTGCCCGGCTCCGATGGCGGCATCACCGACGACGAGGAGGCGATGCGGGTGGCCGACGAGATCGGCTTCCCGGTGCTGGTGAAGGCGGCCGCCGGCGGCGGCGGGCGCGGCATGAAGGTGGCGCTGACCCGCGACGACCTCTCGCACGCCCTCGCCACCGCCCGCGCCGAGGCCAAGGCCGCCTTCGGCGACGACGCGGTCTATCTGGAGAAGTACCTCTCCAATCCCCGGCACATCGAGGTCCAGGTGCTGGGCGACGGCCGGGGCCATGCGATCCATCTCGGCGAGCGCGACTGCTCGCTGCAGCGCCGCCACCAGAAGGTGTGGGAGGAGGCGCCCTCGCCGGTGATCACCCCCGAGCAGCGGGTCGAGATCGGCGAGACCTGCGCCAAGGCCATGCGTGATCTGGGCTATCTCGGCGTCGGCACCATCGAGTTCCTGTACGAGAACGGCGAGTTCTACTTCATCGAGATGAACACCCGCATCCAGGTGGAGCATCCGGTGACGGAGATGGTCACCGGCATCGACCTCATCAACGAGCAGATCCGGGTGGCCGCGGGCGAGCCGCTCACCCTCACCCAGAAGGACGTGGTGATCGAGGGCCACGCCATCGAGTGCCGGGTGAATGCCGAGCATCCCACCACCTTCCGCCCCTCGCCGGGCCGGATCACCCACTATCACGTGCCGGGCGGGCTGGGCATCCGGGTCGATTCCAACGCCTACCAGGGCTATGTCATCCCACCCACCTACGACAGCCTGGTGGGCAAGCTGATCGTGCACGGCAAGACCCGTGACGAATGCCTGCGCCGCCTGCGCCGGGCGCTGGACGAGTTCGTGGTGGACGGCATCGACACCACCCTGCCGCTGTTCCGCACCCTGGTGCGGACCCGCGCCATCGCCGAGGGCCAGTACGACATCCACTGGCTGGAGCACTTCCTCGCCGAGGGCGAAGGCAAGGGCAAGGTGGGCGCATAAGCGGCGCGCCACTCCGGCCGCAGGCCGGTGCGACCGGGGACATCCAGTGATCGTCGATCCGGGATTTTATGCCGCGGCGCTGCCGGCGACGATCCTCGTGGGGCTCGCCAAGGGCGGCTTCACCGGGCTCAGCGTGCTGGCCCAGCCGCTGCTGGCGCTGGTCATCTCGCCCATCCAGGCCGCCGCCATCATGCTGCCGGTGCTGATCGCCCAGGATGCGGTGAGCGTCGCCGCCTACTGGCGCCGCTGGGACCCGCGCGAGCTGCTGCGGCTGCTGCCGCCGGCGGTGGTGGGCATCGTCATCGGCTACCTGCTGGTGGCCTCGGTGTCGGATGCGGCGGTGCAGTTCGGCATCGGCGCGCTCTCGCTGGGCGAGGCGGGACGCCATTTCCTGAGGCTGGGGCGCAACGGCGCGCCCATGGGCCGGATCGGTGCCCCCTTCTGGACCGCGTTGTCCGGCTTCACCAGCATGCTGGCCAATGCCGGCGGCCCGCCGCTGCTCATCTACCTGCTGCGCCGCAAGCATGAGACGCCCGAGCGGTTCGCCGCCAACACGGTGGCGTTCTTCACCGTGGTCAACTGGGTGAAGGTGCCGTTCTTCCTGGCGCTCGGCCAGATCGACGGGGCCAATCTCGGCACCTCCGCGGTGCTGCTGCCGGTGGCGGTGGTGTCGACGCTCGCCGGGGTCCGGCTGGTGCGGCTGTTCCCCGTCGAGCGCTTCTACACCGCGATCTATGTGCTGCTCGCCCTGGTGGGGCTCAAGCTGGCCTATCAGGGCGGGCTGGGCCTGCTGCCGGCCGCGGGATAAGGCCCCGCCGGTCCCGGCGGTCCTCGCCCCGGTCGCCCGCAGGCGAGGTCGCAGCCCCGCGCCGGTGAAGCCGAGGCGGCCTCCGGCGCGGTCCTCGAGCTTACGCCGCGCTGCGGCTCAGCTCCTCCGGCCGGGTGGCCAGCAGGGACGGACGGCGGGCGAACTCGGCCTCGAACGTCGCGAGGTCGGGATGACGGGCGCGCCAGTCGAAATCCGGCATCCTGAGGTCGAGATAGGCGAGAACGCAGGCCAGGGTGAGGGTGTAGAGATCCACCTGCGCCCGGCTTTCCGCGGGCAGCGCCGCCAGGAAATCGAGGGCGGTGCGGACCTTGCCCGCCTGCCGGTCGAGCCAGCCCTGCCAGATCTTGTCCTGCGGCCGGCGCATCCGCTCCATGGTGGCGGCGACGGCGGCGTCGAGGATGCCTTCCGCGACCGCATGGGCCCGCAGCACCGCCCAGCGGGCGGCGGGGTCCGCCGGCAGCAGGCTGCGCCCGTCCGCCAGCGTCTCCAGATAGGCGCAGATGAGGGTCGAGCCGACCACGAGGCCGTCCGGCGTGGACAGGGCCGGGACCTTGCCCAGCGGATTGTCGGGGGCGATGTCGGTGTCCGGCGACCAGGGGTCGGCGCGCACCAGGTCGAGGCGGTCCAGCACCTGGAGCTCGTGCGCCACCACCAGCACCTTGCGGACGAACGGCGAGGTCGGCGAATAGCGAAAGCGCAGGCGATGGTCGGCGGCGGTCATGCAGGTCTCCCGGCGGAAGCGTCGCGCGGGGCCGGCGCGACGGGCGGGAGTGTGCGGCGTTTCGGCCGGCTTGGCGGGGGGGCCCGCCGAAGGATGCGGGTCAACCCGCCGGGCCGCGGGGCACCGTCGCGGCGCCGGGATGAGGCCCGGCGCCGTGCTGTCTCAGGCGACGCAGGAGAGGAAGCCCGTCTCCAGCGCCTTCTCGTCGAGCTTCCGGCCGATGAAGACGATGCGGCTCAACCGCTTCTCGCCGTCCTTCCAGGGCCGCTGGTGATCGCCGTCCAGGATCATGTGGACGCCCTGGAAGACGAAGCGGTCCGGGTCACCCGCGAACGACAGGATGCCCTTGGAGCGCAGGATGTTCGGACCCTCGGTGGCCACCAGGTTCTGCACCCAGGGGAAGAACTTGTCGGGGTCGAGAGGGGTCTCGGTGGAGAAGGAGAAGGACTGCATCTCCTCGTCGTGCACCGCCTTCAGGTGGCGGTGGCCGTGCCCGTGGTCATGGTGGTCATGGCCGTGACCATGGTCGTCATGGCCGTGATGATCGTGGCCCTTGCCGTGTTCGTGGCCATGGTCGTGGCCGCAGCCGCAGTCCGGCCCGTGCTCGTGGTGGGCATGCCCGTGGTGGTCGTGCCCGTGACCATGGGCATGACCATGGTCGTGATCGTGGTGGTCGTGCTCGTCCTCATCGAGGAAGGCGGGCTCCAGCTCCAGGATGCGGTCGAGGTCGAAGGCGCCCTGGTTCAGCACCTTGGCGATGTCGATCTCCGACTTCGTGGTCCGGTAGAGCTTGGCATAGGGGTTGATGCCGCGGATGCGGGCCTCGACCCCGTCGAGCTCGTCGGCGCTCACGAGGTCGGTCTTGTTGAGCAGGATGACGTCGGCGAACGCCACCTGGTTCTTCGCCTCGGGGGCATCCTTCAGCCGGTCGGAGAGCCACTTGGCGTCGGCGACGGTGACCACGGCGTCAAGCCGGGTCTTGGCCTGCACCTCCTCGTCGACGAAGAAGGTCTGGGCCACCGGGGCGGGATCGGCGAGGCCGGTGGTCTCGACGATGATGCCGTCGAACCCGCCCTTGCGGCGCAGCAGCCCCTCGATGATGCGGATCAGGTCGCCGCGCACCGTGCAGCAGACGCAGCCGTTGTTCATCTCGAACACTTCCTCGTCGGCGCCGACCACGAGGTCGTTGTCGATGCCGATCTCGCCGAACTCGTTCACGATCACCGCGAACTTCTTGCCGTGCGGCTGCGAGAGGATGCGGTTGAGCAGCGTCGTCTTGCCGGCCCCGAGATAGCCGGTGAGGACGGTGACGGGAATCTTTTCGGCCTGAGCCTCAGCCATGGGGTCTTCCCCTTTTCCTGTGTCGGACGGCGCGCGGCGCGCCGGGTTTGAAGGCGTGCGCCTCAGCTCGAAAGCGCCGAAGAGAGGGTGCGCACGTTGGATCGCATCATGTCGATGTAGGTGCTCGCCGGGCCTTTGTCATCGGAGAGCGCATCGGAATAGAGCGCGCCGCCGATCCGCGCCCCGGTCTCCTTGGCGATGCGGGTGACGAGGCGCGGGTCGGAGATGTTCTCCATGAACACCGCCGGGATCTTGTCCGCCTTGATCTGGCGGATGATGCGGGCGACGTCCTTGGCCGAAGCCTCGCTCTCGGTGGAGACCCCCTGCGGGGCGATCAGGGTGAGGCCGTAGGCGTTGCCGAAATAGGCGAAGGCGTCGTGGGAGGTGATGATCCGCCGACGCTCGGCCGGGATCGCCGCCATGGCGGCCTTCACCTCGGCATCGAGGGCGTCGAGCTTGGCGCTGTAGGCGGCGGCGTTGGCGGCATAGGCCTCGCGGCCGGCGGGGTCGGCGGCGGTCAGGGCGTCGCGGATGTTGGCCACATAGACCTTGGCGTTCTGGATCGACTGCCAGGCATGGGGATCGAGGCCGCCATGGTCGTGGCCGGCGTGGGCATCCTTGTGGCTGTCCTTGTGGGCACCCTTGCCGTGCGCGTCCTTGCCGTGGGCGTGGCCATGGTCGTCGTCGTCATCGTCGTCCGGGGCGGCGAGGGGGGTGATGCCGGTCGTCGCCACCACCACCGGCGCCTTGGTGCCGGAGGCCTTGGCCAGCCGGTCGAGCCAGCCCTCGAAGCCGAGGCCGTTCACCAGCACCAGCTTCGCCGCGGCCACGCGCTTGGCGTCGGCCGGGGTGGGCTCGTAGACATGGGCGTCGCCGCCGGGACCCACCAGGGTGGTCACCGCCACCCGGTCGCCGCCCACCTGGCGCACGAGATCGCCGAGGATGGAGAAGGAGGCCACCACCGGCAGCTTCTCCGGCGCCTGCGCGAGGGCGGGGCCTGAGGGCAAGGCGAGGGCGCCGAGAGTGGCGGCGAGCATGAGGCGTCGATTGAGCATGGATGCGCTCCTTCAGGCTTCGAGATGGCGCCGGGGCGCCCGGCGGGAGAGAAGGCCGCCCACCGGGCCGGCCACCACCGCGGCGGCATAGGCGAGCCCAGCCACCAGGATGATGGACGGCCCGGCCGGCGCGCCGAGATGGTAGGAAACCAGCAGCCCCAGCGCCCCGCTCGCCATGGCGACGAGGGTGGCGAGGGCGACCAGCACCGTGAGGTCGCGTGCGAAGAAGCGGGCGGTGGCGGCGGGCAGCATCACCAGCCCCACCGCCCGCAGGGTGCCGAGGGCGTGGAAGGCGCCCACCAGGTTCAGCACCACAAGCGCCAGGAAGGCGATGTGGCTCACCCCGCCGGACCGGCTCACCGAGGCCAGGAAGGACGGATCCACGCATTCCACCACCAGCGCCCGCCAGAGGAAGGCGAAGGCGAGGAGGGTGATGGTGGTGATGCCGGCGATCAGCACCAGCGTGTCGTCGTCGAGGCCGAGCACGGTGCCGAACAGGACGTGCAGCAGGTCGACGTTCGATCCGCGCACCGAGACGATCAGCACGCCCAGCGCCAGGGAGACGAGGTAGAAGGCGGCCAGCGCCGCATCCTCCTTCATCCGGGTGGCGCGGGCGACGACCCCGGCGCCCACCGCCACCAGGAGGCCGGCGATGAGCCCGCCCAGCGTCATGGCATAGAGGTTGAGCCCGGCGAACAGGAAGCCGATGGCGGCTCCGGGCAGGATGGCGTGACCCATGGCGTCGCCGGTCAGCGACATCCGCCGCAGCATGAGGAAGATTCCCAGCGGCCCGGCCCCGAGCGCCAGCGCCAGCACCCCCACCAAAGCGCGGCGCATGAACTCGAACTCGGCGAACGGGGCCACGAGAAGGTCGTAGGGCGACATGAATGCGGGCCTTTGATGCCTGTGTCGGCGGGGTCAGGCGGCGTCGGTGCAGTCGGTGGCGCCGGCGGCCCAGGCTTCCTGCCAGCGATGGCCGTCGCCATAGGCGCGGGCCAGGGTCTCGGGCTGCAGCACCGAGCCGGTGGGGCCGAAGGCGATGGGCCGGCGGGCCAGCAGCAGCGTCAGCGGGAACACCGCGCGCACGCACTCCAGATCGTGCAGCACCGCCAGCACCGTGCGCCCCTCTGCGTGCCAGCGGCGGATGATGCCGAGGAGGTCGGCGAAGGTGGTGGCGTCGAGGGCGCTGAACGGCTCGTCGAGCAGGATCAGGCGGGCATCCTGCAGCATCAGCCGGGCAAACAGCGCCCGCTGTAGCTGTCCGCCGGAAAGGGTGCCGACGATCCGCCGCTCGAAGCCGGTGAGGCCCACCGCGGCGAGCGCCGCCTCGATGCGCGCGCGGTCGGCCGCGGCGACGCCCCCGAACAGCCCGATCCGCCGCCACAGGCCCATGGCGACGAGGTCGTAGACGCTGATCGGGAAGCCGAGGTCCACCTCCGCCGCCTGGGGCAGGTAGGCGATCTCCTGCGGCGCCACGCCGTGCCGGTCGATGCGCCCGCCGATGGGCTTCAGCGCGCCGCAGATGCCCTTCAGCAGCGTCGACTTGCCGGCCCCGTTGGGCCCGCACACCGCCAGCAGCGCCCCTTCCGGGACTTCGGCGGTGAGGTGGTGCACAGCGGGATGGCGCTCATAGCCAAGGGTGAGGTCGCGGAAGGTGAGCTGGGGCCGCATCGCGCTCATCCCAGCACCAGCAGAACGGCGGCCCATTGCAGCGCCAGAAGCACGGCGACGATGGCCAGGCGGCCGGCCAGCGACAGCCGCAGCAGGGAGAATCCCGGCACCCGGCTCACCGGCGCGCCGGCGGCGCCGTGATGGTGGCCGGCATGGTCATGGCCGCCGGGATGGTGGGCGTCGTGGCCATGCGCGTCGTGGTCGTGGGCCGCGTGGTCGAGGGCGGACTGATGACGGCCGGCGTGGTCATGCCCGGCGTGTGCCTCAGCGGAGTGCGCGTGACCAGTGTGTTCATGGCCCGCGGGATGCTGGTGAGCGGCATCCCGCGCTTGCTGATGGTCAGCGAGATTTTGCGGACGCTGATCCTCGGGATGCTGATCCTGGAAGCGCTGACCTTCAGCGCGATCAGCTCCGGCGCCGGCACCCTGAAGGCGCGCGGCCGCATCGGTGCCGTCAGCCCCTTGCGAGACGGCGGCATCGGCGGCTGGAACGCGGCGGGCGGCGTGGAGCAAGGCCATCTCCCTTAGACCGAGCGGCGCGGCCAAAACCTGCGTCGTTCGGGGTGGCGGTGCAGCGGCACCGCGGAATGATGGCTTTTGATACAGTATATCAATCCGACCGTAAACCGTGCCGCACGGTCAGTCGTGGCGGTTTGAACAGCGGCCCGACGAGAAGGTCCGCTCAAGCGTGCGGCGCACGCGGAAAGATCCGGAGGGGGCTGGCCGGGGAGTGGCGAAGTCGTTCAGCCTCCCCGCCACGAGGCGGCGCCGGCCCTTCCGATCCGCCCCGAAGATATCCGGCCCCGGACCGGCAGCTTCTCCGCTGCCTTCGGCCCGAAGCCTGAACTCAAGCTGCGACCTTTTGCCGGGTCATTGCACCGGGTGCTCGGAATAGGTCCGGCCGGGCGGCATGTCGGGGGAGACGGTGAGCGGCAACGGGTCGCCGGTGGGCAGGGTCGGCACCGGGTCCGGGTCGTTGGGGCCGAAATGCGGGCCGTTGGCGGTGGCGGCGAAGAAGGCGACGACCAGCGCGAGCGCCGTCACCAGAAGCGTGTTGCGGGCCATGGGAAGCCTCCGGATTGCGCGCGCTTTCCGCCGGCCGGGACCGGCGCCACAAAAGCACGCAATGGGAGTTGCCCGAGCCGGCGGCCGCCCCATCGGGACAAATGACCACCTGAGGCTCGGCGCGGCACGCGACCGGATCGGCCGCAGCCATCACCGGTCAACGTGGAGCACCGCGTTCGGTTTCAACGGCGCCGAATTTATATTGCGCCGCAACATGGACGTGAATATGGCGCCGGCGGACGAAGCGCCCGGCCCGGGTGGCTGCGGCAAAGCGCACCTCGTTTCGATCCGCAGCGTCTACCGCGGCGCCCCGTCCCGCGGGCGTCGGAGCCGGTCTTCCAACGATGCCGAGCGGGTCCGCTCAAGCGCCGCCCGGGCTTGAGCCATGGCCCGTGCCTCAACCTCACGGGCCCTCGGCATCAGTCGCGGAACACCACGGTGCGATTGCCGTTCAGCAGCACCCGGTCCTGCAGGTGCCAGGCCAGCGCCCGGGCCAGCACCCGGCGCTCGATGTCGCGGCCCTTGCGCACCAGGTCCTCGGGGGATTCCTGATGGGAGATGCGCTCCACGTCCTGCTCGATGATCGGGCCTTCGTCGAGGTCGGAGGTGACGTAGTGGGCGGTGGCGCCCATCAGCTTCACCCCGCGCACATGGGCCTGGTGATAGGGCTTGGCGCCCTTGAAGCCGGGCAGAAAGGAGTGGTGGATGTTGATGC
>CALMSN010000058.1 GCA_937872325.1 uncultured Xanthobacter sp. | reverse complement strand
GCGTGCCCGGCACTGGAAGGGCAGGCTTAAGCCCCCGTGCCGTGGTCTTGGTGAGGTCGATGGGCGTAGATTTCAAGGGATCCGGGCGGTGCTGCCCGATTGCGGCGGGAAGACGCCCAAGAGAGGCCGCGACACGGCCTCTCGGCGGCCCCGATATTGCCGCCGGCGCCCGTCAAGCTGATCGCATCATGATCGTGGCGTCGCACCTTTCTCCGCTCCCCGCCGGAATTCGCCGGGGCATCGCCGCTCCGGCTCTAAAGGCCGGGCTGGCCGGTCTGGTCTGCGCCTTCCTCTCGGTCCCCGCCGCGCTCGCGTTCGATGGCAACGCCCAGGGGCCGCAGGGGTCGGGGCAGGTGGCCTTCGGCGCGGTGGCGCCCCTCACTCCGCCGCTCGACGTGCCGCTGGCACCGGCGGTGCGCCCGGTGGACGAGGCCTTCCGCACCGGCGCCCAGGCCATCCGCGCCGGGCAGACCGCCAAGGGCATCGACGCCCTCGGCTATGCCGCCGCCCAGGGCCACGCCATGGCCCAGTGGAAGCTGGGGCGCATCTATGCCGACGGCGACGGCGTCAAGCGCGACGACGCGAAGGCGTTCGACTACTTCTCCAAGATCGCCAACACCCATGCCGAGGATTATCCCGGCACCCCGCAGTCCCGGTTCGTGGCCAACGCCTTCGTGGCACTCGGCTCGTATTATCTGGTGGGCCTGCCGGCGGCCGGGGTGCGGCGCGATCCGCAGCGGGCGCGGGACATGTTCCAGTATGCGGCCTCCTATTTCGGGGATGCCGATGCCCAGCTCCAGCTCGGCAAGCTCTATCTCGGCAGCGTCGACGGCATGCCGCGGGATCCGCGCAATGCCGGCCGCTGGCTGACCTTGTCGGCGCAGAAGGGGCAGTTCGAGGCGCAGGCCCTGCTTGGCCGCCTCCTGTTCCACGGCGACAGCGGCGTGCCGCGCCAGGCCGCCCGCGGGCTGATGTGGCTGACGCTGGCCCGCGATGCCGCTTCCCGCCCGGAGGACAAGTGGGTAGTTGAAGCCCACGAGGAAGCCTTCGCCGAGGCCACCTCCAGCGAGCGCTCCATGGCGCTCACCTATCTCGAAGGCTGGCTGAAGACCGCCAAGCGCTGACGTCCGCTGGCGTTCCGCGGCGGCGAGCGGCCGGGCGTGCACTTCAGAGATGATCCCTGCACGCTCGATCCCGCCGGCGCGTCTGCGCGCTCAGGGCGTGTTCGGCGTGGCCGGATCTCGGTGGACACTGCCCAAAAGAGGCCGAGCACCGACCCTCGCCTGCGGCTCATGGGTTTACGGTCCAGCCCTCCGCATCCGGTGGAATGCTTGAGGCATGGGCCATGGGCGAAATCCGCCGGGCGGACCGGGATTTTCGCATTCCAACCGGCTGACGATCGCTATCGAGGGCGCAAGAGCGTTTCCCGATCGGATATGCCATCTGATCGGGAAAGAAAAACTCTGAAATCAAAGTGTTAGATTGTTTGAGTGTCTCCATGAGGCCCTGAAACGATCCAGGGCCCGCGGAGAGTCGGCCGGGGCAGGGAGCCGCCGCGCGCAAGCAAACGCCCCATATGGAGAGCCGGGAATAGCCGCGAGCGCCCGCGGCGGCGTCTCCCGCCCGGCGCGCCTGTGGACGCCGGCGTCACCAGTGCTTTTGGCCTATACAAAAGGCCCCGTGAGGATGGCTCATAGCCCCGCGCTCACCCCCGCGCGGTGCCTGCGCACGGCCCAATTGGCCCCGGTCGAAGACCGGGGCTGATGGTATCAGACTGCGAAGCTCGAGCCGCAGCCGCACTTGGCGGTGGCCTGCGGGTTGCTGATCTTGAAGGCCGAGCCCATCAGGTCCGCCTTGTAGTCGAGCTGGGAGCCGCGGAAGTATTCGAGCGAGAGCCGATCGACCACGATCTTTGCGCCCTCCTTCTCGATGATGAGGTCGTCCTCGCCCTGCTCGCGGGTCACGTCGTACTTGTACGAGAAGCCCGAGCAACCGCCGCCCTCCACGCTGATGCGCAGGAAGGTGCCTTCCGGCTCGCCGGCGAGGATGGTGCGGATCCGCCGCGCCGCGGCATCGGTGACGATAAATTCGTCTACGGCCGGCAAGGCCGCCGCCGCGGGGGCGGTATCGAGTGTTGCATCCATGGTATCGACTTTACGAATTGAAGCTGGCAATGGCCCTTAAGGTAAGTGCATAAGCCGCCCAGCGAAAGAGCGGGCGGGCTTAAAAAAGCCCGCCGGGGCCGCACCGGCCCCGCGCAACGGGGAGGGCCGGGGATGGCGGTGGCTGGCGCCAGGGATCGCGTGGGCTTTGCCACCCGGGCGGAAGCGAGTCGCGGCCGCCTCGTCTTCGAGCCGGAAATGCCGCCGCGCAGCCCGTTCCGCCGCGACTGCGACCGCATCATCCATTCCACCGCCTTCCGCCGGCTGAAGCACAAGACCCAGGTCTTCATCTTCAACGAGGGCGACCACTACCGCACCCGCCTCACCCATACGCTGGAGGTGGTGCAGGTGGCGCGTTCCATCGCCCGGGCGCTGGGCCTCGACGAGGATCTGGCCGAGGCGCTGGCGCTGGCGCACGACCTCGGCCATCCACCCTTCGCCCATGCCGGGGAGCGGGCGCTCGACGCCTGCCTCAAGGATTACCGCGGTTTCGATCACAATGCCCAATCGCTGCGGGTGGTGACCCGGGTGGAGCGGCGCTACGCCGCCTTCGACGGCCTCAACCTTACCTGGGAGACCCTGGAGGGCATCGCCAAGCACAACGGCCCGCTGACCGATCGCGACGGCCGCGGTATCGGCCGCTACGCCGCAGGTCTGCCCCACGCGGTCACCGTCCATTCGGCGCTCCAGGACCTGGAGCTGTGGAGCCACGCCGGGCCGGAGGCCCAGGTGGCGGCCATCGCCGACGACATCGCCTACGACGTCCACGACATGGACGATGGCCTGAGGGCCGGCATGTTCGCCCTCGACGAGCTCGCCGACCTGCCGCTGGCCGGCCCGGCGCTGGCCGAGGTGCGCCAGCGCTATCCGCGCCTCGACGTGCCGCGCACCGTCAACGAGATGCTTCGCCGGGCCATCACCCGCCTGATCGAGGATGTGGTGGCCGAGACCACCGCCCGGGCCGCTGCCTGCGGGGTGGAATCGGCCGCGGCGGTGCGCCTGCTCGGCCGGCCGCTGGTGGGCTTCTCGGAGCCGGTCGCGACGGCGGAAAAGGCGGTGAAGGGCTTTCTCTTTCCGCGCATGTATCGCCATCCGCGCGTCAGCCGGGTGATGGCCGAGGCCCAGGACGTGCTGCGCGACCTGTTCCGCCACTTCATGGAGCGCCCGCAGGACATGCCGCCCTCCTGGCAGGAGGATCTGGATCTCGCCGACACCGCCCGCCTCGCCCGCCGGGTGGCCGACTACATCGCCGGCATGACCGACCGCTACGCCCTCGACCAGCACGCCCGGTTCTTTGACTTCACGCCGGAACTGCGTTAGGCGCCGCCCCGCATTCCCACCGTCCGGATCTGGCCCCATGAACGTCTACACCCTCTTCGCCGACCATGTGCGCGAGGCCCTCGCCGCCCTCGCCGCGGAGGGGAAGATCGCGCACGGGGGAATGGCGACGCTCGACCTCTCCCGGGTGGTGGTGGAGCCGCCGCGCGATGCCAGCCACGGCGATCTCGCCACCAACGCCGCCATGGTGCTGGCCAAGGAGGCCGCCACCAAGCCGCGCGACCTCGCCAAGATGCTCGCCGAGCGGCTGGCGGGCGCGCCCCATGTGGTGAAGGTGGAGGTGGCCGGGCCGGGCTTCATCAATATCGGCCTCGATCCGGCCTTCTGGCCCCAGGTGCTGGCCGATATCCTGAAGCAGGGCACGGATTTCGGCCGCTCGACCCTGGGCGGCAACCGCAAGGTGAACGTGGAGTACGTCTCCGCCAACCCGACCGGGCCGATGCATGTGGGCCATTGCCGCGGCGCGGTGTTCGGCGACGCGATGGCCAACCTGCTGGATTTCGCCGGCTTCCGGGTGACCAAGGAATATTACATCAACGACGCCGGCGCGCAGGTGGACGTGCTCGCCCGCTCCACCTTCCTGCGCTACCGCGAGGCGCTGGGCGAGGCCATCGGCGAGATCCCCGAGGGGCTCTATCCCGGCGACTACCTCGTGCCGGTGGGCCAGGCGCTCGCTCAGACGCAGGGCACGGCGCTGCGCGACCTGACCGAGGCGCAGTGGCTGCCCCTGGTGCGCGACGCCGCCATCGCCGCCATGCTGGCGGTGATCCGCGAGGACCTGGCGGCGCTCGGCATCCGGTTCGACGTGTTCTTCTCCGAGCGCTCGCTCACCGAAGGGCGCAAGGACAAGGTCGGGGCGGCCATCGACATCCTGCGGAACTCGGGCGAGATCTACCAGGGCCGCCTGCCGCCGCCCAAGGGCGCGCCGGCCGAGGACTGGGAGGATCGCGAGCAGACCCTGTTCCGCACCACCCATTTCGGCGACGACGTGGACCGGCCGCTGATGAAGTCGGACGGCAGCTACACCTATTTCGCCGGCGACATCGCCTACCACGCCGACAAGCTGGAGCGCGGCTTCCTGGAGATGATCGACGTCTGGGGCGCCGACCATGGCGGCTACGTCAAGCGCATGCAGGCGGCGGTGACCGCGCTGAGCCTCGGCAAGGCGACGCTGGACGTGGAGCTGATCCAGCTGGTGCGCCTGTTCCGCAACGGCGAGCCGGTGCGGATGTCGAAGCGCGCCGGCTCCTTCGTCACCCTGCGCGAGGTGGTGGACGAGGTGGGGCGCGACGCCGTCCGCTTCATGATGCTGTTCCGCAAGAACGACGCGCCGCTGGACTTCGACCTCGCCAAGGTCATCGAGCAGTCGCGGGAGAACCCGGTCTTCTACGTGCAGTATGCCCACGCCCGGGCCCGCTCGATCCTGCGCAATGCCGAGGCGGAGTTCCCGGACCTGCCCAAGACCGCCGACGGCTTCCGGGACGCGCCGCTGGACCGGCTCGGCGGTTCGGGCGGGGGCGAGCTGCTGCCCCGGCTGGCCCGGTGGCCGCGCCTGGTGGGGCAGGGGGGGGGCGCCCCCCGGCCCCACCCCGGCGCCCTCCATCTGCCCGACCTCGCCGCCGACTTCCACGGCCAGTGGAACCGCGGCAAAGACGCGCCACATTTACGCTTCATTATCGGGAATGATCGAGAGTTGACTTCGGCACGTCTGGCTCTGGTGCACGGCGTGGCTGCGGTGCTCGCCTCAGGTCTTGGTATTCTGGGGGTGGAGGCCGTCGACGAGATGAAGTGACCACGCGTTCCCCCGTGTGCCCGGCACTGAAAGGCCGGAAAGCGGCGTTCGGCTCCGAGGGTCACCGGGCACGGGGAACGACAATGCATCGAGGCGATATGGGCGACGACAGCAGGTACCGCTACCGGCTCAGCGACAGCGAGCGAGACGAGCTTCGGAGCAGCCAGCCCCAGCGCGATGCTGGTGCGGCATCCCAGGCCGCCGCAGGTCGCGGCGCCTCTGCCTATGGCAGCCCGCAGCGGATTCCGGGCCTGCCGCCGAACCGCGTCGCCCAGCAGGCTCCGCGCCAGCTTTCCCCCGCCGCGCCGCAGGCGCCGGCTCCCCGGCCGGCCTACGGCGCCTCCGCCGGCAGCGGATCGCAGGCTCCGGCGGCTCCGGCCGCGCGCGGCTACGAGCCCGCGGCGCGCCAGCCCTATGGCGCTCCTGCCGCCGCCCGTTCGCCCGCTCCCGCGCCGGTATCTCGGGCCGTACAGCCGCCGCCGGCCCGCGCGCCCATCTCCCAGACCGGCCTCTCCGCCGTCCCCCCGCGCCCGGCCCAGGCTGCCCCTTCGGCTGCCGATCCGCTGGCCGAGCTGGCTCGGATCATGGGCGACCAGGATCCGTTCGCCGATTTCGGCGCGCTCGAGCCGGAGCCCGCTCCGGCAGCTCCCGCCCCGGGCGCCCGCCGCGAGGCTTCGGTCTACCGCGACCCGGCTCCGGCCTATCGGGAGCCTGCCGCGTATCGCGAGGCCCCGAGCTACCGTGAGGCGCCCGCCTACCGTGAGGCTCCGGCCTCTCGCGAAGCCTCATACGACCGCGCCGCGCCGCAGCGGGCGGTTCCCGCTCCCGCCGCGCCGCAGCCCCAGGCTTACCCCCAGTCGGGCGCTGTGCGCACCGGCTATGGCTCGCTCGCCCGCCAGCCGGTGGCGCCGCCGCCGGTCGCGGATGCGGACGACGATTACGACGACGACTACACGCCCGCTCCCCGCGCCGCGCAGGACCGGGCGGCCGGCGCCAGCCAGTACCAGCGTGGCCGCGCCGATGACGGCTATGACGACGATGCCGCGCCGCGCGCCGCAGCGAGCCCGTCCGCAGCACCGCGCGGCTATGACGAGGCCGGCTATGCCTATGCCACCGGCCGTCGCGACGACCACGACGAATATGACGAGTACGACGACAGCTACGATCCGCAATATGCCGAGGACGGCTACATGCCGCCCCACGGCGAGGATCTTTACGAG
>CALMSN010000057.1 GCA_937872325.1 uncultured Xanthobacter sp. | reverse complement strand
GTTCGCCATCCTGTGGGGCACCTTCGCCTACTTCCCGATCGCCCACATGGTGTGGTTCTCGGAAGGCTATCTCTTCGGCAAGGGCGCCCTGGACTTCGCCGGCGGCACCGTGGTGCACATCAATGCCGGCATCGCCGGCCTCGTGGGCTGCATCATCGTCGGCAAGCGCATCGGGTATGGCAAGGAACAGCTGCCGCCGCACTCGCTGGCCTTCACCATGGTCGGCGCCTCGCTGCTGTGGGTCGGCTGGTTCGGCTTCAACGTCGGCTCCAACCTCGAGGCCAACGGCCTGGCAGCGATCGTGATGCTGAACACCTTCCTCGCCACCGCCGGCGCGATCCTGGGCTGGCTGGTGATCGAGTGGCTGGTCCGCGGCAAGCCCTCCATGCTGGGCGGTGCCTCGGGCGCGGTGGCGGGCCTCGTCGCCATCACCCCGGCCTGCGGCGCCTCCGGCCCGATGGGCGCCATCGTGCTCGGCATCGTCGCCTCGCTGGTGTGCTTCTTCTTCTGCACCACCATCAAGAACGCGCTGAAGTATGACGACTCCCTGGACGTGTTCGGCGTCCACGGCGTCGGCGGCATCATCGGCGCCATCGCCACCGGCATCCTGGTGTCGCCGGCCCTCGGCGGCGCCGGCGTCGCCGACTACGACATGGCCCACCAGGTGTGGGTGCAGACCGAGGCGACCCTCATCACCATCGTCTGGTCCGGCGTGGTGTCGGCGATCATCTTCTTCGTGCTGAACATCATCGTGGGCCTGCGGCCGTCGGTGGAGATGGAGCGCGAGGGCCTCGACCTCAACGAGCACGGCGAGCGCGCCTACCACACCTGATCGGGTCCCGGGCGAGGCGACCCGCCCGGCTCCGGTCCGGCAGACACTCACCATGGAGGCCCCGGCGCACCCGCGCCGGGGCCTTCGCGTTTGCGCCCTGCGGTGCAACGCCCCGTTTCCCCTTTTGCCAAAAACGCTTTAAGAGACGGCCGATGACGTCTTCACGGATCCTGCGGCGCGCCGCGCGAATTACCGGCCCGGCCCTTCCGCGCGCTTGAGCGGGCGGGATGGCCGGGTTTCGCCGTCCTGTCCCGCGTTCTTCCCGCGCAGCGGCCGCCGCGCCGCCCGAGGAAAGCGCGTCCAAAGCTGAAATCTGGAGCGTTTGCCGCAAGCCCCCGGGCGAGCGCAGCGCTCGAAGAGCCCGAGAGCCCGCCGAGCCCATGACCCAGAGCGCCGACACCGCCGAGAAGACCGCCGACTATTCCAAGACCCTGCTGCTGCCGCAGACCGACTTCCCCATGCGCGGCGGCCTGCCCAAGAAGGAGCCGGAGCTGCTGGCCCGCTGGGCGCGCCTCGGCCTCTACGCCCGCCTGCGCGAGGCCGGCCGCGGCCGCGACCGCTTCGTGCTGCATGACGGCCCGCCTTATGCCAACGGCGCCATCCATATCGGCCACGCCCTCAACAAGATCCTCAAGGACGTGGTGACCCGCTCGCACCAGATGCTGGGCTACGACAGCAACTACGTGCCCGGCTGGGACTGCCACGGCCTGCCCATCGAGTGGAAGATCGAGGAGGAGAACTACCGCAAGAAGGGCAAGGCCAAGCCCGACTTCTCCGACGCCGCCGCCATGGTCGCCTTCCGCCAGGAGTGCCGCGCCTATGCCGAGCACTGGCTCGACGTGCAGCGCACCGAGTTCAAGCGCCTCGGCGTCGAGGGCGACTGGGACCGGCCCTACACCACCATGGCGTTCGCCGCCGAGGCGCAGATCGCCCGCGAGATCATGAAGTTCGCGCAGAACGGCCTGCTCTATCGCGGCTCCAAGCCGGTGATGTGGTCGGTGGTGGAGAAGACCGCTTTGGCCGAGGCCGAGGTGGAATACCAGGACCACACCAGCGACATGGTGTGGGTGAAGTTCCCGGTATCCCTGCCGCAACGTGTTGAAGAGAGCGGTTCTGGAGTTTTCCGATCAATCGGAGAACCTGCCGGAGTTACACGTTGGCACCTCATCGACGAACTCGATGGCACCTTCGTTGTGATCTGGACCACCACCCCCTGGACCCTGCCCGGTAATCGGGCCATCTCCTTCTCGTCGAAGATTTCCTATGGTCTCTACGAGGTGACCGAGGCGCCGGCCGATAATTGGGCAAAAGTGGGCGACAAGTTCATTCTCGCGGACAAACTGGCCGAAGACGTCTTCAAACAGGCCAAGGTCGTAGCATTTACGCGCAAAACTGATGTGCCCGCGAAGTGGCTGGAAGAAATGGTTACCGCCCATCCCCTCGCCGGGCTCGGCTACGACTTCGCGGTGCCCCTGCTGGACGGCGACCATGTCACCGACGATGCCGGCACCGGCTTCGTCCACACCGCGCCGGGCCACGGCCGCGAGGACTTCGAGATCTGGACCGCGAGCCGCCGCCTGCTGGAAGAGCGCGGGATCAATCCGGCCATCCCCTACACGGTGGACGAGGATTCCTTCTACACGCCCCAGGCCCCCGGCTTCGCGGGCCGCCGCGTCATCACCGAGAAGGGCGAGACGGGCGACGCCAACAAGGCGGTGATCGCGGCCCTGACCAAGGCCGGAAACCTCATCGCCCGCGGCCGGCTGAAGCACCAGTATCCGCATTCCTGGCGCTCCAAGAAGCCGGTGATCTTCCGCAACACGCCGCAATGGTTCATCGCGATGGACCAGGATATCCGCGATGCGGACGGCAAAGCCGCACCCCGTCCAGCCACCCTGCCGGGTAATGCCCCCGACACTCTGCGCGCCCGCGCGCTCGCCGGCATCAAGACCGTCGAGTGGGTTCCCGCCGCCGGCGAGAATCGGATCACCGGCATGATCGCCAACCGCCCAGACTGGGTGGTCTCGCGCCAGCGCGCCTGGGGCGTGCCCATCACCGTGTTCGTCAGGGAGGTGGGCGACGGCTCGGTGGAGATCCTTCACGATCCTGAGGTCAATGCCCGCGTCGCTACGGCCTTCGAGGCCGAGGGCGCCGATGCCTGGTTCAAGGACGGCGCCGCCGCCCGCTTCCTCGGCGCCCGCGCCGGCGAGGGCTGGGCCAAGGTGGACGACGTGCTCGACGTCTGGTTCGACAGCGGCTCCACCCATGCCTTCACCCTGGAGGTGCGGCCCGACCTCAAGGCCGACCGGCCGCCGCAGGGGCCCGACCGGGTGATGTACCTGGAAGGCTCGGACCAGCATCGCGGCTGGTTCCACTCCTCGCTGCTGGAGAGCTGCGGCACCCGCGGCCGCCCGCCTTACGACGCGGTGCTGACCCACGGCTTCGTGCTCGACGAGCAGGGGCGCAAGATGTCGAAGTCGCTCGGCAACGTCACCGCCCCGCAGGAGGTGATCGCCCAGTCCGGCGCCGACATCCTGCGGCTGTGGGTCTGCGCCTCCGACTATGCCGACGACCTGCGCATCGGCCCGGAGATCCTGAAGACCACCGCCGACACCTACCGCAAGCTGCGCAACACCATCCGCTGGCTGCTCGGCTCGCTGCACCACCACCGGCCCGGGGACGACGTGGCCGAGGCCGACATCCCGGCGCTGGAGCGCTTCATCCTCCACCGCCTCGCCGAGCTCGACGGCGAGGTGCGCGCCGCCTATCGCGCCTTCGACTACAAGAAGGTCAACGCGCTCCTCACCGCCTTCATGACCTCGGACCTCTCGGCCTTCTATTTCGACGTGCGCAAGGACGCGCTCTACTGCGATCCCCTGTCCTCCCTCACCCGCCGGGCCTGCCTGACGGTGCTGGAGGCGGTGTTCGCGCGGCTCGTCACCTGGCTCGCGCCGATCATGCCGTTCACCACCGAGGAGGCCTACCTCGCCCGCACCGGCGATGAGGACGGCTCGGTGCATCTGCTCGCCTTCCCCGACACCCCGGCCCGCTGGCGCGATCCTGCGCTCGCCGAGCGCTGGCGCCAGGTGCGCCTCGTGCGCCGGGTGGTGCTGGGCGCGCTGGAAATCGAGCGCGCCGCCAAGCGCATGGGCTCCTCGCTGGAGGCGGCGCCGGAGGTGTTCATCGCCGATCTGGAGCTGCTGGCCGCCTTCGAGGGCCTCGATGCGGCGGAGATCTTCATCACCAGCGCCGCCCGCCTGATCCCCGGCGAGGGCCCGGCGGAGGCCTTCCGGCTGCCGGACGTGCCCGGTGTCGCGGTGCGGCCCGCGGCGGCGGAAGGCACCAAGTGCGCCCGCTCGTGGAAGATCTCGCCGGAGGTCGGCACCGATCCGCAATTCCCTAACGTCACCCCGCGCGATGCGGCGGCGCTGCGGGAATATCTGGCGGCAGGGGGGACCGCGGCCTGAAGCATTTTCTTCACGCCCAGCGGGATTCACTTCGCTCGAAAATGCTCTAGGTTCGCGCCATGCGTCTCGTCCCCCTCGGGCTCGTCATCGCCTTCGCCAGCGTGGTGGCCGATCAGGCCTCCAAGCTGGCGGTGCTGTTCTGGTCGCGGACCTGGAGCGGCCCGGTCCATCCGGTCCTGCCGGGGCTGGACCTCGTCGCGATCTGGAATCCGGGCATCAGCTACGGCCTCTTCCCCCAGGGGGAGGCCGGGCGCTGGGTGCTGGTGGCCATCAAGGTGGTGGCGGCGATCGCCTTCACCGTCTGGCTCACCCGCACCGCCCGCCGGCTGGAGGCCGTGGCCCTCGGCCTGCTGATCGGCGGCGCCATCGGCAATGCGGTGGACCGGGTGGTGCACGGGGCGGTGTTCGACTTCGTCTCGCTCTACGCCTTCGGCTACCGCTGGTATGTGTTCAACGTGGCGGATGTGGCCGTCGTTGTGGGCGTTGCGCTGCTGCTTTACGATGCATTCTTCGGGCATGCCTCAAAATCGCCGCCCTCGCCCCAGCCAATGGCGCCGCAATCCGAAGCCGAGCGCGAGCGTTAAGGGAACCCAAATGCCCAGCAGTCCGTCCTTTGCAGCCTTCCTGCGCCGTCATGCGGTGCACGGCCTGCTTGTTGCCGGTACGCTGGCGCTCCCCTCCGCGGCCCGGGCGCAGGAATTCGGCAGCAACCCGCTGCAGGGCGCGCTGCAAGCCCTCGGGCTGGTGGAAGACGAGGCCCGGCCCGACATCGACTATCGCGAGCGCGCTCCCCTGGTGGTGCCGCCCCGCGCCGGCGAGACCCTTCCCGCCCCGCAGGAAAGCGCCGCCAAGTCGAATCCCAACTGGCCGAAGGATCCCGACATCGCCCGCCGCAAGCGCGAGGCGGAGGAAGCCAAGCGTCCGGTGGTCCGCGACGATGCCGGCCGGCCGCTGCTGCCGTCCGAACTGAACAAGGGCAAGCGCAGGACTGCCGGCACCTTCGACAACGGCCAGCCCGCCGATCCCAACGGCCGGCGCGACGTGATGAGCCCCACCGAGCTGGGCTTCAAGGGCTGGTTCAACTCGGTGACCGGCAACCAGGACAAGCTCACCTTCAACGGCGAGCCGGAGCGCGAGAGCCTGGTCCAGCCGCCGCCCGGCTACCAGACCCCGGCCCCCAACGCCCCCTACGGCGTGGTCGAGCCGAAGAAGGAAACCTTCAAGTTCCCGACCCTGTTCGACCGGCAGTGACCGGCGACGGCTCCCCAAGGGTGCCGCAAGGGGAGTGGACCTGAAGGCCGCAAGAGACGCGCGAAACCCGCGCGATCTCGCGTTTTCTTGAAGCGGCGCGCCCGCCCTGTTCACGCTTCCACCGCATTCGGACCCGAGACATCCTCGGGTCGGTTCCGCAGGCGCCGCCGCCGCGCGGCACGCAGGTGTGCGCCGGCTCCGCGAGGCGTGGAGCGCCCGGGTGAAAGCGGTTCCAATCAGCCGGCTTCGCTCTGGCCCTTGCCGCCGGACGGCTTATCTTAACCCCAGCAGCGCGCCCGCAAGGCCAGGGCGCGCATTCGGATGAACCTCGTGCAGATGAGCCGTTTCCTCATGGTTGCGATTGTTGCCGTCGGCCTTGCCGCCGCGAGCCCCCGCCTTGCCAGCGCCGCGGGGCCCGAGATTTCCCAATTCACCCTGCCCAACGGGCTCGAGGTGATGGTGATCCCCGATCACCGCACCCCCGTGGTCACCCACATGGTCTGGTACAAGGTGGGCTCGGCCGATGAGCAGCCCGGCAAGTCGGGCATCGCCCACTTCCTCGAGCACCTGATGTTCAAGGGCACCGACGCCCATCCCCAGGGCGAGTTCTCGGCCGAGGTGGCGCGCCTCGGCGGCCAGGAGAACGCCTTCACCTCGCAGGACTACACCGCCTACTACCAGCGGGTCGCCCGCGAGCACCTGGAAAAGGTGATGGGCTTCGAGGCCGACCGGATGACCGGCCTCAAGCTCTCCGACGAGGTGGTGCTGCCCGAGCGGGACGTGGTCCTGGAGGAGCGCCGCATGCGCACCGACAACGAGCCCGGCGCCCGGCTCGGCGAGATCATGCAGGCCACCACCTACGTCAACCATCCCTACCAGCACCCGATCATCGGCTGGGAACACGAGATCAAGAAGCTGAACCGCGAGGACGCCCTCGCCTTCTACCGCCGCTACTACGCGC
>CALMSN010000056.1 GCA_937872325.1 uncultured Xanthobacter sp. | reverse complement strand
GTGCGGGTGGTGAAGCTGGTGGCCTTCGTCAACTCCACCCCGGACTTCACCGACCAGCCCAAGGTGGTGCACGGCTGCTCCGACTTCCTGGTGGAGGTGCTCGGCGACAAGGGCCGGCACGCCCGCTCGGCGGTCGGCATCGCCGCCCTGCCCTTCGATGCGGCCGTGGAAGTGGAAGCCATCGTCGAGATCGCCTGAGGCGATGCCATGGGCGTTCCGGCCGGGCTCCTGACGCAACGGCCGGTCGCCCATCGCGGCCTGCACGACATCGCCGCCCGCATCGTCGAGAACACCGCTCCGGCGGTGGATGCGGCGGTGGCGGCGGGCTACGCCATCGAGGTGGACGTCCAGGCCAGCGCCGACGGCGAGGCCATGGTGTTCCACGATTTCACCCTCGACCGGCTGACCATTGCGGCCGGGCCCGTCGCCGCCCTGACCGCCGCCGCCCTCGCCGACCTGCCCTTCCGCATCGGCGCCGGGCGGATGATCCGGCTCGACCAGCTTTTCGCCCGGATCGGCGGCCGGGTGCCGCTTTTGGTCGAGATCAAGAGCGACTTCAGCGGTGACATGCGCCTTGCCCGGCGGACGGCGGCGGTCGCCGCGACCTATTCCGGGCCGGTGGCGCTGATGTCCTTCGATCCCGCGGTGCTGGAGGCGGTGCGCGCCGTCGCGCCCGGACTGACGCGGGGGATCGTCGCCCAATACCGGTATCATGGCCCGGACTGGCCGGCGTTTTCGGCGGCGCAGCGGCTGAACCTCTCGACTCTGGCCCACTGGCCGCGCTCGCGCTTCGGCTTCATCGCCTATCGGCTGGCAGATCTCGACCGCCTTCCGCCCCGCCTCGCCCGCCGCCTCGGCCTGCCGGTTCTCACCTGGACCGTGCGCACCGGGTCTGATCGCATCCGGGCCACCGGCCGGGCCGACCAGATCATCTTCGAGGGATTTCGGCCTTAGGGGCGGGTTGGCACGGGCTCGGTCTGAAAGGCTCCGGGAGCCGTGTTCGGGGGCGTCTCAAAGGAACACGTGGCGAGCAGCCCGCGACGCTCCCTTCCGGGGACGGTTCAGGAGAGGGCGAGACCGCGGATCCTGCTCAGGGGCCTGAAAAAGGCGGCCAGAGAATCGCTCCTCCCACGCGAACGCCCCTGCAGCAGCATCCGCCCGGAACCCGCCGCTCAGGCGGCTCCGGCCCAGCGGGTGTCGCGGGCGGGGGCGGCCGGGATGGCCAGGGCGCCGGCGGCCAGCGGAGCGGTCACACGGGCGCGCCAGCCCAGCGGGGCGACGGGCGCCGCCTCCACCAGGGAATCCAGGCTCGGCACCGGCTCCGCATCGGGCGCAATGGAGCCGTCGGCGAGGCGCAGCATCACCACCCCGGCAAAGCCGGCAGCCGCCAGGGCGTCGAAGCTCTCCACCGCCGCGGTGGCGGGGGCGGCATCGCTCTGGGCGCACACCACCAGCGGCGCCAGGGCGGCGATCTCCTCCACGCCGGTGACGCCGACGAGGGACGGGGCGGCGACGATCACATGGTCGTAGGTCCGGCGCAGCGCCTCCAGCACCACCGGCAGGCGCTCGGCGGCCAGCATGTCCGGGCCGGGCCGCAGGTCGCGGCCGGGGGGAATCAGATGGGCGTGGGAGGCGGTGTCGCGATGCAGCGCCTCGGCGAACCCGGCGACGCCGAACAGCAGCTCGCCGACGCCCGCCGCCCACGAATCGCTGACCAGGCCGGACAGAAGCTGCGAGCCGCCATCGAGGGCGACCATCACCACCCGCCGCTCGGCCGCAAGATGCCGGGCGAGGGCGAGGGCGAGAGCGGCGGCGGCATCGGACGCCGGATCATCGGCGCTCACCAGCACCAGCCGCCCCTGCCCGTTCTCCAGCCGTGGCAGCAGGCGCGCCACGGCCGCCTCGGTGCCGAGGCCGGTGGCGGTGCCGCGATCGAGCCAGAACACGCGCTGCGGAACGCTGAGCTGCACCGGAACGGGAGCCGCTTCTGGAGCGGGATGCTCGATGCCCACCGCCAGCCGATGGCCGGCCCACAGCGCCATCGCGGCGAGGGCGAGCATGATGAGAGCGAGCGGCCGCGGCGGCTCCGGCAGCCATCGGGCGTCGGCCCGCGCGCCGGCCCTGAGCGGCGGCAGCAGCGTGGCTTCCGGCCCGGCCTCGGCCCTGGCCGCCTCTTCCAAGGCGAGGAAGGCGGCGACATAGGCGTCGGCCAGCCGGGCGGCGAGGCCCGGCGACCCGGCCGAAACCATCACCGAAAGGCCGCGCCCGCCCTGCACCGGGCGCACATCCAGATCGCGAAGAATGCGGCGGGCGGCCAGCGCCTGCGGGTTGGGCGCCGCCTCGGCCGCACCGGAAAACAGCGCGGGCCCGCCGGTGAGCCGGGAAAGATCGGCCGCGTCGAGCCGGCGCGCCACCTCGCGCGCCATGTCCCGCGAGGCGAGCACCTGGCCGATGCCGC
The DNA here is from genome assembly GCA_937872325.1 of uncultured Xanthobacter sp. Classification (GTDB taxonomy): domain Bacteria; phylum Pseudomonadota; class Alphaproteobacteria; order Rhizobiales; family Xanthobacteraceae; genus Xanthobacter. The sequence goes on along the minus strand of CALMSN010000056.1, from coordinate 2,402 downwards.
GGGTGACGGCGGCCGGCGGCGGCGCGCCGGCCTTGAAGACGAGATGGGCGGTGGCGGCGAAGCGCAGCGGCAGCAGGCACACCGCCGCCGCCACGATCATCCCCGCCCACAGGGCGATCCGGGGTCCGCCGACGGCACCCGCAACCACGCGGCCGACGCCGCGCAGACGAGCCGCAATCCGGGGAAGCGCGCGGGTGATGGCCATCGGCCGAGCTCCACTCGCCCCGGCGCGGTGCCGGAGCGTCCATGGAAGCAGAACCCGGTTATGGTTGACAGTTGGTAAACACGGCTGCCTCGCCGGCTCTGGATACCGGCAACGGGACGCTCAGCGGTCTTCCCATACCGGATGACGCTTTTCCAGGACGGCGGAGATGCCCTCATCGGCATCGCGGGCCAGCATGTTGGTGGTCATCACCTGCGAGGCGTAGGCATAGGCATCGTCCAGGCTCATCTCGCGCTGGGTATGGAAGGCCGCCTTGCCGAGCTTCACCGGCACCTGGGACCGCTCGGCGATCTTGCGGCCCATGGCCTGCGCCGCGGCCAGCGCCGCGCCGGGTTCCACCACCCGGTTGACGAGGCCCATGCGATAGGCGTCCTCGGCCTCCACCCAGTCGCCCAGCAGCAGGAACTCCATGGCGTGCTTGGCCGCCAGGTTGCGGGTCAGGGCCACCATGGGGGTGTGGCAGAACAGGCCGATATTCACCCCCGGGGTGCAGAATCGGGCCTTGGCGCCGGCCACCGCGAGGTCGCAGCTCGCCACGAGCTGGCAGCCGGCGGCGGTCGCCATGCCCTCCACCGCCGCGATCACCGGCTGGGGCAGGCGCACGATCTGCCGCATCATCTGCGAGCAGGAGAACAGCACCTCCTCGAAATAGGCCCGACCGCGATCGGCATCGCTGCGGTGGGCCTGGATCTCCTTCAAATCGTGCCCGGCGGAGAAGACCGGCCCCTCGGCCGCCAGCACCACCGCCCGCACGTCGCGATCGTGGGCGATCTCCGCCAGGGTGGCCGAGAGCGCCGCCATGGTCGCCTCGGAGAGGCTGTTGCGCTGGGCCGGCCGCGACAGGGTGAGGGTGACGACCCCGCCCTCCGGCGCGCTCCGCGCAAGCGGCGGGACGATCGGGTCGAGCTGAACGGCGGCGGCGGTCATGGCGGCTCCATTTTTTCTTGGCTGTTCCTGCCCGGCATCCTATCCCCGACCGAGGCGCGGCGCGACCGACCGCGCGCAGAATTAGGGAAGGCAAGGATGGCCCAGGCAAAAGGCGACACCGCCGACACCGTGATGACAGTGGCGCAGCTGGAAGCGTTCCTGGCCGAGGTCTTCCCGCAGGCCTTCGGCCCCGGCCGCGCCCACCATGTGGAAGCGGTGGGGCGGCGCACCGCCTTGGTGCGGCTCGATGCCGACGACGCCCATCTGCGCCCCGGCGGCACGGTGTCCGGGCCGTCGCTGATGCAGCTCGCGGACGTGGCCGTCTACGTGGCGCTGCTGGGGCAGATCGGGCCGGTGGCGCTCGCGGTGACCACCAGCCTGTCCATCAACTTCCTGCGCAAGCCCGCGCCGGGGCCGGTGTTCGCCGAGGCGAAGCTGATCAAGCTCGGCAAGCGGCTGGCGGTGGGTGAGGTGGGGATGCGCGGTCCGGGCAGCGAGGATCTCGTCGCCCATTGCGTCGCCACCTATTCCATCCCCGACAAGGCCTGAGAGGCGGTTGGAAAACCGGCGGCTGCGGGCCGGCGACGGATTTTCGGTGCTCCGGCGAGAGAAGACGCCGGGGCGATGCCGCGCATCGGGCCAAGTCTCCGATGGCCCCGGGCGCCGAAAAGGCCCGGAGGACCGGCCCATCCCCATTTTCCGGACAGGCGCAAAGGCCATGGGCCGGCGTCCTGACGCCGCATTCCCGATCAGGCAGAGCGGCCCGCCCGCCCTCGGTCGGCACCAAGGCGGATGGCATGACCGCACCGCGGGCGAAAGGAGAGCTGGCGCCCGGGTCCGCCGCCAGCGCCCACCGCGGCTGGCCGGGGCGTGACGCACCGGCGATCGGCCTCGATCGCGCCCCTCGATAGAGACTCGCGTCAGATCAGGCCGAGGGCCCGCAATTCGCGCGACAGCTCGGGCGGCAGGTCCTCATCCCCGCCCGCGGCGAGATCGGCGGGGGCATCGGCGGCGGCGAGGTAGCGCCAGCCCTGGAACGGCCGGAACGGCCGTGGCGCCACCTTTATCACCTGCGGGTCGAGCCGGAGCGCGCAGGCCGGCGTGCCATCGTCGCGCACATGCGGATCGATGCCGGCGAGGCGCTGGCGGGGGGGCATCTCCCCGCCCGGGGCCCAACAGAGCGAGGCGCCGTCCGGAAGCGCATCCCGGCGGGGGGGGGGGGGCGGGGGGGGGGGGGGGGGCGCGGCAGGCC
>CALMSN010000055.1 GCA_937872325.1 uncultured Xanthobacter sp. | reverse complement strand
GCCGCCTTCGTGCCGATCGTGACGCCGAGCCTGGTGCAGCTCAAGGCCGCGCTCGCCGCCCAGCGCCAGAGCGCGGCATGACGCCGACGCCGCTGCTCGCCGCCCACGACCTGGAACTGCGCTACGAGGGCGCGCCGGCCCCCACCCTGGCCGGCTTCGGCCTCGCGCTCGATCCGGGCGAGGTGATCGCTATCCTGGGGCCGAGCGGGGTGGGCAAATCGAGCCTGCTGCGGGTCCTCGGCGGCCTCCAGGCGCCGAGCGCGGGCAAGGTGCTGATGGAGGGCGCGGTGCTGCGCGACGTGCATCCGCGCGTCGCCGTCGCCTTCCAGGACCCGTGCCTGCTGCCCTGGCTGACCCTGGAGGCGAACGTCGCCTTCGGCCTCGACTTCAAGAGCCAGCCGCCCCTGTCGCGGCAGGAGCGCGAGGCCCGCGTGGAGGCCGCCATCCGCGAGGTCGGCCTCAGCCATGCCCGGCGCCTGCATCCTGCGGCGCTGTCCGGCGGCATGGCGCAGCGCACCGCGCTCGCCCGCTGCGTCGCGCGCAAGCCGCAGGTGCTGCTGCTGGACGAGCCGTTCGGCGCGCTCGACGAGGTGACGCGGGCCGAGATGCAGGACCTGCTGCTGAAGGTGGTCGCCGATTTCGGCGCCGCCGCGATCCTCGTCACCCACGACATAGACGAGGCGCTGCTGCTGGCGGACCGCGTGCTGCTGCTGGGCGGCGCGCCGGCCCGGCAGATCGGCGAATGGCGGGTCACCCTGCCGAAGCCGCGCGGGGACTATGTGGTCGAGCTCGGCAAGCTGCGCATCGAAATCCTCCAGATCCTACACCAGGCGGTCCGCCGCCACTGACCGGGAACCCGCTCATGTGCATCGAATGCTTCTCGCGGCGCAATTTCTCCCGCCGCGACATGCTCAAGCTCTCGGCGCTGTTCACGGCCGCGGGCGCCCTGCCTCTGCTTCAGGCGGCCGAAGCCCGCGCGCAGGAGGCCGACGCGCCGGTGAGGATCGGCTTCCTGCCGATCACCGATGCGACGCCGCTGCTGGTGGCCCATGCTAACGGCTATTTCGACGCCGAAGGCATCAAGGCGGAGAAGCCGGTCCTGCTGCGCCGCTCGGCGCAGGTGATCGAAGCCTTCATCTCCGGGCAGGTGAACGTCATCCACCTGCTCTCGCCGATGACGGTGTGGGCGCGCTTCGGCAGCAAGGCGCCGGCGAAGGTGGTGGCCTGGAACCATGTGAGCGGCTCGGGCCTCACCGTGCTCCCGGAAGTCAATTCCGTCGCCGACCTCGGCGGCAAGACGGTGGCGATTCCGTTCTGGTACTCGATCCACAACGTGGTGCTCCAGAACCTGCTGAAGACCAACGGCCTCACCCCGGTCACCAAGCGCACCGGCGCGCCGGCGGCCAACGAGGTGAACCTCGTGGTGATGGCTCCCGCGGACATGCCGCCCGCGCTGGCCTCCAAGCAGGTCGCCGGCTACATCGTCGCCGAGCCGTTCAATGCCGCGGCGGAGGCGCAGAACATCGGCAAGATCCTGCGCTTCACCGGCGATGTCTGGAAGGACCATGCCTGCTGCGTCGTGTTCATGCATGAGCGCGACCTGGAGGGGCGCCCGGAATGGTCGCAGAAGGTGGTCAACGCCATCGTGAAGGCCCAGCTCTGGACCCGCGCCAACCGCGCCGAGGTGGCGAAGATCCTCTCCAAGGACGGCGCCAACCGCTATACCCCCCATGCACTGCCCGTGCTGGAGCGGGTGCTCGCCCCGCCGGAGAGTGATGCGGCCTTCTACCAGACCTCCGGCGCCATCCGGCATCCGGACTGGCAGGCGCGGCGTATCGACTTCCAGCCCTATCCCTTTCCCAGCTACACCGAGGAACTGGTGCGCCGCCTCAACGACACGCTGATCGAGGGCGACCGCGGCTTCCTGGCGACCCTCGACCCCGCGACCGCGGCGCGCGAGCTGGTGGACGATCGCTTCGTGAAGAAGGCGATCGCCGCTTCAGGCGGGCTGGAGGCCTTCGGCTTCCCGAACGCCTTCACCCGCACCGAGGTGGTTGCGCCGTGACAGGCGCGCCCACCGGCAGCGCCCTCGCCGGCGCCCTCCAACGGCCCCTGCCGCCGGCGCGTGCAGCCGCGCGCGCCGGTCGCGCGCGGCTGCACCGTGCGCTGCTGGGGATTGCGGGGCTGGGCGTGCTGGTGGCCCTGTGGTGGATCGGAACCGACATCCTGGCCCCCGCCGGCGGCTTCGTGCGGCGCTTCTCTCCCGCGCAGGCCTTTCCGAGCCTCTGGGACCTGCTCCTGAACTCGGACCTGCCGATCCATATCTATTTGAGCATGAAGCGGATCCTGGTGGGCCTTGCCTTCGCGCTGGCGATCGGCGTGCCGCTGGGGCTTGCGGTCGGGACCTTCGGGGCGCTGGAGGCGGCCACCACGCCGGCCTTCCAGCTGCTGCGGATGATCTCGCCGCTGTCTTGGATGCCGCTGGCGGTGATGCTGTTCGGGGTGGGCGACCAGCCCATCTATTTCCTGCTCACCTTCGCCGCCGTCTGGCCCATCCTGCTCGCCACCGCCGCCGGCGTGCGCCAGCTCGACCCGCGCTGGACCCAGCTCGCCCGCAGCCTCGCCGCCACGCGGTGGGAGATGCTGACCCGGGTGATCGTGCCTGGGGTCGTCGGCCATGTGCTCACCGGCGTGCGGCTCGCCATCGGCATCCTGTGGATCGTGCTGGTGCCGTGCGAGATGCTGGGCGTCTCGGCGGGGCTCGGCTACTTCATCCTCGATACCCGCGACCGGCTCGCCTATTCGGAGCTGATGGCCACCGTGCTGCTCATCGGTGTGCTCGGCTTCGCGCTCGATGCGGTCGCCCGCGCGCTCTGCCGGCGCTGGTCGTAGAGCGTTTCCCGATCGGATCGGGGAACGCTTTAGATCGCCACTGACAACGTCTCAGGGCCAAAGAGGGGCGAGGGATCCTGGCCCGCTTGCCCTGTGCCGGCTGCGTCGATGCCGGAAGCAACGGCCAACCGCCCCGTCGAGGATTTATGACGGCCTCCAAATCAAGGCCGCCGCCGTAGCTCGGGGACGGATTGAGCCGTTCTCTGCCTTCCCTGATTGACCGAGCACGACCGGCCCAGAAGGCCGCCCGGCCGGCCCTTGCCCCGCGCACGTCTCCCGATGCGCCCGATCAGGCCAGAAGCGCCCCGCCGGCCAGGGCGCCGAGGATGGCGGCGGTGAAGAGGCAGCCGTCATGCAGGGCCAGCGCGCCGCGGCCGGGCGAGCCGGCGCGGTGGATCAGCGCCGTGGTTCCCACCGTCGCCACCGACCAGCCGGCGCCGACGCAGACCAGCGCCACCGCGATCGCCTCGGGCGAGCCCAGCCGCTGCAGCGGCACGCCCGCCGCCACCAGAGCGAGGCCTCCGAGGGCCACCGCTAGCGGCGGCACCCGCTCGCCCACCAGCGCCAGCGGCACCGCCGGAGCGTACATGGCCGCGACGTGCAGGGCGATGAAGCCGAAGACCGCCGCGGTGCCGATGCCGCAGCCCACCAAAGCCAGCGGCGCGCCGGACATGACCCCGTTCATCCCGAACCACGCCAGCCCTCCGATCACCGTGGGCCACACGATGGCCGACAACGGCGCCACCGCCTTCACCCGGAAGCGGGGCACCGGATCGCCCGCCAGCGTCACCGCGACGCCAAGCGACAGGGTATGGGCGAGCGCCGCCAGCACCGCCGCGCCGACCAGGAAATACGGCTGCGCCAGCTCCTCCGCGAAGGAGGCCAAGGTCGGCCCCGCCACCGCAGCGAGGAGGCCGCCGGCCATCACCCCGGCCGTGGCGGCGGTGGGCCGCCCGCTCGCGGCCGCGGCCTCGTGCCGGTAGAAGAAGGAGAAGCCCTGCGCCATGCCGAGCCACAGCGCGCCCAGGCAGGCCCAGGCGAACTGACGCTGGATCAGCGCCACCGCCAGCAGGGCCCCGCCGGCGATGCCGAGGGAGGCGCCGAGCGCGAATCCGGTGCGCCGGCCGAAGGCATCGCGCAGGAACGAGGCTGGGAAGGACGCGAGCGCCGCCCCCAGCAGCATGGCCGCGAACGGCAAGGTGAACAGCAGCGGGCTCGGCGCCAGCGCCGCCCCGGCCAGCGGCAGCGCGGCGGAGGCCACGGTCTGCGCCAGCACCGCGAACGCGAACCCGACGGACAAAGCGAGGGTGGAGACCCTGGCGCCGCCATTGTCGTTGGCCGGCGGATCGAGCTGCGGGTCGCACACGCACACCAGCATGCCCGCCCGCGGCTCCGCCGCCTGTGCCCGGCCGTTCATCACTTCACGCGCTCCCTGGAGCGGTCCGCAGCGCGGCCATCGGATGGCGTCTCCGGCAAATCGTCGTCGGACAGCACCCGCACCGCTGCGCCCTCCAGGTCCTCATACTGCCCGCTCTTGAGGCTCCACAGGAACGCGACGAGCCCGAGCCCGCCCAGCATCAACGCAAGAGGAACCAGATAGACCAGGACATTCATGCCACAGCCTCCCGCGCGGGGGTTGCATCGGCAACCTCATCCTCGCGCGTCGGCCGGGCGGCGCGCAAGGCGTTGACGGTGACCAGGATCGAGGAGCCGGACATGGCCAGCGCCGCAACCAGAGGCGTCACCAGCCCCGCCACCGCCAGCGGCACCGCGATCACGTTGTAGAGAACGGCCAGAGCGAGGTTCTGCCGCATCAGCCGGGCGGCGACCCGGGAGCCGTCCACCGCGGCCAGCACCGGGGCCAGCCGGCGGCCCAGGAACACCGCATCCGCCTGGGCCTGGGTCACCGCCGCGCCGGTGACCGGCGACAGGGAGACATGGGCCGCCGCGAGGGCCGGCGCGTCGTTGAGGCCGTCGCCGACCATCAGCACGCAGCGCCCTTCCCCCTTCAGGGCATCGAGGGCGGCGATCTTCTCCGCCGGCTTCAGCCCGGCCCCGGCCACCGCGATGCCGAGCGCCCGGGCCACCGGCGCCACCGCGGCCTCCCGGTCGCCGGACAGGATGCGAATGTCGAGCCCGCGCGCCGTCAGCTCGCGCACCACCGTCACCGCATCCGGGCGCAGGGCCTGGGCGACGCCCATCACCAGCACCCGTGCGCCATGCCGCACCGCCATCACCGAATCGGTCGGCGGCAGGTCCGCCGGCAGCACGGCGCCGCAGAAGGCGAGGCTGCCGAGGCGCGCTTCGACGCCGTCCACCAGCGCGCTCACCCCCGAGCCGGGCACCTCCGGGACCCCGTCGACCGGCCCGCCGCTGGCTCGCCCCGCCACCGCCTTGGCCAGCGGATGCCGGCTGGACAGAGCGAGCCGGCCGGCGAGGCCCACCAGCGCCGGATCGGCATCGGGCGGCACAGCCAAGGCGAGGTCCGGCAGGGTCAGGGTGCCGGTCTTGTCGAACACCACGGTGTCCACCTTGGCCAGGCGCTCCAGCATGTCGCCGGCATTGACCAGAAGCCCGGCGCGGAACAGCCGGCCGGTGGCGGTCACCTGCACCGCCGGCACCGCCAGCGCTAGCGCGCAGGGGCAGGTGATGATGAGGACGGCCACCGCGATCATCACCGCATGGTGCACGCTCGCCCCCACCGCCAGCCAGCCGAGGGCCGCGATGAGCGCGGTGAGGTGCACCACCGGCGCGTAGCGGCGGGCGACGCGGTCGGCGAGGCGCACATAACCGCTCTTGGCCGCCAGCGCGCCATCCAGCAGGCGCTGGACGTCATCCACCAGCGTGCTCTCGCCGCCGGCGGTGACCTTGATGGTGAGGGCGCCGTCGCCGTTGAGGCTGCCGGCATAGACCACCGCCCCCTGCTCCAGCGGCCGCGGCAGGGTCTCGCCGGTAATCAGGCTTTCGTCTACCGCCGAGCGGCCGGAAATCACGACGCCGTCGGCGCCCACCCGCTCGCCCGCGGCGACCAGGATCAGGTCGTCGGCCTTCAGCGCCTGCACCGGCACCAGCACCGGCATGCCGTCGGCATCGATCCGGTGGGCCATCTGACCGCGCAGGGTGGCGATGTTGCCGGCCAGCGCCCGGGTGCGCCGGCGGGCCTCATAATCCAGGTAGCGGCCGGCCAGGAGGAAGAACAGCAGCATGATGGCGCTGTCGAAATAGGCATGGTGCTGGGAGAGCGCCGTCTCCACCACGCTCATGCCCAGCGCCAGCACGACGCCGATGGAGATCGGCACGTCCATGTTGAGGCTGCCCGTGCGGATCGCCCGCAGCGCGCTGCGGAAGAAGGGCTGGCCGGCATAGGCCGCCGCCGGCAGCGCGATGAGGGCCGAGATCCAGTGGAAGAAATCCCGCGTCTCGGGCGTGATGTCGGAAACGTTGCCCGACCACACCGAGATCGACAGCAGCATGATGTTCATTGCCGCGAAGCCCGCCACCCCCAGGCAGCGCAGCAGCCAGCGGGCATGGGCGGCCTCGCTGGCCTCGGCCTCGCCGACGAAGGGGTGGGCGCGGTAGCCCAGATCCTCCAGCCGGCGCACCACCGCATCGGGCGAGGATTCCGGCCGCCAGGCGACGGCGAGCCGGTGGGTGGAATAATTCAGCCGGGCCTGGACCACCCCCGGCAGGGCCATGATGCCGGTCTCGATCTCGGCGATGCAGGCGGCGCAGTCGATGCCGTCGACGGCAAGGCTCATCTGCGAGACCCCCTCGTCGGAGGTCGTCACGAAGATCGAATAGTCGATGGCCTCTGCCATTGCGGGTCCAGTCCGTCCGGCCTGCCTCTGCCGAGCCGCCGGGTGGACGGATCACCCGGCCGGCCACGCTACCTACGACAGCCCGGCCCCGGCGCCAAACCAGCCCGGCCGCGGTGCGATGCCCCGGATCGCGCGGCGGACGTGAGGCGGCGCCCCCGGGCGGATCCTGCTCCAGCCGACGCCCCGGGCCGCTGCCCTGCCCCCGCATCGCAGGCAGAGCGGATCACGCGGTCTCGACCAAGGCTCCGGAACACGGCTCACCGACCGGATGGGTTCAGTCCGGTCGGATGACGCCCCATGAACATTCTAGCGCGCGATTCACCGATCGGGTGGATTCGTTCCGGCCGGATCGCCCACTAAGGCAGCTGCACCTTGTTCTTTGACCGGAACACCCGGTCTGCGCCTTGCGAGAAATCAAGGATCAAGGTCCACTGCCCGGCATCGGCGGCAAGGCCGCGGGCGCGGTAGACGCCCTCGCCCAGCGGCTCCAGCTGCGCGACCACATCCTTGCGGGCATCGGTGGGCCGGGCGAAGAGGGCCCGCGCGCCGAGGGCGTTGATCGGCCTGCCCGCCGCATCGCGCGCCCGCGCCTCCAGAGACCGGCTGCCGTCGGCAAGGGTCTCGATCTTCACATCCACCTGCCAGTGGCGGGCGTCCTGCGCGGCGGCGCGGTCTTCCTCGCCCTTGAAGGCGAGGCCGGCGCGGTAGGAGCTTTCCGTCTCCACCCCGGCGAACGTGGTCACCGCATAGCGCGCCATCACCATATTGACGCCGATGACGACGCCGAAGAACGCCAGCAGCCCGGCGAAGACCATTCGCCCGGTGATCTCCCGCGGCCGGCGAGCCGCCTTACGCGGCGGCTCCTGCACCTTGGCCATCCCAACTCTCCTTAATGCATGCCGGCCGCCCCTCCCCGGAGCGGCCGGCAAGTTCGATCAGGGACCGATGAAGTGGTCCGTCACGCTGGCCTCCCGGCCCGTCGCCGTGTCGCGGATGCGGAAGACGACGGGCAGCGAGGCCGAAGGCGGAAGCTTGTCCCGGGTGGTGATCAGGGCGCGGATCTCGCGGGTCTGGTCGGGCCCGATGACAAGCTTGCCTGCGTCCGCGCCCACCACTTCCAGGTGCGCCCCGGGTACACCGTCGATGGACAGGGCGAAGGTCCGCTCCACCCGCTGCTTGTTGATGAGCCGCAGGGTGTAGGCGTTGCGCACGCCGCCCTCGGACATCCGCACGAACACCGGGTTGCGGTCGTGCAGCGCCGAGAGACCCTCGGACGAGCGGCCGATGAGCGCGGTGAGCATCAGCCCGCAGCACAGGGTGATCAGCACCGCATAGAGCACCGTCCGGGGGCGGATGATGCGCTGGATGAACGGCTTGCCGGCAAGCCGCGCCTCCAGGTTGGCCTCGCTCTCATAGGTGATGAGCTCGCGCGGGCGGCCGATCTTGTCCATCACGTTGTTGCAGGCATCGATGCACAGGCCGCACTGGATGCATTCGAGCTGCAGCCCCTTGCGGATGTCGACGCCGGTGGGGCAGACGTTCACGCACTGGTTGCAGTCGATGCAATCGCCCGCCGGCGCGCCCTTCGCCTTGAGCGCGGCGGCCTTCTTCACCGAGCCGCGCGGCTCGCCGCGATCGTAGCAATAGGTGACGTTGAGGGCGTATTCGTCGGTCAGCGCGGCCTGGATGCGCGGCCAGGGGCACATGTAGGTGCACACCTGCTCGCGCATGTGGCCGGCCAGGGCATAGGTGGTGAAGGTGAGGATGCCGATGGCAATGTAGGCGATCGCTGGAGCCTGGAAGGTCGCAAGCTGCACCACCAGGGTCGGCGCGTCGGCGAAATAGAGCACCCAGGCACCGCCGGTCCACCAGGCGATCAGCAGCCAGATGGAATGGGTGAGGGTCTTGTGGGCGATCTTGTCGATGGTCCAGGGCCCGGCATCGGCCTTCATGCGGTCGCGCCGGTCGCCTTCCACCAGGCGCTCCACCGCCATGAAGAGGTCGGTCCACACGGTCTGCGGACACATGTAGCCGCACCACACCCGGCCGGCCATCGCGTTCATGAGGAACAAGATCAAAGCGGCGAGGATCAGAAGTCCCGCAACGTAATAGAATTCCTGCGGCCAGATCTCGAGGAAGAAGAAATAGAACCGGTGGGACTCGAAATCCATCAGCACCGCCTGTCCGGGCGCGTCCGGTCCGCGGTCCCAGCGCACGAAGGGCAGGAAATAGTAGATGGTGAGCGTGACGATCAGCACCGCCCACTTGATGGTGCGGTAGCGTCCATGCACGCGCTGCGGATAGATCTGCCGTCGCGCCTCGTAGAGCGGAATATCCTCATCGGCGCTGACGACCCGCGGCTTGGCCGCCTCGGCCTTCGTCTGCAAACCGACCGGCTGGCTTTCTGGAGCTGGCTTTGTCGACAAGGCTGTCATGATTGATCGCCAAGTTGGCCCGCATGACCTGTGCGCGGGCATCATTATTTCATCGCCATGGCGGCGACAGGGCGGGGCCTCGCGACCGGGCTTCAGGTCCGGCGCATCATGCGTCGGCCGGAGCGCCACGGCGTGACCGCCTTGTCCCGCTTCCCGGCCCGCTCCCGCCCCCAGAGGAGATGGCCTGAAACGCCTGCGTGCTTCACCGAAACACTGGGGCGTTCCATCACCTTGAGTCCAGAGCGCTTCCCCCCCGGCCGAACGGGCCGTTGAATGGGGACTGAAAGGCTCTCGCACCGGTCGCGGACGGAAGATCCCCGGCACGGCGGATCATGATCATATGCGTCGCTTCCGGCCTTCGCATAGGCCGTCTGCACGCATCAGGCGCGCCGCTCGCGCGCGTCCGGGATGGACAGAGTCGCCCGCCCCCGACGATTGAACATCTCTACTCTGTAACTCTTCTGCGGTCAGTTGGTCGTTTGGTCGCGCCGGCGTTTCGCCGCGCGGCATTCTGGCCGGATCCCGGATCCTGTCCGCCACGGGCGGGCCAGCGGGGCCGCGGCCCCGAAACGGCAAGCGCGGGACCAGCCCGCGCTCACCTCGTTCAGCTTTGGTGCGATGCCGCGGAAGGTTCCGTCGTCCGGGCCCGGCACCGCGGCGGTGGGCTACTTGCCGCCGCCCAGCGAATGCACGAACACAGTCAGCGCCTTGATGGTGGTGGGGTCGAGACGCCCCGCCCAGGCCGGCATGGTGTTGCCGCGACCGTTGTAGAT
>CALMSN010000054.1 GCA_937872325.1 uncultured Xanthobacter sp. | reverse complement strand
GGCGGCGGCGCCAATGCCTGCGTCCTGCACTACCGGGCCAACAACGCGGTCCTGCGCGACGGCGACCTGCTGCTGATCGATGCCGGCGCCGAATACCATTGCTATGCGTCCGACATCACGCGCACGTTTCCGGTCAGCGGCCGCTTCACGCCCGAGCAGCGCGCCCTCTACGACCTGGTCCTGGTCATCGACCACAACACCCGCCCGCGGGTGAAGGGCCGCGGCTCGGCGGTGTTCGTCCACCTCGCCCGCCCGGGCTTCCGGCCCACCGAAGGCTGCGTCGCCCTGAGGCGTGCCGACATGGTGCGGCTCCTCGCCCGCCTGGCCCCGGGCCAGGGCATCCGCATCCGCCACGGCTGAGGCCCGCGCCCGGAGCCGTTCGCCGGCTCGCTCCGTTAGGTAGGGGGCTGCTCTGCGGCCCGGACGATGCCTCCGCCTCAATCTTTTGCCGGATCATCACCCGCCCGCGCGCGACGCTGCCGGCATCGCCGGCGACCACGAGCGTGCATCCGCGGCCGGTTCCGGCTCCGGGGTGACGCAGCGCAAGACGAGCCGGATCACCGGCCCTCCGCGCTGCGCCGATACGGAGCAGGCGCTGCGGATAGGGACGCCCCCGCCCGGGCCGCCTGACGTTGCGGCTGGCGGGAACGGTTTCCTGGTCCTCCAGGTTCTGATGCAGAACGGCCACGGGGGCAGCGAAAATGCCGCCCGCCCGGGCGATGGTCAGCCGGTTAACCATTCGCGAGTTGCCCACCGATCATTTTATCGGCAGAACTTTGCCTCTCATCAATGGCGGTGGTCCCATGAAGGTTCTGCGATTCGCCTTCGCGCTGGTGGCGGCGCTGGTCTTGTTCTCTTCGGTCCAGCCGGCGGCGGCGCAGTCGCGCGGGCATGTCTATCTGCTGCGTGGCCTCGCCAACGTGTTCTCGCTGGGCATGGACGATCTTGCGGCCAAGCTGAACGCTCGCGGCATTCCCGCCAGCGTGCACGAATATGGCCAGTGGGCCGCGCTCGCCGATGCCGCCGCCCGCTCGCGGGAGCCGGTGGTGATCGTCGGCCATTCCCTCGGCGCCGACGCCGCGGTGGAGATGGCGCAGCGGATGACTGCGCTCGGCGCTCCGCCGCGCCTCGTCGTCACCTTCGATCCGGTGGGTGTGACGCAGATCGGCCCGGCGGCCGGGCGCTTCATCAACTACTACCAGTCCAACAACGGCTACGGGAAGCGGCTCGCCGCCGGCCCCGGCTTCCGCGGCAACCTGCAGAACCGCAATCTCGACGGTGCCGGCGGCCTCGACCACTTCAACATCGAGAAGTCGCCGCGGCTGCATGCCGAGGTGATCGCCTCGATCCAGTCGATGACCGCGCCGGCCCGCCCCAAGCCCAAGCCCGCCCCGGCGGCCGCCCCAGGCGCCGAGCCCGCGGCCACCGGCGCCGCCCCGGCTCGCCAGTCCGCCGGCGCGGCCCCCGCCGCCGCCGCCAAGCCCATGTGATGGCCATGTGAGGCCTTGCACGAGAAGCCTCGCGGTGAGGGGCCCGGCGAAGGCTGATCCTCACCGCGAATGCCTCAGCCCGCCGAACCTCCGGTTCCGGCGGGCTTTTTGTTGCGCATCCTGATGTTGCGCCGCCTTGGCAGCGTCATGGGAGGGGGCGGGCGGCCCGGCCCCCGATCGGATGGAGAAAACCGGCAGTCCGGCGCGGCGCCGGGACGCCAGCGCTCGGGATCGCCGAAGGACCGATGGCATCGGTGTGACGATCCGACCCTGAACGATGCACGGGGCCGGTCAGCCCATGAGGGCCCTCAGCCCGGCGGCGGCGGCCATGGCGGCGGCGACGGGCACCAGGTCGTTGCGCACCAGCTTGGCGGCGAGGAAGGCGACGACGAGGCCGACCATCATGCCCAGATCGCCGCGCACCGCGCCGGGCGCCAGCAGCGCCACCAGCACCGAGCCGGGCAGGGCATCGAGGATGCGCCGCACCCGCGGGGTGATCGGCACGTGCCGCATCAGGTAGAAGCCCGCCATCCGGTTGAGCGCGGTGATGAGCGCGACCACGGCGATGCCGAGAAGGGTGTTGGGATCGAGGCTCAGCATGGCGGCCTCAATCCGTGAAGCCGCCGGCCACCGCGCCGGCCACCGCGCCGATGACGATGAACCACCAGCCCGGCAGCAGCACCGAGGCGGCGATGGACACCGCCGCCGCCACCCCCCACGCGACGCTCTCGCGCCGGCCGCGCCAGTTGGGCACCAGCATGGCGATGTAGAAGGCCGGCACCACCAGGTCGACGCCCATGGCCTTGGGATCGGGAATGCCGCCGCCGATGAGGTGGCCGGCCAGCGTGCCCACCACCCACAGGAACCAGGTCACCAGCCCGGCGCCGAGGAAGTAGCCGCCGTCCATCCCTCCCTGGCCGTGATAGCGCATGGCCAGCGCCCAGTTTTTGTCGGCCAGCACCAGCAATGCGGGATAGGACTGCCAGGCCGGCAGCGGGCCGAGCCAGGGCCGGAGCGCCGCCGCCATGAGCACATGGCGCAAGTTCACCGCGAAGGTGAGGAAGCCGATGGCCACCAGCGCGCCGAAGGTGAAGTGCTCGCTCCAGGCCTCCAGCGTCGCCATCTGGGCGAGGCCGGCGAACACCGCGCCGCTGAACAAGGTGGCCTCGGCCAGGGACAGGCCGCGCTGCGCCGCCGCCGCGCCAAAAGCCATGCCGAAGACGGTGAGCCCCGGCAGCAGCGGCAGCATGGCCCGCGCCCCCTCCACGGTGCCGGCGAGGGTCATGCGGACGGGCGGGTGGTCGGAGGCGGAGGTGTGGGGCAAGGCGGCGAACCGGTCAGGTGGACTGTCCGACTTATGGCGAAGCCGGACCCGCCCGCCAACCGCTTTTCGTCGCCGCGCCGGCGGCGCTCATCCCGGCGGCAGCTCGATGAGGTCGGCGAGGCCCTCGTCCCAGGGCGGCACCGGGCCGTAGCTGGCGGCGAGGTGATCGATGAACACCCGCACCTTCTGCGGCAGGAAGCGGCGGGTCGGGTAGACCGCGAACAGCCCCACCCGGTGCGAGGCCCGCCAGCGCGGCAGCACCACCGTCAGGGCGCCGCTGCGCAGCTCCGGCCCCACGTCCCAGGTGGAACGCAAGGCGATGCCCATGGCGCCGAGCACCGCCGCCCGCACCACCTCGTTGGAATTGGTGCGCAGCGGGGCGCGGATGCGCAGCGTCACCGGCCCGCCGGGCCCCTCCAGCCGCCAGGGGTCCTGGTTGTGGGTGGCGAGCAGGACGTGGCCGGCGAGGTCGGCGATATCCTGCGGGGTGCCGGCGGCGGCGAGGTATCGCGGGGTCGCGCACAGCACCCGGTGCACCGGGGCGAGGCGGCGGGCGACGAGGCTGGAATCGTCGAGGTCGGCGATGCGGATCGCCACGTCGAAGCCCTCGCCGACGATGTCGACGAAGGAATCCGACAGTTCGAGGTCGATGACGAGATCGGGATTGGCGGCGAGCAGCGGGCCGAGGTGCGGGGCGATGTGCATCCGCCCGAACGAGGTGGGCGCGGTGACCTTCAGCAGGCCGCGAGCCTCGGAGGACCGGCGGGCGATCTGCCCCTCGGCCTCCTCGATGGCGGCGAGAATGGCCACCACCTTCTCGTGGAAGCCCTGTCCCGCCTCGGTGAGGGCGACCTTGCGGGTGGTGCGCTGGAACAGCCGCGCCCCGAGCCGCTCCTCCAGCCGCTGGATGCGCTTCGACACCACCGGCGGCGACAGGCCGAGCTCCCGCCCGGCGGCGGAGAGGCTGCCCGCGGTGACGATGCGGGCGAAGATTTCGAGGTCGCCGAGGTTGCCGATCATGTCCGCCCTGCGCTCCCCGGCGCCGGTTCCTGTCCATATGCCGAAGTCACTTTATCCAAAGCGGAAATAATCGGCGATGGGCTTTTCCCGGGGCCGGCTTATAAACTGGATCCAGAGTGGAATCGTTCGAGGTCGGCGGCCGCAGGTCCGGGCTGCGCCTCGATCAGGTGCGATCGGCAGGGCCGCAGGCCGATCCGGTCGCGCTCAGCCGGGAAACGCTGCCGGAGCTGCCATGCCGCGCGCCGAGGATGCCGTCGCTGAAGCCGCAAGCCCGATGGCGCCCTCGCCGCCGGAGGCCCATTCCGCCGCCGCGCTGCCGCCGCCCGATGCGGGGGTGCTGGCGCGCCGGGCGGAGATCGTCGCCGCGCTCCGGGCCATCGTGCCGGGGGAGGGGGTCATCGACCATCCCCGCGAGATGCGGCCCTATGAGAGCGACGCCCTGACCGCCTACCGGCAGATGCCGCTGGTGGTGGTGCTGCCCTCCACCACCGCCCAGGTGGCGGCGGTTCTGAAATACTGCAACGACAACGCCATCCGCGTGGTGCCGCGGGGCGCCGGCACCTCGCTCTCCGGCGGGGCGCTGCCGCTGGGCGATGCGGTGCTGCTGGGCATGGGCAAGTTCAACCGCATCCGCGAGATCGACATCGCCAACCGCTGCGCCGTGGTGGAGCCGGGGGTGACCAATCTCGGCATCTCCAAGGCGGTGGATCATCTCGGCTTCTATTATGCGCCCGATCCCTCGTCGCAGATCGCCTGCACCATCGGCGGCAACGTGGCGGAGAATTCCGGCGGCGTGCACTGCCTGAAATACGGCCTCACCACCAACAACGTGCTCGGGGTGGAACTGGCCCTGGTGACCGGCGAGATCATAAGGCTCGGCGGCCGCCATCTCGATGCCGGCGGGCTCGATTCGCTCTCGGTGGTGATCGGCTCGGAAGGGTTGCTCGGGGTGGTGACCGAGGTCACCGTCCGCCTGCTGCGCAAGCCCGACACCGCGCGGGCGCTGATGGTGGGCTTTCCCACCTCCGAGGATGCCGGCGACTGTGTCGCCCGGATCATCGCCGCCGGCATCATCCCGGCGGCCATCGAGATGATGGACCGGGACGCCATCGCCGCCGCCGAGGCCTTCGTGCGTGTGGGCTATCCGCTGGATGTGGAGGCGCTGCTCATCATCGAGCTGGACGGGCCGGAGGCGGAGTGCGCCCATCTTCTGGAGGCGGTCACCGCCATCGCCCGCGCCTGCCGCGCCGCCAACCTCAGGGTGTCCGCCAGCGAGGCGGAGCGGCTCGGCTTCTGGGCCGGGCGCAAGGCGGCGTTCCCGGCGGTGGGCCGGCTCTCGCCGGACTATCTGTGCATGGACGGCACCATCCCGCGCAAGCAGCTGCCCTTCGTCCTGGCCCGGATGCGCGCCCTCTCGGCGCAGTACGGGCTGAGGGTCGCCAACGTCTTCCACGCCGGCGACGGCAATCTGCATCCGCTGATCCTCTACGACGCCAACCGGCCCGGCGAGCTGGCGGCGGCGGAGGCCTTCGGCGCCGACATCCTGCGGCTGTGCGTGGAGGTGGGCGGCGTGCTCACCGGCGAGCACGGCGTCGGGATCGAGAAGCGCGACCTGATGGGCACCATGTTCAACGCCGTCGACCTCGCCCAGCAGCTGCGGCTGAAATGCGCCTTCGACGAGCAGAACCTGCTCAATCCCGGCAAGGTCTTCCCGGAGCTGCATCGCTGCGCCGAGATGGGGCGGATGCATGTGGGCGCCGCCGGGCTGCCGTTCCCCGATCTGCCGCGCTTCTGAGGGCAAGTCCCGTCGAAAGGTCCAATGTGAGCCGGATCCTTGCAGTTCGCGAAGAGGCCGAGGTGGCCGACCGGGTGACGCAGGCCGCCGCCGCCGGCCAGCCGCTCATCGTCCGCGGCCACGGCACCAAGGCGACGCTCGGCCGCCCGCCGGCGTTGGGCGACGTGCTGGATCTGTCCGGCCTGTCCGGCGTCACCCTCTACGAGCCGGAGGAGCTGGTGCTGTCGGCGATGGCCGGCACGCCGCTCGCCGACGTCGAGGCCATGCTCGCCGCCCACGACCAGATGCTGGCCTTCGAGCCGGCGCATCTGGCCGCGCTTCTGGATCCGCAGGCGACGGGAGCCGGCACCATGGGCGGCCTGTTCGCCGCCAACCTCGCCGGCCCGCGCCGCATCAGCGCCGGCGCGGTGCGCGACCATGCGCTGGGCGTGCGGGCGGTGTCGGGGCGGGGCGAAGTGTTCAAGTCCGGCGGCCGGGTGGTGAAGAACGTCACCGGCTACGACCTGCCGCGGCTGCTCGCCGGCTCGTTCGGCACCCTGGCGGTGCTCACCGAGGTGACGCTGAAGGTGCTGCCCCGCCCCCCCGAGGCCGAGACGGTCCTGCTGCCCGGCCTTGGCTGGGCAGCGGCGGCGCGGGCCATGAGCGCGGCCATGGGTTCCTCCTGCGAGGTGTCGGGCGCGGCCTACGTGCCCGAGGCGTTGGCCGGGCGCATCCCCGGGCTGCCCGGCGCCGCGGTGCTGCTGCGGCTGGAGGGCTTCGCCCCATCGGTGCGGGCGCGGCGGGGAATGCTCGAAGATGTGCTGCGCCCGTTCGGCAGCACCGAGGGGCTGGTCGGCGAGGCCTCGGCGGCGGCCTGGGCGGCGGTGCGCGACGTCGCCCCGTTCCAGGGCTCGGACAGCGTGCTGTGGCGCCTGTCCACCGCGCCGATAGCCGGTCCCGGCCTGGCCGAGGTGCTGGTGGCTCTACTCGGCGGCGATGCGTTTTGCGACTGGGCCGGCGGCCTCGTCTGGCTGGCGCTGCCCGGGCCCGATCCGGCGGCCGAGGCGGTCCGCGCCGCCCTCGCTCCCCATGGCGGCCACGCCACCCTCATCCGCGCCCCGGAGGAGGCTCGCCTGCGCACCGCGGTCTTCCAGCCGCAGGAGCCGGGGCTGGCGGCGCTGAGCCGCCGGGTGAAGGCGGCGTTCGATCCGGTCGGGGTGCTCAACCCCGGCCGCATGCATGCGGGGGTCTGAGATGGGGGACGCGGTTTCCCTCGCTCCGCCGCGGGCGCGCTGCGCCGTCATTTTGCTCGCACCGGGTCCCGCGTGACATGCAGACCAACTTCACCCTCGCCCAGCTTGCCGACCCGCGGATCGCGGAAGTGGATTCCATCCTGCGGGCCTGCGTGCATTGCGGGTTCTGCACCGCCACCTGCCCCACCTACACCCTGCTCTCCGACGAGCTCGACAGCCCGCGCGGGCGGATCTACCTCGTCAAGGACATGCTGGAGAATGCCCGCCCCGCCGGCCCGGAGGAGGTGAAGCACATCGATCGGTGCCTCTCCTGCCTCTCCTGCATGACCACCTGCCCCTCGGGCGTCGACTACATGCATCTGGTCGACCATGCCCGGACCCATGTGGCGCAGACCTATCGGCGCCCCTTCGCCGACCGCATGCTGCGCGCCGTGCTGGCCAACGTGCTGCCCTATCCCACCCGCTTCCGCCTGGCGCTGCTGGCGGCGATGGCGGCGCGCCCGTTCGCCGGGCTGATCGGGAGGGTGCCCGGCCTGAAGCCGATGGCCGCCATGCTGCGCCT
>CALMSN010000053.1 GCA_937872325.1 uncultured Xanthobacter sp. | reverse complement strand
GCACGGGACAGGCCCGCGGCCACCGCCGCCAGAGCGATGCAGACGAGCCCGTAGGCGGCCAGCATGGCCGAATCGGTGATCTCGCCATGGACGAGGCCGGACGCCTGGGCGAACGCCGCCAGGCCGGCGCAGACCAGCGCCAGGGTGCCCAGCGCCGCCAGCACGGCGCCGGTGATGCGCCCGGCCGCCGCGAGCCGCGGCAGGGAGGCCTGCGCGCCCGCGTCGTCCGTATCCGTAAGCTCGTCCATCGCGCGGGCCTCAGGGAGGGGGCCGCCAGAGCCGAGGTGCCGCACGCCGCCTCCTCCGGAGCAAGCGCCGATCCGCCATTACGGCAGGAGGACCGGGGTGCTCCATCCATGATCCTGGAGGGCTGCTCACCGGGCGGGCCTTGGGGGCCTGCCCGGAATCGCGCCCTACCGCACGAGATCCCGGCGCGGCCTTGCCATCCGCCCCGGTATCGAAACCGGTCGCAGGCTGGCATGCGAGACTTTAAACGAAAGCTAAGCCCCGGGGCGCGGCGCCCGCCCGACGACGGCAGCGTTAACGATGTCTTGAAAAGTCTCTGCGCGTATTGCAGCGCAGCAGACATGCAGCAACCCCGCTTCTGGTAATATTGCGTTGCCCGCTTTCTGTGGGCACCGGGTCGGCCTGGGGGCTGGCCTGGGAAATCGAGCGGAAATGACTCCCCGTCGGGGAGGCGTTGCAGGAAACACTCATGTTCTTCTTGTTGCGCGTGGCCTTCTTCTGGCTGGTGGTTCTTCTCGTCCTGCTACCCTTCGCGCTGAAGGGCCAGGAAGGGCGGGACGTGAGCGTGTTCGACGCCTTCGGCGCCGCGCAGGCGCTGGTGGCGGATGCCCGCGGCTTCTGCGCCCGCCAGCCCGACGCCTGCGCCGTAGGCGGGCAGATGGTGACGCACGTGGTGGAAAAGGCGCAGTCGGGCTTCCGCTGGGTCTATGAGTTCACCGGCGGCGCCCCCGGCGCCGGCAAGGGCATGGCCGCGCCCGCCGCTCCCCTCCCGGCGACGGCCGCCACCCCGGCCCAGCGCAGCGGCCTGCCGGCCGCCCTCACCCCCAACGACATGCAACCGGTCTGGGGCGGCGGCGAGAACGTGCAGCCGGTGCTGCCGCCCTCAACCCCCGCCGCCACGCCGGCCCTGCCCTTCGCGCCCACGGCCCCGGCCGCCCCGCCGCTGCCACCGCGCCGTCCCGCCTGACGACTTTCGCTCCGATCGGCGCTACACTGGCCGGATGTGCGGGGCAGGTTATGTTGCACTGCACAGGCTGGGCGTTGAGATCCGGGCGGCCGCGTTTGGCGGCGCCCGACGGACAGGACAGGCTGCGATGAAAGCCGACGATCTGATTTCAGACTTCGAATTTTTGGACAATTGGGAAGACCGTTACCGGCACGTGATCGAGCTCGGCAAGGCGCTGCCCCCCTTCCCCGAGGCCGAGCGCCACGAGGGCAACAAAGTGCAGGGCTGCGCCAGCCAGGTGTGGCTGATCGGCGAGAAGAAGAGCACCCCATCGGGCACCGTGCTGGAGTTCCAGGGCGATTCCGATGCCCATATCGTCCGCGGGCTGGTGGCGGTGCTGCTGACCCTGGTGTCCGGCCGCACGCCCGAGGACATCCTGGAGACCGACATTCTCGGCGTGTTCCGCCAGATCGGCCTCGAAGGCCACCTCACCCCGCAGCGCTCCAACGGCCTGCGCTCCATGGTGGAGCGGATCCGCAACTACGCCCGCGCCGCCCTCGCCCCGGCCTGAGCCCTCGCCGGGGGCGGGACCTGCGGCGCATGTCGGGCTGCGCTCCGGCGGGCTCGCATGCATCTGATGCGCCGTGCGATCCGCCTCCATGGTGGAGCGGATCCGCAACCACGCCCGTGCCACCCTTGCCCCGGCGTGCGCCCTCGCGAAGTCGGAGCTGCGGCGCATGCCAGGCTGCCCCCCGGACGGGCTCGCGTCCATGTGATGCGCCGCGCGATCCACCCGGCAGCGCCGCACTGCCGGGAGCCGCGCGCCGTCCTGGCCCGGCGGCCCGCGCCGGCCGGGCGAATGCAGCTTGCATCCGCCGGCAAATCATGGTGCCTCCGGCCTGCCGGCGCCCAACCAGGGCGCGATCCCGGCACATGGAGGCGCGGTGCGGCTCCATGTGCTCGCGCGATCGCACCCTGGCTTGTCGAACAGAGACGGTTTCAGCACTCCGATCGATCCGCCGAGGCGTTTCGACAGGGCAGGATCCGGCTCCCGCGCGACGGCGGTTGAAGGAGATCCCCCGGTGAACTTGCGCCATCTCGTCGGCCGCCGTGCCGCCATGCCCCTTCTGTGCGCCGCGGCAGCGCTGCCCCTGCTCCTCGCCCCGGCGGGCGAGGCCGCGGCCCAGCAGTGGCGCCCGCCGAGCCAGCGCTCCACCGCGCCCTCGCTCAATCCGGTTCCCCAGCCCAGGAACGAGCCCCGCCCGGCGCCGCGCCGCGGCTACATCTGGGTGCCCGGGCACTGGGGATGGACTGCCAGCCAGGGCCGCGTCTGGACCGCGGGACGCTGGGAGAAGGACCGGCCCGGCTGGCGCTTCGTCGGCCCGCAATGGACCCTGCGCGGCGGCGAATGGGTGTTCGTGCCCGGCCGCTGGGTGCGCTGAGCGCGGCCCCCGCGCCGCGCCCGCAGCCCCGGCCTGACCCGCGCACCTGAATTCGACCTCCCGCGGCCCTCGGCCCGCGCAACCGGTGACATCCCATGGCGATCCTGCAACGGCTGCTTCGGCTGACCCTGTGGATGGCGGTCGCCCTGGCGACCATGGTCTTCATCGTCTTCGCCGTTCGGGCGCTGGACGCCTATCGCAGCGATCCGCTGGCGCTCTGGCACACCTTCGTGCCGGACGAGCTCTCCCGCGCCGAGATCGACCGCACCGACCTTGCCGGCTACATGGCCGCCGAGGCGGCGCTGTTCGCGCAGGTGCGGCAGGAGGTGACCGACAAGCTGCCCGAGGAGGACCGGCGCACCTTCAACCGCTATTATGCGCAGAGCCCCGTCTATCCCGGCCGCTTCGCCCAGGACTTCAACCGCACCTACGTGCTCGAGCCCAACGGCGAGATGAAGGGGGTGGCGGTGTTCCTGCACGGCCTCACCGATGCCCCCTACAGCCTGCGGCACGTGGCGAAGCTCTATGCCGAGCGCGGCTTCCTCGGCATCGCCATCCGCATGCCCGGCCACGGCACGGTGCCCGGCGGCCTCACCGCCGCCGACTATCCGGACTGGCTGGCCGCCACCCGCCTCGCCATGCGCGAGGCGCGGCGCCGGGCGGGACCCGACCGGCCGGTGCATCTCGTCGGCTATTCCAACGGCGCGGCGCTGGCGCTGATGCACGCCCTCGATGCCCTCGACGATCCGGAGCTGGTGGCTCCCGCCCGGATCGTGCTGCTCTCGCCCATGGTGGGGGTCACGGAATTCGCCCGCTTCGCCGGGCTCGCCGCGGTGCCGGCCATCTTCCCGGCCTTCGCCCGGGCCGCGTGGCTGAACATCATCCCCGAGTTCAACCCCTTCAAGTACAACTCATTTCCGGTGCATGCCGCGCGCGAGAGCTTCGAGCTCACCCAGGCGCTGCAGGCCAACATCCAGCGCCACCTCACCGCCGGCCGCCTCGCCGGGCTGCCGCCGGTGCTGACCTTCCAGTCTGTGCTGGACCACACCGTCAGCACTCAGGCGGTGGTCGACGCCCTGCATCGGCACCTCAGCGACAACGGCAGCGAGCTGGTGCTGTTCGACATCAATCGCGGCAGCCATTTCGACTCGCTGCTGACCAGCCGCACCGACAATGCGGTGGGCCGCCTGCTGCCCCCGGCGCCGCGGCCGTTCCGCGCCGCCATCGTCACCAACCGGGCCGCCGGCTCCACCCAGACCGAGGTCCGGATGACCCCCGCCGGCAGCACCACCGAGGAGGTGCGGCCGCTCTCCACCCCCTACCCCGCGGACGTGTACTCGCTGTCGCACATCGCGGTGCCTTTCCCGCTCGACGACGGCCTCTACGGCCTGACGCCCGACCCGGCGGACGATTTCGGCGTGCGACTGGGCAACATCGCCGCCCGCGGCGAGTTCGGGGCGCTGATCGTGGGACCGCAGATGCTGCTGCGGATGTCGTCCAACCCGTTCCTGCCCTACATGCTGGAACGGATCGCCGCCGGCCTGCCGCCGCAATGACGCCATCGGCCCCGGTCCTCGACCGGTCGCGGGCAGGTCGCGCTCAAGCGCAGCGCGGGCTTGAGCCATGGCCGATGAGGCATCCTCGCGAGCCTTCGGCATAGGCGGTCGGCCGCGGCGGACACCGGGGCCGACAGGGCTGCCCTCAGGCCGCCGGGGCCTCCTCCGGCGCCGGCTGGCCGGAGAACAGGTCGGCCACCGGCCGGGTCGCCGGGTGATGGGCGCAGAAGGTGAGGACGGCGATCATGATCGGCACCCCGATGAACGCCCCCGATATGCCCCACAGGAACGCCCAGAAGAACACCGCGAACAGCACCAGGAACGGCGACATGGACAGCGCCGCCCCGGCGATCCGCGGCTCGATGTAGCTGCCCGACAGGAACTGGATGACGTTGAGGCTGACGAACACGAACAGCGCCATCTGCCAGGATTCGAACTGGGCGAGGGCGAAGGTGGTGGGCAGCAGGGTGGCGACGAACGGCCCCAGGAACGGGATGTAGTTGAGCCCGAAGGCCAGCGCGCCCCAGGCCAGCGCCAGCTCCAGGCCGGCGGTGAGGGTGAACAGCCACACCACCGCGCCGGTGGCGACGCTCATCAAGGTGCGCACCAGCATGTATTTCTGCAGCTTCGCCGCGGTATCGGAGAAGGCGGCGGAGAGAAAGGCCCCGCTCACGGGCGCCTTCATCCGCCGCAGCTGGCTGGCCACGGCATCGACCTCGAGCAGCCCCAGCAGCACATAGACGAAGGTGACCACCAGGAAGCTCGCCAGCCCCTGCAGCCGCGCGGAGAGATCCTGGAACACCCGGAACACCCAGCGCATGTCGAAGGTCTCGGTGACCACGGTGCCGAGCACGAAACCGTGCTGCTCCAGCCAGGTGCCGAACTCGCCATAGAGCGCCTGCAAGCGGGCGGCGTTCTGCACCACCCACGCGGCGACGTGGCAGAACCCCCAGACCACGCGGTAGGACACCGCGAACACCACCCCGAGCGCAACCGCCACGGTGATCAGCACCGCCAGCATCTTCGGCATCCGCGCCTGCAGCGCCCGCTGCAGCGGCCAGGCCACCGCGATCACGAACAGGGCGAACGCCACCGGGGCGAAGATGGTGCG
This sequence comes from uncultured Xanthobacter sp., assembly GCA_937872325.1. Classification (GTDB taxonomy): domain Bacteria; phylum Pseudomonadota; class Alphaproteobacteria; order Rhizobiales; family Xanthobacteraceae; genus Xanthobacter. The sequence goes on along the minus strand of CALMSN010000053.1, from coordinate 13,557 downwards.
GGCGAACAGCAGCGCGGTGCAGATCGCAATGACGGCGATGACGCCGGTGAACGCCTTCATGCTTCTCTTTCCTCGCGCACCACGGGCGCCAGCCGCGTCAGGTCCTCGGCCGATCCCGGCGCCTGGCGATCGAACGCCATCTCCACCGGCATCGCCTTGATCTTCTCGTAGAGCTTGATGTCCCGCGCATAGGGCCACCACGAATAGAGCAGCAGGTCGAGCGGATGCCACAGGCCGACCCAGCCGGCGATGACCAGCCCCTCCACCAGCACCCGGCCGAGGAAGCCCTCGGCCCCGACGAGCTTCTCGAACACCCCCGAGAGCGCCATGCATATGACGAGGAACAGCGCCCCCATCCGCATGGCATGGCGGCCCTCCAGCCGCAGCTCAGTGACCTTGCGCCGGGAATATTCGCTCTGGATCCGGCAGTAGCGGTCGAGGGCTGCCGGCAGCCGGGCGGCACGCGGATCGCCGGCCGCGGTCACCGGCAGGTGAACCACCGCCTCGACCCCGGTGCGGCGCCAGTCGGGCCGTGCCTTCAGCGCGTCCATGAGCTGGTCGATGCCGGACAGGTCGATGTCGTCGCCGGCGAAGGGGTCGACGTCCGGCACCTGGAAGAAATTGCGGATGTCGCTCAGGTAGAGATCGATCCGGTAGACATCCGCGGCCATGGCGACACGATCCCCCCGGGCGGAGCGCCGGTGCCCCCCGCGTCCCTGCGGCCCGGCCGGATCCGGCTCAGGCAAAGCTGCGACGGCACGGCTCTAACAGCTTCATTGTGCAAAAGCGAGATGCGGAGGGCCGGCGCGATGGCCGCCCCGGCCTTGTAAGGAACTGTTCAGATCGTTGATCGGCAGCGGGTTTCCATCCCGCTCCGGATCTTCTACGTCTACCCGATGGCAGGCACGTCCTGACGGGATCGGGGGCACATGGAGCACATCGGCCGGACGGATGACGCGGCGCTTATGCCGAAGGCCGGACCGCGCTGGCCGCGGATGGGCCGGCGCGTCGCGCGGGCCTTCGCCGCGACGATGCTGCTGGCGCTTGCGGCCTGCGGCCGGCCGGATGGCGCGCTGTTGCCAGTGGACGTCGGCAGCGAGCCGGGCTCCAAGGTGGACCTGCTCGCCGCCACCACCCGCGCCCCCTCCGACCAGCCCGGCGTCGTGTTCTCCGGCGAGCGCGGCGACACCCTGGCCTTCACCAATATCGTCGTGAACATCCCGCCCAACCGCGAGGTGGGCTCCATCCAGTGGCCGCAGCGCATGCCGCCGGACCCGGCCCGCGACTTCACGGTCACCCGGGTGGATCCGCTGGACAAGGCAGGGGCCTTCCAGTGGTATCGCAACCTGCCCGGCCAGCGCCGGCGGGTGCTGATCTTCGTCCACGGCTTCAACACCCCGTTCGATGCGGCGGTGTTCCGGCTGGCCCAATTCGTCCACGACACCCGGGCCGACCTAGTGCCGGTGCTGTTCTCCTGGCCCTCGCGCGGGCGGGCGACGGAATACATCTACGATCGCGAGAGCACCAACTTCTCCCGCTCGGACCTTGCTTATGTCCTGGCAACCACCGCCGCCAGCCCGAAGGTGGACGAGGTGGTGCTGCTGGCCCATTCTATGGGCGCATGGCTGGCCATGGAGGCGCTGCGCGACATCGCCCTGAAGCAGGGCCGGGTGCCGCCGAAGATCAGCAACGTGGTGCTCGCCTCGCCCGATCTCGACATCGACGTCTTCGAGCGGCAGATGCAGGAACTGGGACAGAAGCGGCCGCAATTCACCATCTTCGTCTCGCAGAACGATTCCGCGCTCGGCCTGTCGCGCTTCCTGGCCGGCTCGGTTCAGCGGGTCGGCGCGGTCGACCTCAGCCAGCCGGAATACGCCGCCCGGCTGGAGCGGGCGCGCGGCATCACGGTGCTCGACCTCACCGCATTGCAGGGCGGGGATTCGCTCAACCACACCAAGTTCGCGACCCAGCCCGACATCGTCCGCCTCATCGGCGACCGGATGGTCGCCGGCCAGAGCGTCACCGACGACGGTCCCCCCGGCGCCCAGGCGGTGCAGACCGTGGGCGGCGCGGTGACCAACGTGGTGACGGCCCCCATCCGCATCTTCACCGCCGGCGCCGCCAGCCTGCGCTGAGCCGCCCTCGCCGGCGGCCGGCGAAGAGGCACGGCCGGCGCAAGTGCTGCGCCGGCTGACCCGATACGGGTCATGCCATCAACCTCGGTCCTGAACGGCGATGCCGGCGGGCACCGGTGCCGAGCGCCGCGGGCCTTTGCCGACCGCCCCGCGTGTCAACCCGGGCGTACCGGCCAAGCCAGCCACGCCTCCTCAGATGATTAGGTGCGTCGGCATCGGCCTGGAGAGACCGCGGCCGAGGGACAGGCGCCCCCGCGCTTCCCGCGCATCGGGCCACCTTTTCGGCGAGCCCCGAACGGCATAGGCCCGTGCGACGCCCCGGCGGGGCGATCGCCTTTGGCGCTCAGGGCCGGCTCAGCGCAGCATGAAGCCGATGGCCAGCGCGTTGGCGATATCGATGAAGAAGGCCGAGACCAGCGGCAGAATGATGAAGGCCGTGGGCGCCGGCCCGTGGGTCATGGTGACCGCCGTCATGTTCGCGATGGCGGTGGGCGTGGCCCCGAGGCCGATTCCGGTGAAGCCCGCCGAGAGCACCGCCGCCTGGTAGTCGCGCCCCATGGCGGGGAACACCACGAACAGGATGTAGGCCACCGCCACCAGCGTCTGCAGCCCCAGCACGACGGCCAGCGCCAGCCCCAGCCCGCCCAGCGTCCAAAGCTGCATGCTCATCAGCGACATGGCGAGGAAGATCTTCAGCGACAGGTCGGAGATCAGCGCCAAAGCCGGGGTGCGGGCCGGCCAGCGGCCCTGCGGCAGCAGCCTGGGCACGGTGTTGGTGAGCACGATCGCCACCAGCATGCAGACCACGAACAAGGGCAGCTTGAGCCCGGTGGCGGCCACCAGGTCGTCGAGCCCGTAGCCGATCAGGATCGCCACGTTCAGCACCAGCAGGCTGCGCAGAACCTGGACGTAGGTGATGCGGTCGGCATCGGGGCGCAGGCTTCCCTCTTCCTGGAGGCCGACCATGGGCGGGGCGAGCGGCTCGGTGCCCTTCAGGTTGAAGCGCGAGATGAGCAGGCCGGCCACCGGCCCGCCCACCACCGAGGCGATGACGAGGCCGAGCGTGGCGCTGGCGATGCCGACCTCCATCGCGTTCGGCAGGTCGAAGCGCTGGGTGATCAGCGGCGCCCAGGCGATGGTGGTGCCGTGGCCGCCGATCAGCGAGACCGAGCCCAGCAGCGGCACCAGTCCCCGCGGCAGCCCGAGGGCGGTGACGCTGGCGGCGGAAACCAGATTCTGCAGCACCAGGTAGCCCACCGTCAGCCCCAGCAGGATGAGCAGCGGCCGGCCGCCGCGCCTGAGGTCGCCGAGCCGGGCGTTGATGCCGATGCCGGTGAAGAAGTAGAGCAGCAGCATGTCGCGCGCGGACAGGTCGAACACCACCTCGCGGCCGAACACGCGAAAGGCGAGCAGGGTCACCAGCGCGGCCAGCAGGCCGCCGGTCACCGCCTCCGGAATGTTCCAGCGCCGCAGCGCCGGGATCAGCCGGTTGAGCCCCGAGCCGACGAAGAAAACCAGGATGGCGGTGGTGAAGGTCAGCAGACCCCCGACTTGATAGGTCACCGCCATCGCCGCCTCCTCTGGACCATTTGCGTCATCGTTTGCAGCGCGCTCGTGCCCGGGTCGCGGCCGGAACGGATTGACGCCGGCCTGATCGATAAATCGCCCTGGACATCATTGATAGAGGATGCCGCATCGCCGCGCACGCCGGCCGGCGGCTAAAGCCCCCGCTTTGCGGGGCCCCGTCCCGGCACGCCCGCGCCGCGACTGTCGTGCCATCGCGCAAAAACGGCCGGCACAGGGCCGGCCGTCGCGCACTCCGTCTCAGGCGGAGGGATGTGGCCTTAGGCCGGATCGTCGGGACCGTGGCCGTTCTGTCCGGTGAAATGGTCGGTGAAGGCGACCACCGCGTACGCGGTCAGGAAGATCACGTTCGCCAGCGCCAGCCACCGCACCTGCGACTCGCTCACGCTCACCTCCAGCTTCATGAGGGCTTTCAGCAGCGTGATGCCGCTGATCGCCATCATGGTGCCGAACAGCTTGAGCTTGAGGCCGGAGAAGGTGATCCGCGACATCCAGCTCGGCCAGCGCGAGGACGCCGGGCGATGGAGCTTCTCGACGAAGTTCTCGTAGCAGGAATAGATGACGATCACCATCAGCGCCCCGATGAGGGCGAGATCGATCAGCGTCAGCAATTGCACCACGACCTCTACGTCGCTGATGACGAAGATCCGCATCGCCATGCGCCAGAGCTGGACGAAGAAGACGCAGACCGCCAGCGCCAACCCCAGCCCGAGTCCGAGCAGGAGCGGCACCAGCAGCCAGCGCGAGAACACGATCATCCGGGACAGAAGGGACTCCATCTTCGGACCTCAGAAGCTGCCGAACATGGTACCGAGCACGATCACCACCACCAGCGCGATGAGCGCACCCCCCCCCGCCGCCATGACGATGTCGAGGTAGCCCTGCTTGTGGGTGACGCCGCACACCGACAGCAGCGTCACCACCGCGCCGTTGTGAGGCAGGCTGTCGAGAGTGCCCGAGCCGATCACCGCCACGCGGTGCATCAGCGCCGGGTCCATTCCGATCTCGCCGGCGATCTTCATGTAGGTGGGCCCCAGCGCGTCGAGCGCGATGGTGAGGCCGCCCGAGGCCGAGCCGGTGAGCGCCGCCAGGATGTTGGTAGCCACCGCCAGCGAGACCAGCGGACCGCCCTGGATGCCCAGCACCCAGTTGCGCACGTCCTCGAACGCCGGGGTCGCCGCCACGATGGCGCCGAAGCCGACGAGGCTCGCCACCGACAGGATCGGCAGCACCGAGGCGTTGGCGCCCGCCGCCATGGTCTTGCGCAGCACCGGCACCGAGCGGAAGTTGATGGCGACCACCGTGATGATCGCCGCCATCAGCGCCGTGATCACCGACCACACGCCGCCGACCGCGGCCAGCGTGACCCCGCCCCAGCGCGCCTCGGCGAGGAACGACACGTCCATTCGCGGCAGCACCGCGAAGGACATGATCAGGTTCACCCCGACCACCACGATGATGGGCAGAGCCGCGAGGAGGATGGGCGGGACCTTCTCGGTCTCGTCCGAGCGGTCGATTTCGGCCGGGTCGAAGGCCTGCGAGGTGGTCGCCCGCTCGCGAACGATCGGATCCTCCTTCGCCTGCTCGACGCTGCCGCCGGGATCGGCCACCAGGGCGCCGAAGCCCTCGCCGGCCGCCCGGGCCTTCGCCTCCGCCCGCTTCAGCCACCACATGCCGAACCCGAGCATCACCACCGAGGCGATGATGCCGAGCCCCGGCGCCGCGAACGGCGTGGTGCCGAAGAACGGCATCGGGATCGCGTTGTTGATGGAGGGCGTGCCGGGCAGCGCCGACATGGTGAAGGTGGTGGTGCCGAGCGCCACCGCCGCCGGCATCAGCCGGCGCGGCACGCCGGCGGTGCGGAACAGCTCGATGGCCATCGGCACCAGCACGAAGAACGCCACGAACAGGCTGACGCCACCATAGGTGACGATGGCACCGGCCAGCACCACCGCCAGGATGGCCCGCTGCGAGCCGAGCTTCTGCGTCATGTACTGGGCGATGGAGGTGACCGAGCCGGAATCCTCCATCAGCTTGCCGAACACCGCTCCCAGCAGGAACAGCGGGAAGAACTGCGCCACGAACTGGGCGGCGTTCGGCATGAAGGTCTGGGTCCAGCTTGCCAGCAGGGGCTCACCGGCGAACGCCGCCACGATCAATCCCGCCAGGGGCGCGATGATCAGGATGGAGGAACCCTTGAAGGCAAAATAGATGAGACCGGCCAGGCCGACCAGGATGCCAAGAAGTCCCATGGTTCAGAGCTCCGACAGCAGCTGGTCGATATCAAGGGTCGAGGTATGGCCCAGGTCATTCCCGTGCAGCTTGAGGAACTCCTCTCCCGCCTTGCGGCCCTCTTCCTTCAGCATGCTGAGGAAGTCCCACTCGGCGTTCAGCTTGGAGGAATAGCCGAGCTTGCTCATCACATGGTTGCGCACGATGTGCACCCGCATGCGCGCCCACTCGCAGCCTTCCTTGTCGTCAACGAGGGCCGACGCGTTCCGGCGCAGCAGCGCCATCATGTAGAGTTCCTTGATCAGCACGCCGTTGAACGAGATTTCGTTCAGGCGGTTGAGGATCTCGTGCGGCGCCTTCGGCGTCCCGGGGCGTTCCACCGGGTTGATCGGGATCAGGATGGTGTCGTCGGACTTCAGCTCGCCGACCAGCGGCGCCAGGGTCGGATTGCCGGAATAGCCGCCGTCCCAATAGGCCTCGCCGTCGATCTCCACCGCCTGGAACAGGGTCGGCAGGCAGGCGGAGGCCATCAGCACTTCGGGGGAGAGGTCCGCATTGCGGAAGATCCTCGGCCGCCCGGTCCGCACGTTGGTGGCGGTGATGAACACCTTGATCGGCGAGTTGCGCAGGTCATCGAAGTTGATCTGGGCGTCGAGGATCGGCGCCAACGCGTTGCTGCCGCCCGGATTGAACTGATAGGGCGAGAACATCCGGGTCATCATGTCGACCATGTTGAACACCGGCGAATAGTCCAGCGTCCAGCGGCCGAGCGCCTTGTCCAGCGGCGTGCGCTGGAAGGGGCTGAAGCGGGCGGCCTCGGAGACCTTCTTCCAGTAGGCGTCGAGCGCCTTGCGGGCCCCCTCGCGCCCGCCGGCGGCGTAGCCGGCCGCCAGAACCGCCGCGTTCATCGCGCCGGCGGAGGTTCCGGAAACCCCCTCGATCTCAAGCCAGGTCTCTTCCAGCAGGCGGTCCATGACCCCCCAGGTGAAGGCGCCGTGAGAGCCGCCTCCCTGCAAGGCGAGATCGACCAGCACAGGTTCGCGTTCCATCGCACTCCCCACATTTCACAATGCGCGACACGGCCCGGCCACCCGGCCGCCGCCGCCCCGCACGTCCTCGGAATCTAAAACCCCCGGCCGCCGCTCAGACGGCGACCGCCGCTGCCGGCTCGTCCGCCGCCGCGCCTTCCGGCCCGGTCTGCGGGCCGAACCAGGCCACGTAGAGCGCCGGCAGGAAGATCAGCGTCAGAAGGGTGCCCACCAGGAGGCCGCCCATGATGGCGAACGCCATCGGGCCCCAGAACACCGTCGGCGCGATGGGGATCATGCCCAGCACCGTCGAGATGGCGGTCAGCATGATCGGGCGGAAGCGCGAGCAGGAGGCCCGCACCACCGCATCCCACACCTTCTTGCCGGACGCCCGCTCGGCCTCGATCTGGCCGATGAGGATGACCGCGTTCTTGGTGATCATGCCGATGAGCGCCAGCACGCCGAGGATGGCGACGAAGCCCAGCGGCCGGCCGGAGGCCAGCAACGCGCCCACCACGCCGATGAGGCCCAGCGGCGCCACCGACAGCACGATGATCAGGCGCTGGAAGCTCTTCAGCTCGAACATCAGCACGGTCAGCATGATGAGCAGCATCAGCGGCAGCACCGCCTTCACCGAGGCGAGCGACGACGCGCTTTCCTCGACCGTGCCGCCCACCTCCACCGTGTAGCCGGCGGGCAGGGTCTTGCGGAACGCCTCGATCTTCGGCGCCAGATTGGCGACCACGCTCTCCGGCAGCACGCCGGGGGCGGTGTCGGCCTGGACGGTGAGGTTCGGCACGCGGTTGCGCCGCCACACCACCGGCAGGTCCTGGCTGAACTCGAAGCTGGCGAACTGGCTCAGCGGCACCGTGCGCCCGCCCGGCACCGAAACCTGGAGGTCGGCGAGGGTGGCGAGGGAGGCGCGCTCGTCGTCGGTGGCCCGGGCCACCACGTTGACGAGGTAGATGTCGTCGCGCACCTGGGTCACCGGCATGCCGGAGAGCACGGTCTGCAAGGCTCCGGCCAGCGCATCGCTGGAGAGGCCGAGCAGGCGCGCCTCGTTCTGGTCCACCCGGATGGTGATCTGGCGGCCGGGCTCGATCCAGTCGTAGTTGACCGCCCGGGCGTCCGGCGCGCTCGCCACCACCGCGGCGAGGCCGAAGGCGATGTCGCGCACCTTCTGCACGTCAGGCCCGGAGACGCGGTACTGCACCGGCCAGCCCACGGGCGGCCCGAGCTCGAGCGGCGAGATGCGGGTCACCAGCTGGGGGAAGTCCTCCGCCAGCATCTTCTCCAGCCGCGCCTGCAGCCGGTTGCGGGCAGCCACGTCCTTGGCGACGATCACCGCCTGGGCGAAGAAGTCGTTGGGCAACTGCACGTCCAGCGGCAGGTAGAAGCGGATCGCGCCGCGCCCCACATAGGTGCTCCAGCGCGCGACGTCCGGATCGCCCTTCAGCTCGGCGTCGAACGCGGCGACCACTTGCTCGGTGGCGTAGATGGAGGAATTCTGCGGCAGCGACAGGTTGACCAGCAGCTCCGGCCGGTCCGACGACGGGAAGAACTGCGACGGGATCAGCGGCAGCGCCAGAACCGACAGCACGAACAGCCCGATGGTGACCGCCAGGGTGACCCACCGCAGCTTGAGGCAGGCCACGAGGAAGACATTGTACATGCCGAGCACGCCCGTGGGCGGCGCATCGGGATCGGGGATGTCCTTGCGGTCGGGCGCCTTGAGCAGGGCGATCTGCAGCAGCGGCGCGAACAGCACCGCTACGAACCACGACACCAAAAGCGCGATCGCCACCACCGCGAACAGGGTGAAGGTGTATTCGCCGGCCGAGGAGGCGGCGAAGCCCACCGGCACGAAGCCGGCCACCGTCACCAGGGTACCGGCGAGCATGGCGAAGGCGTAGGCCTTGAAGGCGTAGGACGCCGCCGTCACCTTGTCGTCGCCGGCGGCGAGCCGGTTCAAGGTGGCGTCGGTGGTGGTCATGGCGTCGTCCACCATGAGCGCCAGGGCGATGATGAGCGCGCCGAGCGAGATGCGCTGCATATCGATGCCGGCGATCTGCATGATGGCGAAGACCACCGCCAGCGTCAGCGGAATGGCCAGCGCCACGATGAGGCCGGCGCGCACGCCCAGGCTGATGAACGACACCACCAGGATGATGGCGATCGCCTGCCAGAGGCTTTCCATGAACTCGGCGATGGCCCCGTCCACCGTCACCGCCTGGTCGGCGACGAGGTGCGGCTCGATGCCAACCGGCAGCTCGGCGGTGACGCGGTCCATCGAGCGCGCCAGGTTCTTGCCGAGGGCCAGGATGTCGCCGCCCTCGCGCATGGCGATGGCAAGGCCGATGGCCGGCTGGCCGTTGACCTTGAACAACGGCTGCGGCGGATCGGAGAAGCCGCGCCGCACGGTGGCGATGTCCGCCAGGCGGATCAGCCGGCCGCCGACCACGATGTTCACGTTGGCCACGTCCTCCTCGCCGCTGAAGGCGCCGGAGACCTGCACCGCCATGTTCTCGGCGTTGGTCTGGATCTCGCCGGAGGGGCGGACGATGTTCTGCGTCTGCAGCGCCCGCAGCACCGCGCCGCGGTCGATGCCGAGGGCGGCGAGCTCACGGGTGGAGAACTCGATGAAGATGCGCTCGTCCTGCGCCCCGAGGATCTCGATCTTGGAGACGTCGGGCACGTTGAGCAGGGTGGAGCGGATGCCCTCCACCGCGTCGCGCAGCTCGCGATGGCTGAAGCCGTCGGCGGTGAAGCCGTAGATGATGCCGAAGGTGTCGCCGAACTCGTCGTTGAAGAACGGCCCGCGGATGCCCTGCGGCATGGTGTGGGCCATGTCGCCCACGCTCTTGCGCACATGGTACCAGATGTCCGGCACCTGGGCCGCGGTGGCGCTGCCCAGAAGATGCACGAAGATGGTGGTGACGCCGGGCTTGGTGTAGCTCTCGATATAGTCGAGCTGCGGCGTCTCCTGCAGCGTGCGCTCGATGCGCTCGGTCACCTGCCGGTAGGTTTCCTCGACGGTAGCGCCGGGCCACACGGCGGAGACCACCATGGTCTTGATGACGAAGGTGGGATCCTCGGCGCGGCCGAGGCTGCGATAGGCCATCAGCCCCGCCACCACCGCCACCGCCATGAAGTAGATGATGACCGAGCGGTGCTTCAGCGCCCAGGCGGAAAGATTGAAACCGCTCACAGGCCGCCCTCCAGCAGGCGGACCTTCTGGCCCGGATGCAGCGCCTGCACCCCGGCGGTGACCACGATCTCCGACGGCTTAAGCCCGTCGGCGACGGCGACGGTGGCGGGGGTGAAGCGCAGCACGTCGATGTTGCGCAGCGCCACCATCTTGGTGGCCGGATCGACCACCCACACCGCCGGCTTGTCGTTGAAGCGGGTGAGCGCCGAGGCCGGGATCTCGATCACCGGGCCGGAATCAACCACCACGGTGCCGCTCACGCTGGAGCCGAGGCGCATCTGCTCCGGCGCGTTGATGATGCCGACCCGGACCCGGAACGTGCGGGTGACCGGATCCGCCTGCGGCGCCACCTCGCGCACGCGGCCGGTGGCGCGCACCGCCGGGTCGCCGGTAAGCACGAGGCTGACCTCGGGATTGCTGCCGCCGAGCGCGCTGAGCATGGCGGCGGGCACTTCGAACACCGCGTCGCGGCCGTCCTGGCGGGCGGCGACGACCACAGGCTGGCCGGGCTGCACCACCTCGCCGGGCTCGGCGCGGCGCTGGGTGACGACCCCGGCGGCGTCGGCGCGCAGCTCGGTGTAGCCCAGGCGATCGCGGGCGATCTCGAGCCGGGCCTCGGCATCCTGAAGCTGGGACTGTGCGTTGAGCATCGCCTGCTCGGCCTGCTCGTACTGCGCGCGCGGGGTGAAGCCGCGGGCGAGGAGCTGGCGCTGGCGCTCATACTGGTTGCGGGTCTGGTTGACGTTGGCGAGCGCCGCGTTCACCGCCGCCTCGGCGGAGCGCAACGCATTCTGCTCGTTCTGCGGATCGAGCCGGGCCAGCACCTGGCCGGGCTGCAGGCGGTCGCCCACGTCCACCAGCCCCTCGATGATCCGGCCGCCGATGCGGAAGCCGTAGGAGGCCTCGTTCACCGCCTCCACCTGGCCGGTGAGGGAGCGCGCCTGGTCGGCGGCGCGGTTGCTGGCCACCACGGTGCGCACCGGCCGCGGCTCGGCGGCCTGCTCGGTCTCGGCACCGCCGCACCCGGCGAGGCCGAAGCCGGCCAGAATCAAGCTCACGGCCGCCAGGGCCGTTCCGCGCGATACGCGCCGATGTCCGGCATGGGCCCTGGTGGTGCAGCGCGATATCCGGTCCATCGACAAAGCCACGGAGACGTCCTTTTCCAGCATGCGGGCCCCACGACGTCGCCGGACGGACCACGCCGCAGCAGCGGCCTGATGCCCGGCGCGCTTGCACCGCAAAACGAACACACGCCCGGATGGGCCCCAGGGCGGCGGAAACTTGGCACTAGCAGGACCCAAAATCAATCCCGAGACCGCCTCTTCTTGCAATTGTAATGTTTCCCGCCTGAATTGGCGCACAATAGCTCGCAGAAAGTAGCACCCAAACTCCACATCAGCCGCCATTCAACACCGACGTAATAGATACATATAATTCGAATAGCTCGCATATTGGCGATATAACAATTTTAGTATATCTAACTATATTGAAATATTATTCATGTATATTTGACAAATATATCACAATTATCAATATGTGATTGAGATTGTTTTCGAATATCAGAAAGTTAATATATTATTTTATGTAAAATTATCATATATATGACGAGCCGCCACGATATAGGCTTCGCGAGCGAAAAAATGTTTTGTTTTTCCAGGCCTATCGCCAAGACAGAGATATCATCTAGAGTTGCCTGCTCCTTCCCGCCGGCATGATTTTGCATTGCACAACAGGCACGGTTTCACCATGCAGACAGATGTCCAAGACATCACCCCAGGTCCGGCCGCGGGGCGCACGGCCGGAATGCAACCCGTGACGATGGGGCCGGCGCGATGAGCGGTCCTTCCCACCGCATCCGCGCCGGCGCGGTCGAGCTGGCAGTGCGCATGTACGGCACCGGGCCGGTCAGCGTCCTGTTCATCCACGGCAACCTGGCCAGCAAGGCCTGGATCGAGCGCGCCGCGCCGCTGTTTCCGCCCGGCACCCGCACCATCGCCATCGACTGGCGCGGCTGCGGGGACAGCGACAAGCCCCGCCCGGATGCCGATTTCGCCAATTACTCCATCGCCCAGCATGCCCGCGACATGCTCGCCGCCCTCGACACGCTGGGGGTGCCTTACTGCCACCTGGCCACCCATTCCACCGGCGGCATCATCGCCACCCGGATGATGCTGGCGCAGCCGGAGCGATTCGGCCGGGTGTTCCATCTCTCTCCGGTGGGGCCGCAGGGCATCGCCTTCACCCAGCAGCAGGCGGCGATCTTCGGCGAGATGAAGAAGAGCCTGCCGCTCACCCGCCAGATCATGGCCTCCACCGCCCCGAGCCTCTTCGAGCCGGCCTCTCTGCTGCGCGGGCCGGCCCGGCTCAAGCCCGATGCCGGCGCCCGCGGGCCGCTGTTCGAGCGCATCGTCGCCGATGCCTTCGCGGTTTCCGACGGCATCTGGTTCGGCACCCCGCACACCCTGACCGCCGAGCACCGCTCCGGTGAACTTAAGGCGCGCATGGCGGAGCTGAGGAAGCCCCATTTCATCGCCTGGGGGCGGCTCGACGGCATCATTCCCGAACGCGACCTGCGGGAGATGGCGCGGGTGATGCCGGATTGCCGGTTCGAGGCGGTGCCCGGGGTCGGCCATTCCATGAACCTGGAGGCGCCGGAGCTTTATGCGCGCTATTTCAGCTCCTGGTTCGGCGGCCTCACCCGCTGAGCCTCGCCCGACCACACCGATACGGGCGAGCATGACCGACGCCCCCACTGGGCCAGCCCGGACCGGGATGGGGGCCGCCAGATCGACCCCGGTCCAGGACCGAGGCCGATGGCCTAAGAGCTTCCAACAAAACCACTGGGCTGAGGGTGGCCAGGACTTTCGGGCCTCCCCCAGGCGCCGAAGCCAGTCGATAACGCAAGCATCAGCGCGGATCGGAAACGCCGCAGGAGACCTAAAAAGGCCCGGCCAGCCGACCGAAGAGGTTTTGTTGGAAGCGCTAAAGCCCTTCCCGCGCCGCGCGCCCGCGATCACGCCGCCCGCATGGCCAGCACCAAAGCCAGCGCCACCAGCGCCAGCGCGATGCCGGCCACCGGCCAGCGGCGCATCTGTCCGTCAAGGGCCAGCCCCGCCGCCATCACCGGCGCCAGCAGGGGCTTCCCCCGCTCAACCAGGGCGAGAATGTCGCCGGGCGGCACCTCGGGCACCGGCAGCGGCCGCAAATAGAGCCCCGCCGCCACGATGGCCCCCAGCGCTACCGGCCAGGCCGCATCCGCCAGCGCGTTCCAGCCGAAGGCGGCGGACAGGCTGCTGCCGGTCACTCCGGGATAAAGGAGGTAGGGCAGGATGAGGCCGGCGAGGCTCACCAGTCCCCACGCCCCGGCCAG
>CALMSN010000052.1 GCA_937872325.1 uncultured Xanthobacter sp. | reverse complement strand
ATCGACACCCGCTACCGCCACCTGCGCGTCCTCGATCCGGAGATCCTCGCCCGCTACCGCAACGAGCAGTAACGGCTTGCCGGGAAGGTTGGCGGCGGTTTCTTGGTCCTCCGGCAATAGTCGGCACCGCGTACCGCGCCTTCGATGCCCCGGGCGTCAAGGAGGCGCGAAGGGCCGGCCTTGCGATTCTGGCTCGAGCCGGTTCGGGCGCCGTGCCGCCGTACGCCCGTCCGCCGGGCCTTCGGTCGAGCGGGTGCGGTGCTTGAGCATCACCCGCCTGGCTTCGGTCGCAGGCCGGGGTGGATGGCCTCAGGCCGTGTCTGGCGCCGCCCGTCGCCGCCCCGCCCCGGCTGCCAGCGCGGTCGCGGCCACCAGCAGCACCGCCGCCGCGGCGAAGGGGGCGAGCGGCGAGACCTGGTGGAGGGCGGCGCCCGCCAGCGGTCCGGCCGCCAGCCCCAGGCCCTGTCCCATCATGTTGATCCCGGCGGCCTTGCCCTGCGCGCCCGGCCCGGCCCGCAGGCTAAGGCAGGCGAGGTTGCCCGGCAGCATCAGCCCCAGCGCCGCCCCGAACACGGCCAGAACAGCCAGGGTTTCGCCGTAGCTGCGCACCAGCCCGCACACCAGCACCGCGGCCGCCCCCACCGCCGCACCGGCGAGGAGCAGTCGCTCCGGCTGCCATCCCAGCAGCCGCACCACGGCCCCCTGCACGATCACCATCGCCAGGGCGGTGACCAGCAGCCCCATGCCCGCCCGGGTGATGGACTCCTCGACCGAGAAGCCGAAGCTGTCCTGCAGCCGCAGCGTCATCACCTGCTGCACGATGGCGTAGGCCGAGAAGGCAGTGAGGGTGATCACCACGAACGGCCAGATCCGGGCCAGCGGCCGATCCCGGGTGTCACCCATGGCTGCGGCGTGACGCTCCGGCTCGTGGGCAAGGACGCAGACGAGTGCGATCGCGACCGCGACGAACGCCGCCGCAAGAAAGAAGGGAAGCGCGGGATCGCTGCCGCCGGTGCGCCAGGCCAGGCCCGCGCCGCCGATAGCACCCAGCCCGTAGGCGGCGCCGATCAGCCCCATCCCGCCGACCCGCTGCTGCGGCGTGGTGATGTCGGCCATGTAGGCTTGGACGGACGGCAGCAGCCCGCCGACGAAGAGCACCTGGAAAGCCCTGGCGGCGAAGACCAGACCCAGTGCCGGCATGGCGCCGAGGGCGCCGCCGAGGCGCGCGGCGGTGACGAGGCCGAAGGCGATCAGCCCCAGCCCGGCGCCCGCGAGCGCCGCGAGAATCACCGGCCGCCGTCCGATGCGTTCGCTGACATATCCCCAGGCGGGCGCCGCGGCGATCAGGAGCAGCGCGGAGATGCTGAGGACGGCGCCGGTGGCGACGTCCGGAAAGTCCATCCGCCGCCCGAGGGCGGGCAGCACCACGAACAGATAGGCCTGCCCGGTGACATTGGCGACCAGCGCAAGGAACAGCGCAAGTTTCGCCCCGGCATGTGCTGCGCCAACCGGCATCCCGATGCCTTCCCCTGGACCGGCGCCATGATGGCCTGCCGCGACGCTGCGCAGGACACCTATGTCGTGCCGCTGCAAGCTCCCGGCATCATCCGGACCAGGCGGCAGGTATCAGATGGCGTGGCGGTTGGCGGTGGGGCCGAAATGCTCCACGTAACGCGGGCTGATCACCGATACCGGCAGCACGATCAGCACGTCGGTGGTGCCGAACTGGGCGTCGACCACCGCGCCGTCGCCCACGAAGCCGCCGAGCCGCAGATAGCCCTTGATCAGTGGCGGCAAGGACTGGAGCGCCGCCTTCGGGCTGATGTCCGCCTTCGCCATGCGATCCATGGTGACATAGCGGCCGGGAAGGGCGCGGCCACGCCACTCCTGGGGGGCGAGGGCATTGTGGTGCAGGAACGACAGCGGCAGGGCGAGGGCCAGCGGGTCGGTGCCTTCGAGGCTGGCGCAGCCGAACATCACGTCGATGCGGTTGCGCAGGATGTAAGTCCACACGCCGTGCCAGAGCAGCTCGACCGTCCGCTTGTTCCGGTACGACTTGAGCACGCAGGAACGGCCGAGCTCGACGAAGCGCAGCCCGGGATGGGCTTCGATGATTGGGCTCACGTTGAATTCGGACTGGGTGTAGAAGCCGCCGTGCCGGTTCGCGACGTCCTGGCGGAGCAGGCGATAGGTGCCCACGACCTTCGGCTTCCGCCGGCCGAGCACCATGCGGCCGGCCTCGTAATCGAGCACCAAGATGTGGTCGCAGATGGCATCGAAGCTGTCGACGTCGCGCCGGGCGAGGCGTGCGGCGGCATCCGGCAGCGCCGACATCTCCTCGTAGAACACCTTGTAGCGCAGGCGCTGGGCGCGGCGGACGTCGCGCGCGGTGCGGGCCAGCCGGACCTCCAGCGGGCCGAGCCGGCCGAGCACCAGGGTATCCATCTCCGGCGGCACCGCCTCGCGATGGCGGATGCCGGAATAGGCACGCAGGTCCGCCACCAGCTTCTCGGTTGCGGCCTTGGGGCCGACGGCCTTGCCCGGAAGGCGCGCCCGGTCGAAGAAGGAGAAGGGATCCTCGAGGCTGGCCGGAGCCGGCCCACGCTCCACCACCTGCTGCTTCGGCGCATCCTCCCCGAGGCCATCGCCGGTGGGGAACGGCTTGCCGGCGGCCATGCCTTTGGTCATACCTTTGGCAACGCCTTTGGCCATCTCCCTGGCCATGTCGAGCCCGCGGCCGAGCAGAGCCGGAATAATGACGCCGGGCTCGAATTCCCCGCCGCGCTTCATGGCTCCTGCTCCTTCCCCAGATCCTCGACGCGAGATCTCTTGCCCCAGCCCGCGAGCATTGCCCGCCTTGCGCCGCCGCGAGGCCCCTTCGCAGCCGGATCCGGCCAGAAGACCCGCGGGACCCGATTCCGCCGGCTGGAGGAATCCGTCTCCGTTCAGCACATTGGAGGGTAGCTCAAGAGCCGCGCGCGACCACCCCCGTCACCGCGGCCCGTGCTCCCACCCTCAAACAGAGAGCAAGCTTGAACATAGTAAGCCGACATCCGTGTGACAACGTGCCCCGTCGATTTCACGCCGCGACCCGCGATCGATCGGTCGCGGCACGGTAGGCGAGTGCCTCGGCGAGGTGGCGGCGGCCGATGCCCTCGCTACCGTCGAGATCGGCCAGGGTGCGCGCCACCTTAAGCACGCGGTGATAGCCCCGGGCGGTGAGTCGCATGGCATCGGCCGCATCACGGAGCAAGGCGGCGCCGGCCGGGTCGGGCCGGGCGACCGCATCCAGGACGGGGCCGGCGGCCTCCGCATTGGTGCGCACATCCGGGCGGCCGAGGGCGGCGTAGCGCTCGCGCTGGATCTGCCGCGCCAGCGCGACCCGGGCCGCGACCTCGGCGGAGCCTTCCGTGGGAACCGGCAAGACCAGATCGGCCGCCGAGACGGCCGGCACCTCGAGATGCAGGTCGATACGGTCGAGGAAGGGGCCGGAAAGCCGGGCCTGGTAATCGTCGGCGCAGCGTGGCCCGCGCTTGCAGCTGAAGCCGGCCTCGCCCGCCCGCCCGCAGCGGCAGGGGTTCATGGCGGCGATGAGCTGGAAGCGGGCGGGATAGCTGACCCGGTGGTTGGCGCGGGCGATCAGCACCTCGCCGGTCTCGAGCGGCTGGCGCAGGGAATCGAGCACTTGTGGCGAGAATTCCGGCAGTTCGTCGAGGAAAAGCACCCCATTGTGGGCGAGCGACACCTCACCCGGCCGCGCCTTGGCGCCGCCGCCCACCATGGCCGCCATGCTGGCGGAGTGATGCGGGGCGCGGAAGGGGCGCTGGCTTACCAGGGCACCGTCCTCGATGGCGCCGGCCACCGAGGCGATCATCGACACATCCAGCATTTCCGCCGGAGCCAGCGGGGGCAGGATGGAGGGGAGGCGCTGCGCCAGCATCGACTTGCCCGCACCCGGCGGGCCGACGAAGAGCAGGTTATGCCCGCCCGCCGCGGCGACCTCTAGCGCCCGCTTCGCCGTCTCCTGGCCCTTCACGTCGCGCAGGTCGAGGCCGCCGGCGCCGGCGGTGCGCATCCGCGGGCTGGGCCGGGACATCACCTGGCGGCCGGTGACATGGTTGGCGAGCTGGGCGAGGGATTGCGGGGCGAGGATCTCCATGTCGGGGCTCGCCCACGCGGCCTCGGCGCCGCAGGCTGCCGGGCAGATGAGACCGTGGCCGCGGGCATTGGCGCCGATGGCCGCCGGCAGCACCCCGGCCACCACCGCGATCGAGCCGTCAAGCGCGAGCTCGCCCACCACGGTGAAGCCGGCGAGCGCATCCCCCGGTATGGCGCCGATGGCCGCCATAAGCCCCAGGGCGATGGGCAGGTCGTAATGGGAGCCTTCCTTCGGCAGGTCCGCCGGCGCCAGATTGATGGTGATGCGCCGGGCCGGCAGGGCCAGCCCCGAGGCGATCAGCGCCGCGCGAACCCGTTCGCGCGCCTCGCTCACCGCCTTGTCCGGCAGGCCGACGATGGTGAAAGCGGGCAGCCCCGCCGCCACATGCACCTGCACGTCCACCGGGCGCGCCTCGACGCCCTCGAACGCCACCGTCGCCACCCGCTGGATCACCGCCTTGCCTCCATCGAGGAGCCCATTTCTCTGACGCTAGCGCAGGTCTTTCAGCATCGCAAGAACGAAAGAAGAACAATTGTATTGCGAACGTTCCTCCGGAACACTAATGGTATCGAGATTGCGGCGGAGGAGCGGACATGGGGACGACGGCGGGGACCGCGGCAGAGCCGCGTCGGGCGCATGAGGACCATGTGGACTCCCGCTTCGGGCCGCAGGCGGCCTCCTATGTGGCGAGCGCGGTGCACGCCGCCGGCGCCGATCTGGACGCCCTGGCGGCGCTGCTGCAGGCGGAGCGTCCGGCGCGGCTGCTGGACCTCGGCTGCGGCGGCGGTCATGTAAGCTTTGCCGCGGCGCCCCATTGCGCTGCGGTGACCGCTCTGGACCTGTCGGAGCGGATGCTGGCGGCGGTGGCGGCCGAGGCGGTGCGGCGCGCGCTCGGCAACATCGCCTGCCGGCAAGGGGTGGCCGAGGCGCTGCCCTTCGATGACGGCGCGTTCGATGCCGTGGTGTCCCGCTTCAGCGCCCATCACTGGCGCGACGTGCCGGCGGGGCTTGCGGCGGCACGGCGGGTGCTGCGGCCGGGCGGGCTGTGCGTCATGATCGATGCGGTCGCGCCGGCAGAACCTTTGTTCGACACCTTTCTCCAGACGGTGGAGCTGCTGCGCGATCCCTCCCATGTGCGCGACTACACGCCTGCGGAGTGGCGGCGTTTCGCCGCCGACGCGGGCTTCACGGTCGAGCGGGCCGAAGGTTTTCGCATCCACCTGGAGTTTTCCTCCTGGGTGACGCGCATCGGCACCAGCGACCTGAACGTCGCGGCCATTCGCGCGCTGCAGGCGGGGGCCCCGGAAGAAGTGGTGCGGCGGTTTGCGGTGGAGGCCGATGGCAGCTTCCGGCTGGATACATTGATGCTGGTGATGCGGGCCTGCTGAGCCTCACTTCTTCTCCAGCATCAAGGTGGTCTGCTTGTGGATCAGGCCCTTCACCTTGTTGGCCATCACATTGAGGAGGAAGGGTAGCTCCACGGTAAGATGCACCGCGTCGTCCGCCACGTTGACGGTGCCGCGGGCGTTCTGGCCCAGCACGGCGATGTGGAAGTCGAGGTGATTGCCGGTCCATGTCTCCTCGACCAGCGTGATGTGCTGGCCGAAGCGCTCCCGCACCGTGGAAAGGCCCGACTGCAGCCGGCGGGTCGCCTCCTCCTGGCCCAGGCGATGCGAGACGGAGGCGGTGAATGGCTTCGACATGGACGACCTCTGGGCTGCCGGATGCGCGCGCGGCGGAATAATCGTAGGAGCAGGGCCACCGCTCCGGGGCGCATCCCGGTCCGTCGCACCACCGCCATATAGGACTTGCGCCCGAGGCCGCCAGCCCCCGGCCGAGATCCACCGCAGGCCGTCGGCTTTTCGAAGAGCGTTGCTCGAAAGGGGTCGCCCGGTCATTGGAGGGGGCTCGACCGGGTCGGGTCGCGCTCCGATCCGGTGCCCTTCGCACGCCGACAAGCCCTGGAGGCGGCTTCCGGCGCGCTGGCGGGACCCCTCCAGCCTTGGCGCCGGGACGGGCCGAGCGGGTTGCTGACGCCTGCAGCCGGGGATGGCGTCAGGGCTCCCTGTCCCCCAGGACGCCGGCATTGCGTTCCTCGGCATGGAACCGACACTGGGCGTGATCGGCCAGGGTCTCGATGACGCGGCATTCTGCCACATGCCTGTGGGCGCAGGCGCGGACCATGTGGTCGAGCTCCGCCTCCAGCGCCTTCAGCGCCGCAATCCGGCGACGCACCTCGGCAAGCCGGGTGGCGGCGATGGCGTCTGCCGCGGCGCAGGATTGCTCCGGCCGGTCCTGAAGGGCCAGCAGCGAATGGATGGTTTCGATGTCGAAGCCAAGCTCACGGGCGTGGCGGATGAAGCTGAGGCGCTTGATCTCGGCATTCCCGTAGAGCCGGCGGTTCCCGGCGCGGCGGGGCGGCCGCGGCAGCAGGCCCGCCTCTTCGTAGAAGCGGATGGTCGGCACCTTCACCCCGCTGGCCCGGGCGGCGGCGCCGATCGGCACGTCGATGAGCGGCGCCGATGCGGGCTCAGGGACCAAGTCGGGCATGGGGGTTGCTCCTCTAGTCGCTGGAGGATTTAGGGTGCCGGGCGTGCAAACAGAAGGCCCTGGAATGAACGCTCCGCAGATTCAGTCCCGCTTCCGTGTCTCGGGCATGGATTGCGCCGCCTGCGCGGCCAAGATCGACGCCGCGACCCGGCGTCTGCCCGGGGTTGTCGAGGTGACGGTCTCGGTCACGGCCGCGACGCTGACGGTGCATCACGCTGCGCCCGACGATCTCGACGGGCTGGCGGCACGTCTTGCGCCGCTGGGCTATTCCATCGCACCTCTGGAGGCGGGTGCCCCCCGGCCGGCCGCGGCCCGGCCCGATGGCCATGACCACCACGGCCATTCGCACCCTGATGATCGGCCCACGGAGCACGCCCATCAGGGCCATCACCATATTGGCGCGGGCGGGATCGCCCATCAGGCGCATGTTGGCGAAGATCTTGGCGAACTGCTCGTAGCCCTTGATGTCGCCCCACGGCGTCGTGTCGGTGGTGTAGTGCTCGGCCTGCAGCTTGTAGAAGCGGGCCATGTGCCCGCGCGCTTCCTCACGCGCCAGCCCGATGGCGGAAACGGCGCGCGCGGTGCGGGGCGCAAGCGCGTTCGGCGTCCCGGCACGCGCGGCCTCTCCCGTTGCCACCGTATTGCGAACATCCCGGGGCTGAGCAGTCTCGTCGGGCTTGTTGGCAACGCCTGCGGGCAAGGCGGGCAGTCGATCGGCAGCAGGGCGGGCTTCGGCGCCCGGCACCGCCTGCGCACCGACCGCCTCCTGACGCTATCGGACGACCTGCCCCTGGTGATGGTCTGCGTCGGCCCGGCCACTCGCATCGTCCCGCTCGCCGCGCGGGCGGCGGAGATCGTGCCGCGCGGCCTGGTGCTGCTGGAGCGCGCGGTGCGGGCCGGGATCGAGCTCGACGACGACACCCTGCCGGCGCGCGGCGACGCGAAGCTGACGGT
>CALMSN010000051.1 GCA_937872325.1 uncultured Xanthobacter sp. | reverse complement strand
TGCTGGGGAGGTATTGCCGGAGCGCGAAGCGGCAGAGCACGCCGATCACGGCTGCAAGCGGCACCGCCAGCAGCAGGCCGACGAAGCCGAACACATAGCCGAAGGCGAACAGGGCGAACATCAACCACACCGGATGCACCCCGATGCTGTCGCCCACCAGCTTCGGCGACAGCACATAGCCCTCCAGCGCCTGGCCGGTGAGGAAGATGCCGGCGATGATGCCGATCATCGACCAATCCGGGAAGAACTGCACCACCGCCACGCCCAGCGCCAGCACGAAGCCGGTCAGCGAGCCCACATAGGGAATGAAGGTGATGAGGCCGGAGACGATGCCGATCAGCAGGCCGAAATTGAGCCCCGCCATGGTCAGCGAGATGGCGTAGAAGGAGCCGAGGATCAGGCATACCAGCGCCTGCCCGCGCACGAAGCCGGCCACCGCCTTGTCCATGCCGCGGGCGAGCTCGTGCACCACCGGCCGATGCGGCCGCGGCACCAGGCCGTCGACGAAGGCAACCATGTCGTCCCAGTCGCACAGGATGTAGAACACCACCACCGGCGTCACCACCATGAGGGCGAACATGGAGATGAGCGCCTGCCCCCCCGACCACACCGAGGACAAGAGCCCGCCGAGATAGCTGACCCCCTGGGTCATCAGCTCGGAGATGGACCGCTGCATGTCGGGCATGCGGTCGCCCACGATGTGGTTCAGCCACTCGCGGTTCTCCTCGGTGATCAGCCCCTGGAGGCGGGCGACGTAGGAGGGCAACCGCTGCATGAACTCGAACATCTGCGAGGCGAGGAGCGGCAGCGCGACCAGGAAGAACAGCACCACCACCATCAGCATGATGCCGACGATGACCAGGGCGGCCGGGATCCGCCCCACGCCGAGATATTCGAGCCGGCGCACCACCGGGTTGAGGAAATAGGCGAGCGCGAGGCCGGCGACGAACGGCAGCAGGATGCTGCCGAGCAGCCACAGCATGAAGACGAGCACCGCCAGGGCGGCAACCCAGAAGCGCAGCTGGACCTTGTTCGGCATTCCGTCTCCCGCACCGTTGCCCTTGCCGGCGCCCGTGGTCTGCGCCGGCCCGCTCCGGCTCGCACCGGCGTCTGCATGCACTGTGCCGACTTGCGCCCGGCGGAACAAGCCGAGGTTGCGCTCACCGGCGCGGTATCCCGCTCACGCCGCCATGTGCCGCACCCATTCCGCCAGGTAGGCCGCGGCGGAGACCACCGTGAACACCGCCACCGCCACCAGCCCGACGCCCATGAGCCCCGGCGCCGCGATGCCGAAGCCGGTGAGCGCCAGCACCGCCGCGGCGAACGAGATCTGCACCGCAGTATTGATCTTCGACACCAGCAGCGGGCGGATGACGATGGGCTTCTCCATCACCATGGCCAGGATGATGGCGCCCACGATCATCACGTCGCGCGAGACCACCGCGATGGCCACCCATCGCGGGATCAGCCCGACCACCGCCAGGGTGACGTAGATGGAGACCAGCAGCGCCTTGTCGGCCAGCGGGTCGAGGTGGGCGCCGAGCTCGCTCTGCATATGGAAATGCTTGGCGATGAAGCCGTCCAGCGCGTCGGAGAGGCCGGCCGCCAGGAACAGCCAGAACGCCAGCTGCGTCTCCCCGGAGGCGATGGCCCACACGACCACCGGCACCAAGGCGATGCGGAAAAGGGTGATGGTGTTGGGCAGGTTCATGCCGCCCGCCCCCGCGCGGCCGCCGCCGCCCCGCCGGCCCCGGCCACCGCCTCAGGCCGGGTTCCGCTTGATGGCGAAGGGGCCGAAGCCCTGCTGGCCCGCCATGGCCTGGATGCGGGTGATGGTGACGTGCCGCGGCATGGAGCAGGCGAAGAAGACCTGCTCGGCGATGTCCTCGCCGGTCATCGGCGCGGTGCCGGCATAGACCTTGTCGGCCGCGCCCTTGTCGCCGGCGAAGCGGACCATCGAGAACTCGGTCTCGGTGAGACCGGGCTCGATGTTGGTCACCCGCACCCCGGTGCCGGCAAGGTCCGCCCACAGGTTGAGCGCGAACTGCTTCACGAAGGCCTTGGTGCCGCCGTAGACGTTGCCGCCCGGATAGGGATAGTCGCCGGCCACCGAGCCGGTGAACACCACATGGCCCTCGCCGCGCTTCACCATGGCCGGCACGCTCGCGCGCACGGTGTAGATGAGGCCGTTGATGTTGGTGTCCACCATGGTCTGCCAGTCCTCCATCTTCGCCTCATGGGCCGGCTCCAGGCCGAGGGCGAGGCCGGCATTGGCGAAGACCACGTTGTAGGCGTCGAACGGCGCCGGCAGGTTCTCGAACGCCTGCTGGGTGGCGGCCCAGTCGCGGGCATCGAGGATCACGGTGTGGACCCGCTCGCCGTAGGCCGCCTTGAGCTCGGCGAGGCGATCTTCCCGCCGGCCGACGGCCACGATGCGGGCGCCGGCATCGGCGAACCGGCGGGCGGTCGCCGCGCCGATGCCCGACGTCGCGCCGGTGACGAGGAGGGTCAGGGTCCTGGGATCGAGCATGGTCACCATGGACAAAGGTCCTTCGGGCAGATGCGACGGGTCGGCGACGGGCTGGCGCGGCCTCGCGGGGAACGGCGGTCGTCGGGAACGGGCCGGCAGACCGGCTTCGCTCCGGACAGGAGCGTCGCGGCGGGCATGGGAGGCTGATACCCCGACTTAACCATTGCGTCCATGGGCCGCTCCCGACGTGGTATCTTGATACTATAGAGCCTTTGTCCTGCCACGATCTGCCGAAACTGTGCGATACTTATTGGCCGGCTATGACCGGCGAGCCGGTTCGCCGAAACAGGACCGGGCGGGAAACGCGAGGGCGAGCGAGGACGGCGCGGCGGAAATGGCCGCCGCCGGCATCGCCCGCCGGGTGGAGACACTGGATGAATCTGGTTCGGGTCGCGGGGACGCTGGTGCTGGCGGCGGGCTGTGGGATCAGCCTTGCCGGGTGCAGCACCGAGCTCGACGGGTTCGGCGCCAAGCCGTCCGTCGCCGAGGCCAACCGCGTCCTCTCCGCCCCCACCGGCTCGGTGGAGACCTCCCCTGCCCCGGCCGCCGCCGAAACCGCCGCCGGCGCCATCACCACCCGCACCGCGGCGACGGTTCCCCTCACCCCGCCTCCGGCCAACCCGGGCGGCTCGGCCTATGCGCCGAGCGCCGCCAAGGAACAGCTCGCCGGCGCCTGGACCTTCGGCTGGGACGGCGGACGGATGTCGTGCCCGCTCACCCTGTCCACCAGCCGCGGCTTCAGCAGCATGGCCGCCCAGGCGGATGTCTCCTGCCCCAGCGAGATCTTCATGACCAAGGGCTGGGACACCATGGGCTCCGACATCGTGCTGCAGAATCACCAGGGCAAGGTCACCGCCCGGCTGCGGCCGGCGGGCGCCAACCGCTACGTGGGCACGCTCAGCGACAGCGGCCAGCAGGTGGCGCTCTCCCGCTAGAGCGCCTTTGGCGTTGGTAAAAAAACTCTCTAAAATTAAATTATTAGATCATTCTTCGCGCCGACTGGCTCGCGTGAAGCCCGCCAGGGTCGTGACCTGACGCCTTTTCTCCACGCGAAGCGGCATCCCCTGCGCACCACACCGCGCAAGGATCGATGCCCCCCTGCGCGAACGCCTCGCAGGCGTCGGGCCGGTGCGCCGAACCGCACGCGAAGAGGCGCCCCGCGGCCGCCGGCCCCTTACGCCGCGCAATGATCGATGACCCGCTGCACGAAGGCCTCGCAGGCGTCGATCTGGCTCAGTTCCACATATTCGTCGGGCTGATGCGCCTGGGCGATGGATCCCGGACCGCAGACCACGGTGGGGATGCCGGCCAGCCCGTCGAACAGGCCGGCTTCGGTGCCGTAGGCCACCTTGGCGTGGTCGTTGCGGCCGGCCCAGCGCTTGGCCAGGGTGGTGATGGGGGCATCGGCTGCCGTCGCCAGGCCCGGAATCGACGACATGCGGGCGATCTTGATCGCGCTCTCCGGCGCCCGCGCCTTCAGCCGCGGCTCCAGCACGTCGCGGGCATAGGCTTCGACCTCGGCGACGAGGGCGTCGATGTCGTCCTCCGGCAGGGCCCGCACCTCCCATTCGACGCGGGCGTGCTCGGGCACGATGTTCACCGCCGAGCCGCCGGCGATCACCCCCACATGGGCGGTGGAATGGGGAATGTCGTAGAGCGGGTCGCGCCGGCCCTCGCGGGCGAGGCGATCGGCGAGGTCGACGATGCGGGCCGACAGCAAGGCCGCCGCCTCCACCGCATTGGCGAGCTCCGGCGACCGCGACGAGTGCCCTCCCCGGCCGGTGATGGAGGCCTCCAGCGCATGCTTGGCCTTGTGGGCCACCACCACCTGCATGGAGGTGGGCTCGCCGACGATGCAGCCTTCGGCGCGGTAGCCGGCGGCGATCATGTGGGCGAGCAGCGGGCGCACGCCGAGGCACCCCACCTCCTCGTCATAGGAGAGGGTGAGGTGGATCGGCTTCGCCAGCCGGCGGGCCTGCATCTGCGGCACCAGGCCGAGGCAGACCGCGAGGAACCCCTTCATGTCGCAGGCGCCGCGGCCGTAGAGCCGGCCATCCCGCTCGGTCATGGCGAAGGGCGGCACGGTCCAGTCCTGGCCCTCCACCGGCACGGTATCGGTGTGGCCGGACAGGATGATGCCGGCGCCATCGCGCGGGCCGATGGTGGCGATCAGGCTGGCCTTGCCTTCCGGCACGTTGTCCACCCGCTCGAACGTCACCCCGCGGGCGAAGAAGAACGCCTCCACCGCCGCCACCAAAGCGAGGTTGGAGTTCCGGCTGGTGGTGTCGAAGGCGAGAAGACGGGACAGCCAGTCAAGCGTGAGCGCCGACGCCATGGGGAGCGATGCCTCCTTGAGGAACGGCCATTATAACGCCGGGACGCGGCGACGCACGCGCCGCGCTTGTTTCGACGCCGCCTGCGTGAATGTATCGGGATAGGGCACCGCAGCGAAAATGCAGAAATTTTGCTGCGACGCAACGAAAGCTCTGGTGAAATCGCCGCGGTGCATGATAATTTTTACAAAACTCGGTCGGGGGGTCGAGACGGGGCGTTGGCGCAGGAAGGTGTCCGGACATGATGCTAATGAAGACTCATCCGGCCACGCTCAGCGGGCATGTCTTTATGCCTGAGATTCCCCTCGTTCCCGATCATCTGCGCATCTATGCGGTTGGCGACATCCACGGCCGGCTGGACCTGCTGCAGCGCCTGCAGGCGGCCATCGACGAGGACGTGGCGACCCATCCCGGCCCCGAGGTCATCGAGATCTATCTCGGCGACTATGTGGACCGCGGCAGCCATTCCGCCCAGGTTCTGGACACGCTGATCGAGCGGCGGCGCAGCCGGCGGATGATCTGCCTTTCGGGCAACCACGAGGCGGTGATGGCGGACGCCCTCGATTCACCGGGCAACTTCGGGCGCTGGCTGCGCATGGGCGGTCTGGAGACTGTCGCCTCCTACATCGGCCCGCTGCGCGATCTCGACGAGACCGCCATGTGGGAGAAATGGCGCGAGGCGGTGAAGCCGGAGCATGTGGCGTTTCTGCGCGAGCTGCCGGTGCGGTTTGCCTGCGGCGACTACGCCTTCGTCCATGCCGGGGTGCGCCCGGGCCTGCCGCTGGAAGCCCAGCGCCGCGAGGATCTGATGTGGATCCGCCGGGAGTTCCTCAACCACCAGTCGTCCTTCGGCCATTGCGTGGTGCACGGCCACACCCCGTCGAAGGAGCCGGAAGTCCTGTCGAACCGAATCAACATCGATACCGGGGCCTATGCCACCGGCCGCCTCACCTGCCTGGTGCTCGAGGGGGCGGACCGATTCATGATCTCTACCTGACAGGTTCCTGAATACCGCGATTTCGACACCCACCTTACCCTGTGGAAGGTGGGTGTTTTTTTGCCTGGAAAAAAGTTATATAATACCACTTCGCTGTTGCAGCAGAGGCACATGGGCAGCGCAAAACCGTCCGCGTAAAGGTTAACATCAGGTTTACAGATCCCCTGCACGACATCGCCGTGTTAGGAACTCTCGTCCTTTGGGCGGAGGTCGTTTCTGTGCGTATGAGCCATCAGCTTGTGAAGAACTGCATCAAGGGTATTGCCGCGCTGGCCGTGGCAAGCAGCCTTGGGGCGTGCAATTTCCTTTCTGCATCAGGCCCCTACAGCACGGAGATCCGCAGTCAGGCCACCCAGGACACCGACGGAGTGAACTATAAGCTGGTGCCGGTGACGGCCCAGGTTGTGAGCGTGCTCTCGGCTTATTCCGGCGAAGGGCTGATCGGCACCTTCCGCAACGACCAGAAGTCGATCCCCGACGTGCGGATCGGCTCCGGCGACATCGTCGCCATCTCGATCTTCGAAGCCTCGTCGGGCGGCCTGTTCATCCCGGCGGAAGCCGCCTCCCGCGCCGGCAACTTCGTCGACATCCCGACCCAGACGGTGGACCGCAACGGCTTCATCTCGATGCCCTATGCCGGCCAGATCAAGGCCGCCGGCCGCCTGCCCTGGCAGGTGGAGAACGAAATCGTCGAGAAGCTGAAGAACCGGGCCATCGACCCTCAGGTGGTGGTGTCGGTTCGCGAGCAGCGCTCCAGCACCGTGACGGTGCTGGGCGAGGTCATCGCGCCGGCCAAGTTCCCGCTGACCGCGGCCGGCGAGCGGGTGCTCGATGCCCTCAGCCGCGCCGGAGCCCTCGGGAACAACGGTACCAGCGCTCAAAAGGGCTACAATATGTTCGTCACGCTGCAGCGTGGCGGGCGGGAGGCTACCATCAGCTTCAACCGGCTGATCCGCGACTCCTCGAACAACATCAACCTGCAGCCCGGCGACACTCTCTACGTCTACGCCCGTCCGCGCACCTTCCTGGCGTTCGGCGCCACCGGCAAGCAGGGCCAGTATCCCTTCGAGGACGACAGCATCAGTCTGAGCGAGGCCGTGGCGAAGGCCGAGGGCTTGCACGACGAGAAGGCGGATCCGCAGTCGGTGTTCATGTTCCGCGTCGAGGATCGCGAGACCCTGCGCCGCATGGGCGTGGATGTGAGCGACGTGCCGGAAGGGAAGATCCCCACCATCTATACCGTCAATCTGCGCGAGCCGACCGGCTTCCTGCTCTCCACCAAGATGGTGATGCGCGACAAGGACATCATCTATGTCGCCAATTCGGGCTCGACCGAACTGACCAAGTTTCTGACCATCGTGCTGCTCGGGGCCAGCACCGCCCGCGAGATCGCCGAAGCGGAGGTCCTCTTCCGCACCCGATGAGACCGACCGACGACCTCGCCTAAGGCCAAAGGCCCGTGAGCTTGCCTCATGGGCCTTTGCTGAAACCGGTGCGGCTTTTGAGCGAACCCGCTCGGCACCTATCGAAGGCAGGGGCCGATGGAAAATCCCTTCTTCCCGGCGGCGGCGCGACCTTGAAAGAGGGCCGCCGCCGCCTTCTTTTGCGGATCCACCTGCCCTTATGCCTGTCTCTGCCAGCCCCTGCCCGGGCGGGCTATTGCACCTGAGCGGCTGTGGGCGCCCCCTGGCCTTGGCGCCACGACGCGGGAAAGATAAGACAATCAGGCGAAAGATGAGCGTTCTGGCCGACCAGAAGGTCTCACTTGAGCAGCGACCGAACGGCAAGTCGGTGCGCTTCCTGCCTGCGGCAAGCGTAGCCGAGCCCATCAACCTGCGCCGCGGGTTCAACAACGACGAGCCGGCGGAAAACTGGCTGAATGTTTCGGAATTCGTCTCGCCCAGCGACATGAAGACCCGCAAGGGCAAGACGTGAGGCGATCCCGGGCGTCGGCGTTGTTGCGGCGCCCCGGAAGACGACCGCCCGGCTCAAGGCCATCGCGCCCTCGGCGTGTAGGCCAGACGACTTGCGACAGGTCGCGCCATGTCGGAAAGACGCCGCAGGCCAATCGAGGTTGTCCTGCGCCGCAATGCAGCACAACCTCACATGGGCTTCACGCAGCCCTCAGCTTGTTCAAGTGGCTCCGGTACTCGAAGGGCCAGACTTGCTGGCTGCCGTCGACGACGCTGCCGACCCCAAGGGGGGCGCCAGCTCGGCCGCGATCTCCTCGCCTCGCCTCACCCGGCGCGGGCACAGTCTCGCGCAGGAGCGGCGCAGGCGGCGGAACGCCCGCCCCGGAACGTTCTCGAACAGCCAGGCCACGACCGCCTTTCACCGGACTGTGCAGGTTGCGCTTGTCGATCAGGACCGGTCTTGCCCCATGGCGCACAACGCTAATTGTCGCTCAACGGCAATGTGAGGAGACCAACACGGCTCGACATCAGGCGCTTGCGCCTCGTCTCCCTTCATCCGCCACATCACGGTCCGGACCTGCGAGAGCACTCAGGCCTGCACCCCGTCCGGCGGCCTGCCCCATCAGAAGCAGCACCCCGACATTGGCCGCGACATCGAAACCCCGCGACCGATGCGATCCCACATAGACAATCCTGTCCGCAGCCTGCTCACGCCGATGGCGACAGCACCGGCTGCACGATCAATCCTGCCATGGATACGCGCTCACCCTATTTTCCCAGGATGCGCTTGGCCGCCCTGATCCCCTCGGCGCCCAGGAGGTCCTTGGCGATCTGGCGGGTCTTGCTCTTGCGGGTTGGATCGAGATTCTTGACCATCCGCAGGGCGCTGCTTTCATCGGCGGCATCCACGAAGGCCTCGATCAGGATCGGGCGCGCCTGCTTTCCTGGGGCGAGCAGGCGGGCAAAGGCCGCCTCGCTTTCCTGTTTGCCGGAAATGGCGATGTAGTCGAACCCCAGCCCTTCAACATATCCCTTCACCAGCGCACGAGACTGATTGCCGAAATGCCCGCCGGCCGCGATGAAGCGGTCCGTCTCGGCTCCGAAGTCGGATCCAGGGTGCCCGTGCTGGGTAAACTCGGCTCCCTTCCCGTTATTGACCAGAAGGATGCGCACGTTCGGCCCCAGATGGCGGCTGCCGAGCGAGTTCATGTCGTAGAAAAACGCGAGATCGCCGGTCACCAGGAAGAACAGCCGGCCTGGATCGGCCAGTGAGGCTCCAATCAGCGAGGACATGCAGCCGTCGATGCCGAATCCGCCGACGTTCGAGGCCGAGCGGACGCCCGCCGGCAGATCAAAGAAGTTCCAGGCCCGCAGACTGTTCAGGATTGCGAAGTGGACCACAGACCCGGCAGGAATCCGACGGGCAAATTGCGAGGCAAGCCACAGGTTCGAGAAGGGCAGCTCGGGCAGCTTGGCCCGCTTTTCCTCCAGGACCGCCTTGCAGGTTTCGAAAAATTCGGTCCGCCGCGCCGGACCTTCGGAATAGAGCTGGAAGAAGCGTTGCTCGGGCATCTCGAACACATAACGCAACTTGCGGAATGTATCGCGGATCTCGCCGTCGGGGCTGATCCGCCAGACTTCGTGGCCGACCAACGGCGAGATTTCGTAGTCTCCCGAAATTTCGCCGATATGGATCGTGATATCAGGCTTGACGCGGGACTGGTCGGCCCCCTCCTGCCCGCCGACCAGAGCGCTGAGAATGCGGTATTTTCCGTGATAGCCGCTGGTGTGATCGCAGAACACGGCGGCGTCGTTGACCTCGCAGAAGCGGTCGAGCGCGGCGGTCTCCTCGGCGGTCCAGGTCCGGTGCGCACCGATGAACACGCCGACGCGGCCGGACAGGGCGGGACGGGCGTCGTCGATGGTGATGCGGTCGATCAGGCGATAAGGCGGCAGTTGAAGCTCGGTGAAGTTGCGGCTGTAAGTGGTGGGCAGGTTGATGTGCACCGGCCCGCCGCCGCGTCGCGTCAGCTCCAGGATGGCGCGATTCACTTTCATCTCGCATTCCCAGATATCTTCCTTGTCCTTGACGACGGGAAGGTCGACGCTGAGCTTCACCGCATCAACGGGCTGGCTGCTGCGGTCGATGACCTGAGCAATATGATGGCCGGCGCGTGCGTGCCCCTGCATTGAGGTCAGCGCCAGAACCGGAAGCTTGCGGTAGAATGCCTCGGTCAGGCCGGGCATATAATTGCGCGAGGCTGTGGCGCCGGTGCAGCTAAGCACCACCGGCGCGTTGGTTTCGGAGGCAAGGCCGCAGGCCATATAGGCTGCCGACCGCTCGTCCACCGCGGAAAGCACGTTAAAAAACGGATCGGTCTGGACACTACCCACGAACGCCATGTTGGTCGTACCGGGCGAGGCGATGATATTCCGGATGCCGCGCGCCTTCAGCAGGGCGATCACGATCTGGGCCTGCTTCTCGTCGGTATAATACGTCATCGCGCCCTCATCATTCGGATCGCCCCCTGCGGGACATGTCTGTGTAGAAGGTATTTGAGCTTCTGTTTGCCGCCGGGAATCCTGCCCAGCGCCACGTGCTCGCCAAGCATCCGGTCACACAGGGCTTCCGAGCGCCAGTCGGGCAACAGA
>CALMSN010000050.1 GCA_937872325.1 uncultured Xanthobacter sp. | reverse complement strand
CTGGCTGCAGGTGGTGAAGATCGGCGGCCGCTCCATCATGGACCGCGGCCGCGAGGCCATCCTGCCGCTGGTCGACGGGCTGCGCAGCCTCCTGCCCGGGCACCGCCTGCTGATCCTCACCGGCGCCGGCATCCGCGCCCGCCACCTCTACGGCGTCGGCCTGGACCTCGGCCTGCCGGTAGGCTCGCTCGCGCCCCTCGCCGCCAGCGAGGCCGGGCAGAACGGCCACATCCTCGCCTCGCTGCTGGCGCCGGAAGGGGTCTCCTACATCGAGCACCCGACCATCGCGAGCCAGCTGGCGATCCATCTGGCGGCCGCCCGCGCGGTGGTGGGCAGCGCCTTCCCGCCCTACCATCACCACGAGTTCCCGGGCGCGCGCATCCCGCCGCACCGCGCCGATACCGGCGCCTTCCTGCTCGCCGATGCGCTGGGCGCCGCCGGCCTCACCATCGTCGAGGACGTGGACGGGCTCTACACCGCCGACCCGAAGGGCGAAGGCGGCGACACGGCCGAGCTCATCCGCGAGGTGAAGGCCTCCGACCTCGCCGGGACCGAGGGCACCCTACCCTTCGACCGGGCGCTGGTGGAGGTGATGGCCACCGCCCGCCACATCGAGCGGGTGCAACTGGTGAACGGCCTGGTGCCCGGCCGGCTCACCGCCGCCCTGCGCGGCGAGCATGTGGGCACCATCCTCCACACCGGCGCCCGGCCGGCCTGAGCCCAAGCGATCCACCGGTCCGGCGCGCCGCAAGGCGCATCGGACCGGCGGCCCTTGCGGGGGCCGCAACCGAGCTTAAGTGCAGCGATCACTGCTGCACGCGGCATGTTGGCGGCTCAGCCGGTCCATCCGGTTTCACTCGGGCTGGAGGCGGGGCGGCCGGCGTGACGTCGGCGCGCGGATCCATGTGGACGGCAGATCGGTGCGAGCGCGTTCTCGGCGCGCAGACGCCCGTGAGGAGAATCCATGGGCCGTTGGTCAAGCCCGCACGACGCCTGAGGGGAAGAACCGCCTACAAAACCTCCGGACGGAGGATGGTGGAGGGACTTTGGTTCGCCTGCCACTGTCCGGCGGGGGGCGGTGCCGAAACGCCGCAGGTGGCCAAAAGGCCCGGCCAGCCGACCCCACGAGGTTTTGTCAGGCGCTCTTGATACCGGACGCCCGCGAGGATGACTCATGGGCCGGTGGTAAGGCCCGCGCAGCGCCTGCGCGTAACCACCCGGCGCCGATCGAAGACCGGGGCGAATTGTGTGGCGCATTTTCCCGGTGCACGCCGGTATCCACCGGGCTTGAAGTGCTCTGCTCGGCAATCCAGCGCGCGATCCGATCAGATGGTGCGCTGCGTTCGGGCCTTGGCCTTACCGGCAGTCAGCTTGGGGACCGTCTCCGGCTTGCCGTCCGCTTTTTTGCCTTCCGCTTTCTCGGCACCTGATTTCTTGGCGCCCGCCGTCTTGGCTTCTGGCGTCTTCAGCCCGGCGTCGGCATTGCGCCCCGCGCCGGCGCCGCGACCGGCCTTGCCTTGCCGGACCTTGCGGGTGGCTGCCGCCGGCGCGGCGGCGCCCGTTGCCCCTGCCGCCCCCTGGCGGAAGATCAGGACGATCTGCCGGGCGATGTCCTGCGCCGTCAGCCGGCCTTCCCGGAACCACAGGCTGACATTATTCAGCAGGGTCAGCAGCAGCAGCCGGTAGACACCGCGGTCCAGGCGCGGATCCAGCGGCAGGTCCGCCACCAGATCGATGAAGATCTTCTCGAAGGCATTGCGGTTGACGATCAGCTGCTCGCGCACCTCCGGCGGCACCGCCTGGAGGTCGTTCATCAGCGGCATGGTGATGGAGTGGGGATCGAGCTGGATCCCCAGCATGGTCGTGCACGCCGCCTCCAGCCGGTCCCACGGGTCGGAGCAGGCGTCGACCGCGACCCGGATGCGGTCACCCGACACCTCCAGAGCCGTGTTGTGGATCCGGACGAACAGCGCTTCCTTCGACTTGATGTAGTGGTAGAGCGAGCCCCCGAGCAGGCCGACCCGCTCGCCGATGTCGCGCACCGAAGTGGCCGCATACCCGCGCTCGGCGAACAAGGCGGCGGCGGCCTCCAGCACCTCGCGGTGGCGCGGGCTCAGCTCCCCCTGGAACAGCTCGCGGGCGACGGTGTCGCGCCGCGTGCCCTCGCCCTTTGCGGCGGCCTTGCCTGACATTCCCGTGGGCCCCGCTGTCCCGTCCGGAGCGCGATCCGGTCAGATCCACCGATCTGCGCCGGCCGCGCTCGAAATGACCGATGGCGAATGCGTGATCCGCGCAGCCTGCAATGCCGGCCCCGGCGGCCACCCGTGCCGGCCTCGGCCAAGGAGCGGACCGGCGGCCTCAGTCGTGGCGCGCAGGCGCCGCCGCCGTTCCGGGGCGAGGGGCGGCGCGCGCCCACCGCCTCATTGGGTCGAGCCGGACCCGCCTTCGGGGCGCTGCGGCTCCGGGGGGGCGATGTATTCGCCCCAGTTGTTGAACACGTCGGTGAAGATCTGGATGCCGTTCGCGCCCTTGTCGAACGACACCTTCGCCTTCTTGTTGTTGGTATAGACGATCGGCAGCTCGAATGTCGCGGCGCGCTGCAGCAGCACCAGGTTGCGCTGGCGCTCGGCCGGCTGCGGGGCGAGGCCGACCAGGAAGAAGGTGGGGTTGATGCGCACCGGCAGGCCGGAGAGTGGCACGCCCTGGGCCTGGAAGTTCGGCTTCACCCCCACGAACGGGATCGAGCCGATGCCGCCGAAAGCGAAGTCCTGCGGCAGCTTGAAGCCGATGTCGATGGTGTGGGAGGCCGGCAGCGTCTGGTCCACGTTCCGCCGGACCACGAAGGAGATGGCGATCTGCCGCTCCGGGATGGCCACGTCGGCGCGGATCCCCACGTCGGGCGGCAGGCCGGGACCGGCATTGAAGCTCTCGGTCTTCCAGGTGACCGTGCCTTCGAAGGATTGGGGCGTCGAGCCGTCGGGGCTCTCCTCCAGCAGCTGCGCCCGGGCGGTGCCGGCGGCCGGGATGCGGGTCGGGGTCGGGGGACGGCGGGCGGCGTCGGAGCTGGAGGGCGCGACGCGATCGGCGCTCTTGGGCTGGTCGGCGGCGATGGTGGGCACCGCGCCGGAGCGGGCCGCCTCTTCGCCGAAGAAGGAATCGCGGTTCAGCACCAGCACCGCCACCGCGCCGATGATCACCGCGGCGACCAGCGCGAACAGCACCAGCTTCTGCCAGGAGGCGCCGCGACGGGCGGTGCTGCTGCGCTGGGAAGCAGCCGCCTGACGGCTGCGCACCGCGCCGCGACGGCCGTTGCGCGCCTCGTCCGCGGCGGCGGCCTCGTCGAGGCCGTTGCGGGACGCCTCGGCGCCGGACGGCTCGCCGCGACGGCGCGCCTCCCAGTCGGCCCGCGACGACCCGGATGCGCGCTCTCCGGCCGCATCATGGCCCCCGGCGGCGCCCTCGGGCGGGGGAGCCTCGGCCTCCGCTTCGGCATGGGCGCCGGCATCGTCAGCGTCGTCCGGCGGCGGGCTTGCGGCCAGCTCGCGCGGGGGGGAGCGCTCGGGCTCGGCGAGATCGGGCTCGGCCGCAACCGGCTCGGGCGGGAAGTCCGCCTCGGAGCGCTTGATGGCCTCTTCCAGCGCCTGCCGCTCGCGGATGATCTCGCCTTCGGGCAAAGGCGGGTCGACGCCGCGCAGCTGCCGCAGCAGCGCCGTGCGGGCGCGATCATAGACGGCCTTGCGGTGCTCGCCGGTCTTCTGGGGCAGGCTCGAGAGGGCGCGGACCAGGAGCGGATAATAATCAGCCATCGCAGACCAGGCGTGAGGAGCGGCTTTGAGTCGGGTTCAATCCTGAAACGGATTATGCACGAGAATCGTGTCGTCGCGCTCCGGGCTTGTGGAAAGCACCGCCACCGGGCAACCGATGAGCTCTTCCACCCGGCGCACATACTTCACCGCCTCGGCGGGAAGGTCGGCCCAGGAGCGGGCGCCGGCAGTGGAGCTGGTCCAGCCGTCCATGGTCTCGTACACCGGGATCGCGCGGGCCTGCGCCCCGCTCTCGGCCGGCAGGTAGTCGATCTCCCGGCCGTCCACGATGTAGCCGACGCAGACCTTCAGCTCCTTGAAGCCGTCCAGCACGTCGAGCTTGGTGAGGGCGATGCCGCGGATGCCGCAGGTGCGCACCGTCTGGCGCACCAGCACCGAATCGAACCAGCCGCAGCGGCGGCGGCGGCCGGTATTGGTGCCGAATTCGCGGCCGCGCTCGCCGATCAGATTGCCGACCTCGTCGGTCAGCTCGGTGGGGAACGGGCCTTCGCCCACCCGGGTGGTGTAGGCCTTGGTGATGCCCAGCACGTAGTCGAGCGCCCCCGGGCCGATGCCGGTGCCGCTGGCCGCGGCCCCCGCCACCGTGTTGGACGAGGTCACATAGGGATACGTGCCGTGGTCGATATCGAGCAGCGCGCCCTGGGCGCCCTCGAACAGGATCCGCTTGCCGTCCTTGCGGGCGCGGTCGAGCAGGTCCCACACCCGGTCCATGAAGGGCAGCACCTTGGGCGCCACCGCAGCCAGCTCCGCCACCAGCGCGGCGGTCTCCACCTCGGGCAGGCCGAGGCCGCGGCGGATAAGGTTGTGGTGCGACAGCAGCCGCTCCACCTTCGCCGGCAGGGTCGTGGTGTCGGTGAGGTCGACGAGGCGGATGGCGCGGCGGCCGACCTTGTCCTCATAAGCGGGGCCGATGCCGCGCTTGGTGGTGCCGATGCGGGTGCCGGCGCTGGTGGTCTCGCGCAGGGCGTCGAGCTCGCGGTGCAGCGGCAGGATGAGGGGAGTCGTCTCGGCGATTCGCAGCCGGTCCGGGCCGATCACGACGCCCTGGGCGGCGAGGCGCGCCAGTTCATCGACCAGCGCCTGCGGGTCCAGCACCACGCCGTTGCCGATGATGGAGAGCTTGCCCGGCCGCACCACGCCGGAGGGCAGCAGCGAGAGCTTGTAGGTGACGCCGCCCACCACCAGAGTATGGCCGGCATTGTGGCCGCCCTGGAAGCGCACCACCACATCGGCCTGCTCGGAGAGCCAGTCGACGATCTTGCCCTTGCCCTCGTCGCCCCACTGGGAGCCGACAACCACGACGTTGGCCACGCTCTATGCCTCCCGCGACGCGCGGACCCGGCGCTGCGCCGGGCCGGCGGACATGGCAACGCCCCGGCTTGGGTCCGGGGCGTTGCCTCTGCGTCTTAAGGGATCGAAGCTTGGGTGGCAAGGCGAACCGCCGGGCGGACCCGCGCCGGGCCGGCAGGAGACGGCAGCTGCCCGGGCGGGGCGCTGATGCCGGGGAGCAAGCCGGCCCAAGGCTTTGCCGGCATCCGTGGCCGATCGCCTCGGCGCGCTTCGCGCATCTACGTGCCGTGGAAACACGGAAATGCTCTAAAATATTGATTACAAGGCGTTTCTCGCCCGATCGGGACACGCTCCAGGCGCCGGCGTCAGTCCATCTGCCGCAGGACGCCTGCAAGCTGGTAGCCGCCGCCCGCCTTCACCGGCCCGGCGCCCGGCGCCGCGCCCGCGGTCCGCCGGACGCGGCCGGTGCGGGTCTCCGGCGACAGGGCGGCGAGAAAGCGCGCCGCCCATTGATTGATGTCGTTGGTTTCCAGCCGTTCCAGCATCCGCCCGTGGCGCGCGCGCCGCTCGGCCAGCGGCATCTCGAGGGCGCGACGGATGGCGTTGGCGACGCCTTCGGCATCATGGGGGTTGACCACCAGCGCGCTTCCCGCGAACTCGCTGGCCGCCCCCGCGAACTGCGACAGCAGCAGCACGCCGGGATCGTCCGGATCCTGGGCGGCGACGAACTCCTTCGCCACCAGATTCATGCCGTCCCGCAGCGGGGTGACGAGGGCGACGTCGGCCGCCCGGTAGATCCCGGCCAGAGCCGAGCGGGAATAGGTGCGGTTGACGTAGAGCAGCGGCGTCCAGGCGACGTCGGCATAGCGGCCGTTGATCTGCCCCGCCCGGTGGGAGACGTCGCGATCCATCTGCTGGTATTCCGGCAGATCGGTGCGGCTCTTGGGAGTGATCTGGACGTAGGACACTTTCTGGTGCCAGTCCGGAGCCGCTTTCAGAAACTGCTCGTAGGCATCGAGCCGGTTGGGCAGGCCCTTGGAATAGTCCAGCCGGTCCACCCCGACGATCAGCTTGCGCCCCGCGAGGCTCTGCCGGAACGTCTTGACGAAGGCGGTGCGGCTGGCATGCCGGGCCCGCCGGGCGAAGGCCGCGGTCTCGATGGACACCGGGAACACGCCCAGCCGCACCCGGCGGCCGCCGATGTCGCAGCCGCTGCCGTCGGCGGCCGGCACCCCGCCGCGGGTAGCGAGATACTGGGCGAAATTGTCCCGGTCGCTCTCGGTCTGGAAGCCCACGAGGTCGAAATGGGCCAGCGCCCCGATGGTCTCGCCATGCTGCGGCAGGGCGGCGATGAGATCGGCCGGCGGCATCGGGATATGCAGGAAGAAGCCGATGCGGTTGGTGTGGCCGCGGGCCCGGAGATATTTGGCCAGCGGCATCATGTGGTAGTCGTGGATCCACAAGATGTCGTCGGGCCGGATGATCTTCTCGAGGCGGTCGGCGAAATTCTGGTTCACCCTGATGTAACCGGACAGATCGGCGCGGGAGAACTCCGCCAGATCGACCCGGTAGTGTAGCACCGGCCAGAGCACGCGATTGGCGAAGCCGTTGTAGTATTCCTGAAAATCCTCGGTCTTCAGATCGACCACGGCATAGGTGATGCGGCCTTTGGTGGTGACCTGCGGCTCGTCGGCGGGCTCCGGGCAGATCCGCCCGCTCCAGCCGAACCAGATGCCGCCCCGGTCCTTGAGCGCGGCATCCACCGCGACGGCGAGGCCTCCGGCGGCAGGGGTCGCGCCGCTCTTCGGGACGGCGACGCGATTGGAAACGACGATGATGCGGGCCACGACTAGTCCCTCCTGCGGTGCACCTGTCCGGCTTCTGCCGCGAGCCCGGCCAGCAGCGCGCGCACGCCGGACGGATCGGGAAGGACATGGTGGGCTCCAGGCCGCGGGCGGCCGACAGCGATGGCCGTGCCGCCCAGGGCGGCAACGGCGTGAAAGGCGAATTCGTCGGTGACGTCGTCGCCGATGAACACCGGGCGGCGCCCGGCGAAGGGAGGGCGGGCCATGGCGGCGCGCACCGCCGTGCCCTTGTCTATGCCGCGCGGCTTCACCTCGATCACGAAGTGCCCGGGTAGCATCTCCACCCCGTCCCGGCCGGCGATGGCTTGCGCGACGCGGTCCATCAGCTCCGGTCCGCTGTGCGGGCAGGCGCGGAAATGCAAGGCGAGGGCGGTGCGCTTGTCCTCGGCCAGCACGCCGGGCATGGTCGCGGCGATCCGCTGCAGGGCCGCGGCGAGGCTCGCGTCCAGGGCCGGGACGCAGACGGCGGGAGCCTTCGGATCGAGCCGCACCTGGGCGCCATGGCTGCCGATCAGCGGCAGGAGCAGGGGCGCGAACAGGGCATCGAGGCCAGCGACACTGCGCCCGCTCACCAGAGCGAGGGCGCCCTCGGTGGCCGCGGACAGCGTGGAAAGGTAGCCCGGCAGGGCGGCCGGCACCACCACGGCATCCGGATGCGGGGCGAGGTCGATCAGGGTGCCGTCCACGTCCAGCAGCAAGGCGGCGGAGGCGAGATCGATGGCGATGTCGACGATGGCGATGTCCTTCCGGGATGGCCGCACGCGGCTGATGCCGGGCGCATCGTGCCGCCGGACCGCGATCTCCGACGCCCCGTCGCGGGCCGAGGCGCCGCGGTTCGGGAGAGGGCCCGTCGCCAAGCTTTGCATCGGTGAAATCGCCAACGCGGCCACCTCCTGTCCTTATTGCGATACGGCATTGATGAGGAAGCAACGCAGCAATGCCGCCATGGTTCCGCCGCACCCCGGCCACGGCGCCGAAAGCCACGGAATGGAACCAGGTAGCGGGGTGGCGCATTGTGGCAGGATGGTGGCGACGGGCGTTGGTTCGCCTCGACGGCGTGTGCTATATGCCGCAACGTCGGGCGTCGGAGCCGTCCGAATCACCTCCTGATGCAAAGGGGCGACACATGAAGTTCAAGGCAGCTCTCGTGGTTGGGGCCATGGCTCTGGCGCTGGGCGGGTGCAGTGAGTATTCGCGGTCAGACCGCGCCGTGGGCGGCGCCCTGATCGGCGGCGGCACGGGCGCGCTCATCGGCGCGGCAGCGACGGGAACCGGCACGGGCGCTCTCGTGGGTGGCCTCGTGGGCGCCGGCGCCGGCGCCATCATCGGCGCCGAGACCACGCCCCGCGCCTGCTGGGCCCGCGACCGCTACGGCAACCGCTACCAGGTGCAGTGCCCCTGATCCCGGCGCATCCCGCCGATCGATCCGCTTGAAAGGAAAGGGCGCCGCTGGCGCCCTTTTCCGCATCCGCCCGGCAGGGCGCCGCGGAACCAAATCGCCGTCCTCGCGTTGTGCGGCAGGTTCCAAAGGCGTCAAGCGGGAGAATGCCGATGATCGGACCACGTCCTTCGGACACCTTGCCGACAGGCAGGGGAATGCCGCTTGAGGGGACGACGCAGGACTGGCCGGCGCCCCCCACCAGCGGTGGCAGCGCTGGCCCGGCCCCGGCCGGGGAGGGTCATGCCCGTGCGCGGCGCCCGCGCCGCCTGCGCGGGCCTGACGAGGAGCGGCAGCACCTGCGCGCGGCGACCGGCGACCTGTCCGGCGACGCGGCGGCGGAGGGAGCCGGGCGGAGTGGTCCCCATTGGGATTGATCACCCACATCGCGGCCGGATGGGCCGCGCGCGGCGGCAGACAGCGCGGGCAGGCCTGAGGGCTTGCGATGCCGCAATGCACGCCTCGGCGGGGGGTGCCACGGATGGACGTCGCCACCACTCACCCGGCCCATCCGCGGCCGGCAGAGGGCGGGGCGGCGGAATTGTCCGGTTCCGGCCCTCCGCGTTCCCAGTTCTCCCGGAATCCCAAGTGTCATGAGTAGACAGAACCAGAAAGAGGCCGGCGGCATGCGAACGCCTCAACGTCGCGACATTTCGGCCCGCCAGGATCTGCTTGGCAGCGAGCTGAGGCGGCTTTTCGATGATTACGTTCAGGAAGACATGCCGGATGAGCTGATGCAGCTGGCGCAACGTCTCCAGTCGGCGTTCGAGCAGCAGGGCGTGGAGGCCGACGGCGCCGCGGCGCCCGATGGGGCGGCGCCCCCAGGCACGGCTCCAGCCCGCTCCACCGAGGTCGAGGAAGGCTAGAGCGTTCCCTCACCGGATAGAAACACCCTGTAATCAAAATCTTAGGGCACCGTGGTGTTTCCATGAAACACCACGGTGCCCTAAGCGCTTCAGGCCCTGTCGACGTCGATCGATCGAGGAGGCCACCCGCGATCTGCCGGCCTCATCTGGATCGAGGGGCATTAACCGGGCCGCAACGGCCGTTGCGCAACAATGCCCGGCATGTGGCGTCGTAGCTCCCGACATCTCTCCTGGCCCCTGGCGGGGCCGCTTTTGTTTGCGATTCTGCTCGGCGGATGTCGTCTCGACTTCGAAGAGCAGGACCCATGGCGTGCCGAGGCCGAGGAGAAATGCCTCGCCGAGGGACGGGTGGTCGCATCCGCCTTCATCGAGCCCATGCCCGCCATCGACGGGCCGGGCGCCTGCGGCATCAAGCACCCGCTGAAGGTGTCGGCGCTCGCTGACGGCAACGTGGTGATGGAGCCGTCCGGCCGCTTCGCCTGCCCCGTCCTGTCGCAGATCGAGGGCTGGATCGCCCAGACTGTGCAGCCGGCGGCCATGGCCTGGTTCGGCCAGCCGGTGGTCACCGTGCGGCAGATGTCGAGCTATTCCTGCCGCTCCATGAATGGCCAGGAAGGTGCGAAGATCTCCGAGCACGCGTTCGGCAATGCGCTGGATGTGGGCGCCTTCAAGCTGCAGGACGGCCGCTGGGTCACCGTGAAGGACGGCTGGAAGGGCAAGCCGGACGAGCGCGGCTTCCTGCTCCAGGTCCAGGCCGGCGCCTGCGAGCGCTTCACCACGGTGCTCGCGCCCGGCTCCAACATCTTCCACTACGACCACATCCACGTCGACCTGATGCGCCATCAGGCCGGGCGGACCATCTGCAAGCCCGCGCCCCGCGCGATCCCCGGCCCGATGAAGGCGCCGCCGATGGCCAGCCTGCCGCCGCGCACAGACCCGGAGCCGCCCCCGGCGCGCGCGCCGGAACGGGCGGCCCGGCAGTTCGAGATCCTCCCCTCCGCCGAGGCGCCGCCACCGCCGCCGCCCTCCACGCCGTGGCAGGCGTCGGCTCCGGTCGAGCGGCGGGTCGCGCCGCCGCCGCCGGCCGCCCCGATCCCGGCGGAAGCCCCCATGCCGCCAACCGCCGGGCGCAACCGGCCGGCGCCGCAGGCGCAGCAGCCGCCGCCGGCCACCCGGTCCGCCGCTCCGCCCGCACGCGGCGCCCCCCGCGATGGCGTGCCCGCGGGCTGGCAGGTGGGGCCGGAAGGCGTCCGGCCGCCGGCGCCTGTGGCCCCTCCCATGTCCTATGCGCCGGGTCATCCGGCTGGCCAGGGCCAGAAGGGCCATGGGGACGGGCCCGCGGAGACCGGGTCGGCTGGCCGTCGCTACTATCTGGCGCCGGTCCCGCAGGCCTCCACCATACCGCTGCCGCGCGCAAAGCCCGGCGAGGACTAGAGCGCTTCCGGATCGGATAAGAAACACTCTGTAGTCAGAGCGTTAGGTCGTTCCAGCGTTCTCCAGCGCGTGAAGAAAACGCGCTGGATCATGACTCTCGACCGCAGCCCGGGTGAGCGGAGCATGCCTTTGGCGGCAGCTTGAACAGGCGCCGGGCGGGATGGGGCTGACCGACTTTTGCTCATCACGAGCACAAACGGCTTGGGGTTGAACCCCCGGCACGAGGCAGAGCGTGACGGGTTCCAGGTGCTGTACGGCATGCAAACCTCGGACGTGGCGCTTTGAACAGCCGTCAGACCACGCCCCCTCCCCGCCTGAATGCCGCTCAGCCAGGCAGATGAAGCTCAAGTCATTGAAAACGCCGAAGCCCCGGCGACACGAAGCCGGCGGCCCCAGAGCGGCCGGTGCCGGACGGGCGGGTCCGCGCCTCCCCTGTGCCGCGCTGTCTGGATGCGTCGTCGCCCGGCCGGGATCAGGTCAGGCAGGGCCGCGAAGGTACGGCCCCAGGCCCTCGGCACGGTCCCGGCGCGCCCTCGGCTTCAGCCCTCAACGCCCGGCGTTGGGTCCGTCTTGCGCCGGCGCCGCCCGGAGGGAGCGGCGACGTGCCGGGCCGGGCCGGCGATGACCTCCGGCCGTCCGCTCCCCGTGCCCCCGCCGAGGCCGGGGCGTGCCGCGCCCAGCTCGCGGACGATCTCGGCGATCCGCTCGAACTGGGCCGAGAGCGGATTGGTCTTGCGCCAGACCATGCCGATGGTCCGCGACGGCCGCGGCCGGGCGAAGCGGGCGACGCAGACCGGCGCCGAGCGGGTCTCCACCGGAACCGCCATCTGCGGGATGAGCGTGACCCCGATGCCGGCCCCCACCATCTGCACCAGCGTGGTCAGCGAGCTGCCCTCCATTAGGTCCTGCGGCAGGCTGGACGCCATCTTGCAGAACGAGATGGCCTGCTCGCGAAAGCAGTGCCCCTCCTCCAGCAGCAGCAGGCGCATCTCGCGCAGCATCTCGGCGTTGGGCACCGGCTTGTCGGCATCCTCGCGGGGGCGGACCAAAACGAATTCCTCGTCGAACAGCACCGCTTCGCTCAACGCGGGCTCGGACACCGGCAGCGCCACGATGGCGGTGTCGAGCCGGCCCTCGGCCATATCCTCCACCAGCCGCTGGGTCACCGCCTCGCGCGGGCGCAGGTTGAGGCCGGGAAACCGCTCGCTTAGGCGCTGGATCACCGCCGGCAGGAGATAGGGCGCGACGGTGGGGATGACCCCGATCCGCAACTGCCCGGCAAGCGGGCTGTGGGAGGCGCGGGCGAGGTCGGCGAGCTCGTCCACCGCCCGCAGGATGTCGCGCACCCGCAGCGCGAACGCCTCGCCGAGGCGGGTGAGGCGGACCTGCCGGGTGCCCCGCCCCACCAGCGGCGCCCCCAGGCTCTCCTCCAGCTCCTTGATCTGCAGCGACAGGGCCGGCTGCGAGATGGCGCAGGCCTGCGCGGCGCGGCCGAAATGCCCATGCTGCGCCAGCGCCTCGAAATAACGCAGCTGCCTCATGGAGATACCATTCATAAGGCGAGGCTATCGCATCCATTTGAAAATGCAAATTTTCATTATCGTAATTCCGGACTAGAACTCGGCCGGTAGCGGAGGGCGCGGGGCACCGCGCGCGGTCCGTCGCCGGTGGCGCACAGGCTGTCCGCGCACGGCCTGCGGCCTTGATCGTGGATAGACCTCGTCGCCCGGTGGGCCCGCTTCGGGCTGCCGCCCGGCGCCCCCGAACGCAAGATCAAAGTGGAGATCAGGGATGGGTGAGATGAAGCCGATCGGCAAATGCCCGGTGAT
The DNA here is from genome assembly GCA_937872325.1 of uncultured Xanthobacter sp. Classification (GTDB taxonomy): domain Bacteria; phylum Pseudomonadota; class Alphaproteobacteria; order Rhizobiales; family Xanthobacteraceae; genus Xanthobacter. The sequence continues at coordinate 3,026 of CALMSN010000050.1, read as the reverse complement.
GCACGGCGCCAACACGGAAATCGGCGAATCCAACTTGAGCTGGTGGCCGAAGGCCCTCAACCTCGACATCCTCCACCAGCACGACACCAAGACCGACCCCATGGGGACGGGCTTCGACTATCGCGAGGCGGTGAAGAGCCTCGACTTCGCGGCGCTGAAGGCCGACATGCTCGCCCTGATGACCGACAGCCAGGACTGGTGGCCGGCGGACTGGGGCCATTACGGCGGGCTGATGATCCGCATGTCCTGGCACGCCGCCGGCTCCTATCGCATCGCAGACGGGCGCGGCGGCGCCGGCACCGGCAACCAGCGCTTCGCGCCGCTCAATTCCTGGCCGGACAATGCCAGCCTCGACAAGGCCCGCCGCCTGCTGTGGCCGATCAAGAAGAAGTACGGCAACAAGGTGAGCTGGGCCGACCTCATCGCGCTCGCCGGCACCAGCGCCTATGAGTCGATGGGCCTGAAGACCTTCGGCTTTGGCTTCGGCCGCCCGGACGTCTGGGGTCCCGAGAAGGACACCTACTGGGGCGCCGAGAAGGAATGGCTCGCCCCCAGCGATGCCCGCTACGGCAATGTCGATGATCCCTCCACCATGGAGAACCCCCTCGCCGCGGTGCAGATGGGGCTCATCTACGTCAATCCGGAAGGCGTCAACGGCCATCCCGACCCGATGAAGACCGCGGCGCAGATCCGCGAGACCTTCGCCCGCATGGCCATGAACGACGAGGAGACCGTCGCCCTCACCGCCGGCGGCCACACCGTCGGCAAGACCCACGGCAATGGCGATGCGGCCAAGCTCGGCCCGGCCCCGGAAGGCGCCGATATCGACCAGCAGGGCTTCGGCTGGGCCAACGCGGGCCAGGACGGCCTTGCCAGCCGTGCCGTGACCTCCGGCCTCGAAGGCGCCTGGACGACCCATCCGACCCGGTTCGACATGGGCTTCTTCGAGATGCTCTTCGGCCACGACTGGGAGCTGCGCCGGAGCCCGGCCGGCGCCCAGCAGTGGGAGCCCGTCAGCATCAAGGAAGAGGACAAGCCGCTCGACGCCAGCGACCCGGCGCTGCGCCACAATCCGATGATGACCGACGCCGACATGGCGATGAAGGTGGATCCCGCCTACAACGCCATCTGCCACAAGTTCATGGCCGATCCGGCTTATTTCCAGGACACCTTCGCCCGGGCCTGGTTCAAGCTGACCCATCGCGACATGGGCCCCAAGGTCCGCTACGTCGGCCCGGACGTGCCGGCGGAAGAGCTGATCTGGCAGGATCCGGTGCCCGCCGGCCGCACCGATTACGACGTGGTGGCGGTAAAGGCGGCCATCGTCTCCAGCGGCCTGTCGGTGGCCGAGCTGGTGACCACCGCCTGGGACAGCGCCCGCACCTATCGCGGCTCAGACATGCGCGGCGGCGCCAACGGCGCGCGCATCCGCCTCGCCCCGCAGAAGGAATGGGAAGGCAATGAGCCGGCCCGCCTCGCCAAGGTGCTCGGCGTGCTGGCGCCCATCGCCGCCAAGACCGGGGCCAGCCTAGCCGACGTCATCGTGCTGGCCGGCAATGTGGGCGTGGAGCAGGCGGCCAAGGTGGCCGGCTTCGACGTGACGGTGCCGTTCGCCCCCGGCCGGGGCGATGCCACCGACGCCCAGACCGATGCCGACTCCTTCAAGGTGCTGGAGCCGATCCACGACGGCTATCGCAACTGGCTGAAGAAGGACTACCTCGTCAGCCCCGAGGAGCTGATGCTCGACCGCACCCAGCTGATGGGCCTGACCGCGGCCGAGATGACCTGCCTCGTGGGCGGCCTGCGGGTGATCGGCGCCAATTACGGCGGCACCCCCCACGGCGTGCTCACCGATCGCGCCGGGGCGCTGACCACCGACTTCTTCGTCAACCTCACCGACATGGGCAACAGCTGGCGCCCGGCCGGCGAGGGCATCTACGAGATCCGCGACCGCAAGACCCAAGCGGTGAAGTGGACGGCGACGCGGATCGACCTGGTGTTCGGCTCCAACTCCATCCTGCGCGCCTATGCGGAGGTGTATGCCCAGGACGACAACAAGGAGAAGTTCGTCAAGGACTTCGTCGCCGCCTGGAGCAAGCTGATGAACGCGGATCGGTTCGACCTCGCCGCCTGATCCGGGCAGCCCCGCACCCTCAAGCCGAGCCGCCACGAAACGATGATTTCGTGGCGGTTCATCTTCATCGGACGCCCCATCCGGCCGGGCGTCACCGGCGGCGCGGAAGGCCGGCCCTCCCCGCGCCGGACCGAACGCGCAAGCCTTGCCCGCGCGCAGGAAAAAGCCACGACCCCGCTTTCCGGGACCAGCGGCAGGCTGAATCGGCACGGGACTCACCGCCGGCATTTCGGCGGTCGGGCAAACCCGCCGCGCGCCGCTGGCCGGCGCAGGAGCCGGCCCCCATGAACCGGCGAATCGCTCCGCTCCCTCGCGCTGAAATGCGCTCTCGCGGCCCGCCCGTTCGCCGAACACGCCTGCCAGCGCCCGGCCTCCCTCCCGCCGACTGCCTGAAGGCGCGCCCCTCTCGCCGCCCGTGGTCCGATTCTCCGGCATCGCAGCCTGCGCTCGGGCCGGGGGGTGCGCGATCGAGGTCCGCCTGCTATGCCGGCCGGGGCGTACGCCGGCGCTTCGGCGCCCATCCTCGCCCCCTTCGCTGTCCTGCTTCCTGTCCCGCGGAGTTGTCCCATGTCCGCCGCCACGCCCGCATTCCCGGCCCTCGCTCCCGTCGGCAGCCTGGAGGCGCGGCCGGCCACGACGCCGCTCCGCCTTCTGGCCGAATGGCTCGGGCCGGTGGAGGGCAAGACGATCCTCGACGTCGGCTGCGGCGGCGGGGCGTTGGTGGCGATCCTCTGCGCCCGCGGCGCCAAGGCGACCGGGGTCGATCCCGCAGCCGGCGCCATCGCCGCCGCCGAGGCGGAGCAGGCGGCGGGCCGCTTCCTTGTGGCGGGAGGGGGGGGGCCGCCGCTCCCCGGCGGGGCGTTCGTTGCGGGGGGGCGGGTCGCCTCCCCCC
>CALMSN010000049.1 GCA_937872325.1 uncultured Xanthobacter sp. | reverse complement strand
CAGGGTGGAGTGGCGGTTGAAGGCGTCGGGCGCGTCGGCGGGCCAGGGGGCGGTGTTGAGCGGATCGGCCTTGGCGGTGGCGAGGATCGCCATCCGGCGGTCGCGGGCGGTGCCCGGCAGGTCCGGAATGTCGGGCGCAAGCTGGTATGAGAGGCGGGTGTCCGCGGGCACGAGGAAGGTGCGGAACCAGACGTCGCTGCCGTCCAGCCGGTCCATCCATTCGTGGTCGCCGGATGGGGCGCCGAACAGGCGGACGTTGCGCTGCGCTCCGCGGGCGAGGAAGGTCACCAGCGCCATCCCGTCGGCGGCCGGCTCCACCAAAGGCGTGCCTTGCGCGGCCATCTCGCGCCAGAAGCCGTCCGTGCCCTCGCCCGCCGCCACCTGCCGGGCGAGGCGGGCGATGGCCGGGCTGGCGGGGCCCCCCCCCCCCGGCCGCGGGGCCCCCAAGGCCGGCCGGGGGGGGGGGGGCGGGGGCGGGGGGGGGGGGCCCCGCCGCATCGGGCTGCGGGGCCTCAAGGCCGGCGGCGGGGGGGGCGGCGTAGGTGACCTCGGCCGCGCCATCCGCACGGGCGGAGAGGGCGAGGCGCAGCGGCCCGCCGGGGGCGACGAACTGGAACGCCGCCTTGCCCTCGGCCCCGCTCGCCAGCCGCCGCAGGTGCTTGCCCGCGGCATCCTGAAGGTCAAGGTCGAAGCGGCCGGCGGCAACCCCGATCAGGCCGCGGACATAGTCGTCGGCGGCGACGGCGAGGGGGATGAGGCGCGTCTCTCCCGCCGTCATGGGGCCGGCCGGCCGCGTCTCGCCGGCCGCGAGGGGGCTTTCCTCGCCGGCGGCGCGGCGGACGGGCACGAGGCCGGCGAGCGCCGTCCCCAGGGTGGCTGTGACCACGGCGATGAGGGTGGCGGCGCGAGCCCGGCGCATCACCAGTTGTATTTCACCGCCCCGGTCACCGAGAGGCCCTCGCCGTAGAAGCAGGCATAGGCGTTGGCGCAGGACGACACATAGGTGAGGTTGCCGATATTCTTAGCATTCAGCTGCAATGCCGCCCCCTGGAGGCGATTGTCGAGCATGCCGAGGTCGTACTTCAGCATGGCGTCGAACAAGGTGAAGGCCGGCACCTCGAAGGTATTGGCGTTGTTGCCCCAGCTGGTGCCGACATAACGCACGCCGCCGCCGATCTCGAGACCCTTCAGCATGCCTTCGTCGAAGGCGTACTTGGCCCACAGCGAGGCGGTGTTCTGCGGGATGCGCGAGGGCGTCTTGCCCAGCTCGCTCGCCACCCCGGTCTCGGTGATGGTGGAGTCGATGTAGGAATAGGCGGCGATGAGGGACAGGTTCTTGGTCAGCTCCGCATTGGCGGAGAATTCGAAGCCGCGATTATGGAGCTCGCCGATCTGCGCATAGATGTAGGTGCCGATGTTCGGGTCGTAGATGTTCTGCACCACGTTCTGCTGGCGGATGTCGTAATAGGCGGCCGTGAAGAGCATGCGGGTGCCTTCGGGCGCATACTTCACGCCGGCCTCGAACTGCTCCGCTGTGGTGGGCTGGAACGGCGCCTCGCCGACCGGCGGGGCGTAGATGGCGGGCTCGAACGAGGTGGAATAGCTGACATAGGGCGCGATGCCGAACGGCAAGGTGTAGAGCGCGCCGACCCGGTAGGTGAAGGCGGTGTCGTCATAGCCGGTGGCGTTCGGGCCGATATGCTCGGTGATGGAGGTGCGGGCCCAGTCCTCGCGCAGGCCGGCGATGAGGCGCAGGTCGCCGATCTTCACCTGGTCCTGCAGGTAGACGCCGAGCTGGCTGGCGCTGAGATCCTGGTCGGAATAGGGATTGAGCATCACGCCGGCGAAATTGTAGCCGTAGACCGGAAACGGCACGCTGATGTTGGGAACGTCCGACCAGTTGTAGCCCCAGTTATACTCGCGCGAGCGGTAGCGATAGTCGAGGCCGGCAAGGACGGTGTGCTCGGCCGGGCCGGTGGAGAGCTTGAACTCCGCCTGGTTGTCGTTGGTGAAGGTGCCCCAGGTATCGCCGCCACCGGAGGCGGTGCGGTGGACGATGGTGTTGGCCCCGGTCCTGGGATCGGGGCTGGTCCAGCCCCAGACCAGGGTCTTCTGGGTGTAGTCGACCCAGAAATAGCGCATCTTCTGGCGCAGGGTCAGGCTGTCGCTCACCTTGTGGTCGAGCTCGTAGCCGATCCAGGCCTGGGTGCGCTCGGCGGTCTCGAAGTTGGGATCTGAGACGAAGAAGTTGCGCGGCACGAAGCCGTAGCCGGCGATCGGCCACACGGTGCCGGCGGCGTCCAGGAAGTTGCGGAAGCCGAAATCGGGCTCGTACTCGAAGCCCGACAGGATGGTGAGGGTGGTGTTGTCGTTCGGCGCCCAGGTCAGCGACGGGGCGATGGCGATGCCCTGCTGCTTGGCGAAATCTTCCTGCAGGTTGGTGGAGAGCCCGGTGCCGACGAGGCGGAAGGCCAGGGTGTCCGTGCCGGGCACCTTGTCCGAGAAGTCGAACGAGCCCTGAAACATCATGTTGCTGCCGATGGTCAGCTCGACCTCGCGCCGCGGCCCGTCGAAGGTGGGCTTCTTGCTCACCATGTTGATGATGCCGCCGGGATTGACCTGGCCGTAGAGCACCGAGGCCGGTCCAGACAGCAGTTCCACCCGCTCCAGCAGGTAGGGATAGATCTTGGCGTAGTCGACGTCGCCGCCCACCAGCATGCCGTCGAGATAGCGCGGCACATAGGCGAAGCCGCGCACGATCACCTCGTCGCGCACGTTGGAGGCGCCGCGATACTCGGAGACCACGCCCGGCGTGTAGCGCAGCGCCTCGGCGACGGACTGGACCTCCTGGTCCTCCATCTGCTCGCGGCCCACCACGGAGATGGATTGCGGGGTCTCGGCGATCGGCGCCTCGGTCTTGGTGCCGGTGAAGGTCCGGCGGGCGATATAGCCCTGCACCGGACCGTCGCCGCGCTCCTGATCGCCGCTCACGTCCACCGCGTCGAGCCGCACCTCGCCCGTGCCGGTCGCCGGCTGGCCGAGGGCGGTGCCGGCGGCAAGCAGGCTCACCGAGGCCAGGAGGCCGGCGCGGACGGCAAGGCGGAAGCGGAAGGCGGAACGAGCGTGAACGGACATAAGATAAACCCCCGGAAAATGCGGCGTGCGCGCCTCGTCGCGCCAAAAGCTGAGACACGGTCCGTTTCATGTATAAAATTCGCTCCCGGGCGCGTCGATGCGAGTGATCGTTGCGCAGACGGCAAAGACTTTGCTACAAACGGCGTGGGGGCGGCCAATATCACGATATTTGAATATTAAGAGTTCTAAAGTACGGTTGTCGGTGATGGAGATTCCTCAGCATCTGTTCGTGGGCACCGTCGACGGCGAGCCCCACTGCGCATCGGATGACGCAGTCTATGACATCTGGCCCAAATTCCAGGTGATGGTGCTGCTGCAGGGAACCCAGCACTTCGTGATCGACGGGCAGCCCTTCCGCATCGAGGCTGGGGCCGAGGAGGACGGCGGGGTCGTCTTCCTGCTCAACGTCGCCCGCGCCGCCCGGCTGCGGTTCGTCAACGACACCGACATGCCGCTGCGGAAGATCATGATCTCCGCCCCCCATCCCTGGATGGACTGGCTGATGCGCACCCGCGGCGACAGCGGCTCCGCGCTGGACGATTTCCGCGCCGCGCACCTCGCCCGGCTGAGCCTGCCGGTGACCGGGCACATCCGCCAGCTGGCCGAGCAGATCCTGCGGCCCCCGCCCGCCATGGAGGGCGAGGTGCGCGCGCTCTACCGCAATTCCCGGGCGCTCGACATCATGTGCCTCGCCTGCGTCGCGCTCGGCGAGCAGAGCGAAGCCGAGCGGGCGCGCCCGCGCCTTGCCGGCATGCGCCGCAGCGAGCGGGTGCGCGACTTCCTGATGGCGAATCTCGACAAGGCCCTGACCATCGAGGACATCGCCGCCGAGGTGGGGGCGAGCGTGTCCTCGGTGCAGCGGCAGTTCAAGGAACACTATCGGATGACGGTGTTCGAGTTCATCCGGCGCGAACGGCTGGCGCTGGCGAGCGCGGCGCTGGAGCAGGACGGCATCTCCATCGCCCAGGCCGCCTATGCCGCCGGCTATGCGGGGCCCTCCAACTTCACCACCGCCTTCAAGAAGGTGTACGGCGTGCCGCCGAAGCTGAAGCGCCGCTGAGAGCCCGGCTGGAAAACCGGCGACCGAGGGCCGGCGACGGATTTTTGCTGCTCCGGCAACGGAGCCGGAGGGCGGAAACACCGACGCGATGGGGCGCATCGGGCCAAGGTCCCGGCGCCCCGAGGCGCCGCTAAAGACGCGGTCGACCCACCCCTCTGATTTTCCACACAGCCTCATCCCCACACAGCCTCCGCGCGCGCGGAAGGTTTCCCGGGCCAGGGCAGGTAAATCCGACGGCTCTGGAGACGAAATGACTTCACCTTAGGGAAACACATCACGACGTGGTAGATAGATCGCCTGATGAAGTCGGTAAAGTTGCAATTGACCTTAGGTAATATCCTATCCGGCAGCGTGAAAACTTGTCGCGGACCAACCGCCCCGGCGGATCGAAGAAAACCGCAGGGATGAGCGCTATCCTCATCATAAGAAACGATATTTTGACCCGGACAGGGAGCGATAGACCGTGTAGATCGCCACACTTTAAAATAACACTAATTCGAATCTGCTGTACTCATCTGATGGGTGAATTGAATTTGACATGCCTCAAACCTATTGAGGGGCAGGTATTGTTGTGAATTTGCAGGGTGGACATGGGGCACGGTAGCGAAAATCCGCGATACAATCTGCGGCAGATTTCCTTGCGCGTGCCAGGGGTGATCGTGGTCGGCATGCTTGCCGGCGCGGGCATGGCGCCGCGCATCGCCAGGGCGCAGGACGCCCCCTCCGCGGATCTCGCCACCGTGGTGGTCGATTCCGACCAGGAAACCGCCCGCGGGCCGGTGGATGGCTATATCGCCACCCGCAGCGCCGTCGGAAGCCTCGCCGATATCCCGATCATCGAAACCCCGCGTGCGGTGAGCGTCGTCACCCGCGAGCAGATGAACGACCGCGACGCCCAGAACATTACCGAGGCGGTGCGCTACACCGCCGGCGTCACCACCGGCGACTACGGCTACGATCCGCGCTTCGATTCCATCGTCATCCGCGGCTTCGACGTCACCGAGCGCGGCGACTATCGCGACGGCCTCAGGCAGGGCGCGGGCAGCTTCGCCTATTTCCGCACCGAGCCCTACGGCCTGGAGCGCATCGACATTCTCAAGGGCCCGGCGGGCGTGCTCTACGGCGATTCCCAGCCCGGCGGCATCATCGACCGCATCTCGCGCATGCCGACCGAAAAGACGTTTCTCGAGACGTCCGTCTGGGGCGGCACCGATAACCTGCTCCAGGGCGGCGTCGACATGGGCGGCAAGCTGAACCAGGACGGCACCCTGCTCTACCGCTTCACCGCGATGGGACGGGTGGGCGAGATCGACAACGGCGCGCCCAATAATGCCGGCTACATCGCGCCCGTCATCACCTACAAGCCGGATGCCGACACCACCTTCACGGCGTTCGCCAACTATCTCGACTTCAAGCTGCCGTCGAACATGGCGTACATCTTCTACGGCACCACCATGACCAATGTTCCGGCGGCGCCGGGCAGCTACAATTCCACCAGCCAGCAGCAGTCGCAGGTCGGCTACTTCTTCGACCACCGGTTCGACGACACCTGGTCGATCCGCCAGGGCGTGCGCTACGGCCACATCGACCTCGACGCCCGGTATCTGGACTATTCCGTCGCGACGTTCCCGGTGGTTGATCGCTATTCGGTCAACTACAAGGAAAACCTCGACACGCTCTCGGCCGATACGCGCGGCGAGGCCCGGGTCACCACCGGCCCGGTGAACCACACCGTGTCGTTCGGCGTGGATTATCTCGGCACCTTCTACCAGAGCTATTACGGCTTCGGCGCCGCGCCGGGCCTCGACATGCGCTTCCCCAACGTGGAGCTGCCCGTCGCAACGCCCTATGCGATGCCCTATACCGATGTCGGCGCCAACCAGATCGGCATCTACGCCATCGACCAGATGAAGTTCGGCAACTGGCGCTTCAACCTGGGCGGCCGCTTCGACTGGCTCGACCGCTATATCGACCCCGCCGACGCCAATGCCGTCACCATGTTCGATCTGGTGCCGGGCCACAGGGCGGACAACGCCTTCTCCTGGCAGACCGGCCTGCTCTATCTGTTCGACAACGGCGTTGCGCCCTATCTGAGCTACTCCACCTCGTTCCAGGCGGCCAACGCCCAGGACCAGAACGGCGGCCTGCTGGAGCCGTCCACCGGCGAGCAGTACGAGGCGGGCATCAAGTATCAGCCGCCGGGCGGGCGCAGCTTCATCACCGCCTCAGTCTACCAGATCACCCAGTCCAACTATGCGGTGCAGTTCGGCAACCAGCTCTTCTACACCGCCGTCGGCGGGATCCGGGTGCGCGGCTTCGAGCTGGAGGCGCTGGCCGAGCTCATGCCCGGCCTCGACGTCACCGCCGCCTACACCTATCTCGACGCCGTCATCACCCAGGGCGCGGATTTCACCACCAACGGCAACGGCGTGCCCGGCCGGCCGGAGAACACGCTGGCGCTGTGGGCCCGCTACCAGGTGCCGGACGGGCCCCTGCGGGGCGTGATGGGCGGCGTCGGCGAGAATCTGACCATGCTCGATCTGCCGCCGCTGTCGTGTGTGATGGTCAATCCGCGAGTTGCAGTGGCGACCAAGGATGTCTTCAGCGCACTCGGCCTGCGCGCGGGCGAACTGCGCGTCGGCGTCGATGAAATTCTCGAAGCGGTGACGTTGCCGAAGGCAGGCGCATCGGCCGGAGAATGGATCATCCAGCTATCAGGCGGGGTCAACGATCTCGAAGCGCCAGCACTGCGCGTTCAGCCTGTGATCGGCGAAGTGCTCGCGGCCTTGCGCAAGA
>CALMSN010000048.1 GCA_937872325.1 uncultured Xanthobacter sp. | reverse complement strand
AGTCTGGGCCGTGTCTCAGTCCCAGTGTGGCTGATCATCCTCTCAGACCAGCTACGGATCGTAGCCTTGGTGAGCCTTTACCTCACCAACTAGCTAATCCGACGCGGGTTCATCCAATGGCGATAAATCTTTCTCCCGAAGGACACATACGGTATTAGTCCAAGTTTCCCTGGGTTATTCCGTACCATTGGGTAGATCCCCACGCGTTACTCACCCGTCTGCCGCTCCCATTGCTGGGCGCTCGACTTGCATGTGTTAGGCCTGCCGCCAGCGTTCGCTCTGAGCCAGGATCAAACTCTCAAGTTGAATGAGTTTGATTTGGCTTTGTCGCTACGAACTTACACTCATCTTAGACGAGGTCGGATTGACGTATCACTCACGTGATAGCGCTTCATCCGGAGTTACGTAGGACCGCCGAAGTCATACTCGGCCGCGTTCCAGACTTTCGTCCGGAGGCGGCCCGCAAGGACTCCGCCGTCCACGTTTCTCTTTCTTCTTTCAACTTATCAAACAGCTCGAGGACCGAGGCCCTCACCCTACTCGGAAGCAGGGGCGACGCGTCATCTGCCGGCTATTTAACCGGCGGCTTCACAACAGTCAAGTCGTGAGGAGCGTCGGAGACACGCCGTCGTCCGCTTGTTGGCGGCGTCAGCGCGTCGTCGATGAGCGGTTTATAGGGGAGACCCCCGTTTGGTGTCAACACCCGTGTTTTCGGAAAATGAAACGCATATGACGCTGTTGAAAACTTTGCCGGCTGTGCCGCTGGAACCGTTGTAAACAAAGGATCTGGCTGCTGTGGATAAGCTCTCGCTTCCGGGCTCGCCGGGCCTCCTGGCGGGAAAAAAGCTTCGAAAAATTCGCGGCCCGAGCTCCGCCGAAACGCGGAAAACCGGCTCTCCGGCACGATTTTCTCGTCGCAGAAAAATTCGAACCCTCAATTCGACGCCGAAGCGAGGGGAGATCGCCCCCGGCCGCCACCCGCCGGCCCGCCCCGCATCGGCGGCGCTTTCATTCCCCGCCCTGCGGCCTTCAGAGTTTGGAAACCATGCGCGCGCATGGTGAGCGCATGCGTGCGTAGTACCGCGCGTATGCGCAGCGCTGCCCGGAGCGCGTCACGCTTTCGCCGCGAGGCGACGGCACATCAGGCGCGCCGACGCCTTAAGGCAGGTCGCGTTGACGACATCGGGTGTCAGGGGCATGGTCCCTGATAACGTCTTGTTTTGAATGTGCGCCGCCCCGCCCATGGCGCGGCCGGTCAGCAGAGAGGACGCATTTTGCAGCAACGACGGACAGCAGGGGCCTGGCGCGATTCTGCAAGCGCAGCCGGCCTGGGCGACGATCCCCCGCTCGGCGTGGATGGCGACGAGGAGGAAATCGATCGTCGCCAGGTGTCCGCCCGATGGTTCGCCGCCACGCTTCTTACGGCCTTCTGCGGCACTTTCCTGATGGGCGGCGCCGTCTATGCCGCGCTCGAGGGCGAGCACCGCTTCGCGCTGATGCCGGAAAAAGTCCGTGCCGCGCTGCGCAGCGCCCTCGCCGACGGCGAGCGCCCCTCCAATTCCGCCCGCAAGGGCGATCGCATGTCCCAGCTGGGCGATACGTCCAACGCCCGGCAGACCTTCCGCGTCTCCACCACCACCAAGGTGGGCGACCGCGAGATCATCAAGGTCCGCCCGTTCACCCGGGTGGCGGCGAATCTCGCCATGTCCACCACCTCGGTCTCGGCCGGCATTCCGCGCTTCAATCCGGCCCAGGTGGTGACCGACTCGGTCAACAAGGAGGAGCCGGCGCCCCAGGCCGAGCCCACCGGCGAGGTCACGGTGGTGATGCGCGATCTTTCGAGCGCGCCGGCCAACGCCAAGTACGGCGCCGGCACGCCCATGGACAAGGTTCTGGTGAAGGTGCGCGAGGTGGCCGAGCTCGGCCACACGCAGCCCACCGGTTTGCCGGCCGCCATCACGGGTGGCGGCAAAAACCTCTCCGGCGCGCCCTATCTCGCCTATGCCGCCCCCGGCGTCGGGCTCGATGCCGGGCTGCCCGGCCTCAGCATGCCCGATAACATGAGCTTCATGTCGAAGACCTCCACCGAGGCTTCGGGCGGCAACGACTGGTCCGATTCCACCGTGGTGGTGAAGAAGGGCGACAGCATCGTCTCGATCCTGACCGGCAACGGGGTGAGCCAGGATCAGGCGCGCGCGCTGGCCGCCGCCTTCAATCGCGGCCGCGACGGCGCCGTCAAGGACGGCCTCAGGGTGCGCATGCTGCTCCAGGAGGAGGCCGGCAAGGTCCAGGCGCTGCGGGTTTCCATTTTCTCCGACGCCGGGCACGAGGGCACCGTCGCCCTGTCCGACATGGGCAAGTACGTCACCGTCGCCGAGCCCTCGGAAACCGAGATCGCCGGCGTCTCTGAGGATCCGGCCGACGACAGCGGCCCCGGGATCCGGCTCTATGAGAGCGTCTACGAGACCGCGCTGCGCAACGAGGTGCCGCGCGCGGTCATCGCCGACATCATCCGCGTCTATTCGTTCGACGTGGACTTCCAGCGGCGGGTCCGGGCCGGCGACAATTTCGAGATCCTGTATTCGGACGATCCGGGCGCCGCCAACGACGTCCTCTACGCCGCCCTGACCATCGGCACCGACACCCGCCGCTACTACCGGTTCCAGACGTCGGACGACAGCGTCATCGATTATTATGACGAGGACGGCAAGAGCGCGAAGAAGTTCCTGGTCCGCAAGCCCATGTCGGGGGGTATCATGCGCTCTCCGTTCGGGTATCGGCGCCACCCGATCCTTGGCTATTCCAAGCTTCACACCGGCGTCGACTGGGCGGATTCAGTCGGCACCCCTATCTATGCGGCGGGCAACGGAACCATCACTTACGCCACCTGGAAGTCGGGCTACGGCAAGCACACCGAGATTCAGCATTCCAACGGCTACGTCACCACCTATTCCCACCAGTCCGGCTTTGCCCGCGGCATTCGCGAGGGCGCAACGGTGCGGCAGGGCCAGCTCATCGGCTATGTCGGCTCCACCGGCCTCTCCACCGGGCCGCATCTGCACTACGAAGTGAAGATCAACGGCAATTTCGTCGATCCCATGCGCATCAAGCTGCCGCGCGGACGGGCGCTGGACGGCCGCTTCCTCGCCGAGTTCAAGCGTGAGCGCGAGCGTATCGACGCTCTTCTGAACCACGCCCCGGTGCCGGCCAAGGTCGCCGGCGTCGGCAGCAGCGGCAAGTCCAAGGCCGCCAGCAACTGACCCCGGTCGGGCCCGGCTCGACTCACCCCGAAAAAAAAGCGCCTGCCAGGGAGCCCCCCAGGCAGGCGCTTTTTTCATGTCGCCGGGCCCGGGAGGGCCGCGGGGCGGAACCGTTCCCATCGGCAGCGGTCCATCACCGCCGTCGATGGGGGAATGAGACGCCCATGAGCCAGGCTCATGGGATTCGGCATCAGTTGTTGGGGTTCACCACCACCTGGTAGACCACCGTGCCGCCCTGCATTTGCGGCTGGTACCAGGTGCCGCCGCACAGCTGGAAGCTGGCCCCGTTCACCACCTCGAAGCTGCAGGACGAGGGCAGGGAATAGGCGATGGAGCCGATGGCGGCAGTCGCCACTGCCGCGCCCACGGCAGCCCCCACTGCGGCGCCCCCCACCCAATTGTCCGGATAATACGGCCCGGGCCAGTAGCCGGGACCATAGGCCGGATACGGCACCGGCACGGGCACCGGCGGACCCCACGGATGCGGACCGGGCGGGCCCCACGGATGCGGGCCGGGGGGAGGCAACGGCACGCCGGGATGCCAGCCGGCCGGGGGCACCGGGCCGGCCGGATGCCAGCCGGGATTGGGCGGCGGGCCGAACGAATTCCCGGGCGGGATCGGCCGGTTGAAGGAAGGGCCGGCATTGAAATGCGGCCCCATGTTCATGCGCGGCGCGGCCATGTCGAAGCCGCCGGCGCCGAAGCCTGCGCCGGGCTCATGGAAGCCGCCGTAGCCGCCAAACCCGCCACCGCCGAACCCACGGGCGTCCGCGGCAAGCGGCGCCGCCAGCATGCCGGCGGCGAGGGCGATTCCGGCAAGCGCGCGCAGCGCCTTGCTGTCGATGGTCGCGGCGGGACGAAGCGCCCGGCCCTGCGCATCCATGCCGCGAGGGCGGGAGGCGATCATGTTCGTCATCACTTGTCTCCCTTGGCGGCCGGAGCGGCGGGATTGCCCGCAGCGGGCTTCACGCTCGCGGAGCGGGCGAAGGCGATCTCGGCGACGTCCTTGCCGGGAGAGAAGGTGAAGACATCGTCGGAGAACGGCGCGTTCGACCAGATCAGGCGAGCGCTGAAGCGCGGGCTGCCCTCGACCCGGCGATCGACGATCGAAAGCTTGAGCGGCAGCGGCGTATCGCCCTGCTGGATCCAGACCTCGAAGTCGAAGTCCTTGCCGATGAAGGCGTAGTGGTCGGTCCGCAGGCCGCCGACCAAAGCGGGGCCGACATAGAAGCCGCGCTCGAAATGCTTGATCGGGGCGTCGGGCGTGCCCCAGTCGAACAGGTCGGCCAGCGGCACCTCGATGTCGAGATCCTGCGCCGCCAGCGCCAGGGTTTCGCGGATGGTCGGCCGGGCGGCGGCGCGGGCGAAGAAGCCCTCGGCCGGCACCACCGCGGTGAAAGTCTTGCCGTCGAAGAAGAACTGGCGGTGGAGGGTGTCGGTCACCGCATCGATTCGCAGCCGGTCGGGACGGCTAGCCCAGTAGTGCACGACGCCGCCGATCTCCACCTGGTGGCCGCCGCGTAGCACCGTCTCGACCGTGGTCTCGGCCACCAGCTCGAATCGCTTGATGCCGGCGATGAAGTCACCCATCCGGGCGAGCGCGGCCAGGGCGGCGGGATCGATGGTGGTCGCGGCCTTGTCCTGGGGCGGGGCGGCGCGGGCCGGAGCGGCCCCGGTTGGAACGAGCAGGCACAGCACCGCAAGCGCGGTCGCCGCCCCTGTCAGGCGGTTGGGCTTCAGCATTCGACGGCCTCTTTCCGGGGCCCCCACCGACCCGCCAACCGGGTCCGCTCGGAGGCCCCATTCAGGTTGTCACCGCGCCGGCTGCCGCCGGGACGAGGGCGGCGTCAGGAGCCGGCAATCCCGGCAGGCTTGCGCCTGCGTCGAGTCGCGATCCTGCTCCGGCCGTCCCGTCTTGCCACGTCTGCCGACGATCCGCTGCGCTCGTTTTGCCGCAGCGGGTCACAAGCCGAATGGCGGCCGCGGACGGCGCTGGTCTTTTGGAATGTCTTTGAATCGGTTGGTGGAGCCGAGGGGAATCGAACCCCTGACCTCTGCAGTGCGATTGCAGCGCTCTCCCATCTGAGCTACGGCCCCATCGGCTTGCATTACAAGGGTTTCAGGTGATGGGCACCTCACCCCGCCGCACCCTACCGGGTAAGGTTGCGGCTACTGCGTGGCAAGTCCGCGAGTCTCTAACCGGCTGACGGGCAAAAGGCAAGCTTGCGGCCGCCAGCCGGAGAGTTTTTCAGCGGACCGCTAGAAGAGACCCTGGATGAGGCCGTTGTCGTCCAAACGGATTGAATTGGCGGACGGAACCTTGGGCAGACCCGGCATGGTCATGATCTCGCCCGTGACCACGACGACGAAACCGGCCCCTGCGGAAAGCCGCAGCTCGCGGATGGGGACGATGTGCCCCGTCGGCGCACCGCGCTTGTTGGGATCGGTGGAGAATGAATACTGAGTCTTGGCCATGCAGACCGGCAGATTGCCGAAGCCTGCCGCTTCCAGATCCTTGAATTGCGTCTCGACAGAACCGTCGCAGGAGATGTCGGCCGCGCGGTAGATCTCCTTGGCGATGGTGCGCACCTTTTCCTTGAGTGGCATCTCCTCGGGGTAAAGCGGCTTGAAGTCGGCCTTTCCTTCCGCAATGACGCGGACGACGTGATGCGCGAGCTGCTCTGTGCCTTTGCCGCCATCCGACCAGTGCGTGCACATGAAGGCCTTTGTGCCCATGCTCTCGGCCGCCTTCATGATCTCGGCGATTTCCGCCTCCGTATCGGTGATGAACTTGTTCACCGCAATAATCGCAGGCACGCCGAACTTATTCACGTTCTCGATGTGGCGCTTGAGGTTGTCGCAACCCTTCGCGACGGCAGCGGCGTTTTCCGCCTTGAGATCATCCTTGGCAATACCGCCGTGCATCTTGAGCGCACGCACGGTAGCGACAATGACGACGGCAGACGGCGCAATTCCAGCCTTGCGGCACTTGATGTCGAAGAATTTTTCAGCGCCCAGGTCGGCGCCGAAGCCCGCTTCCGTCACAACGTAATCGGCAAGTTTCAATGCGGTCTTGGTAGCCAGCACCGAGTTGCAACCGTGGGCGATATTGGCGAAAGGACCGCCGTGGATGAACGCGGGGTTGTTTTCGAGCGTCTGCACCATGTTGGGCTGCAGAGCGTCCTTTAGAAGAACGGTCATCGCACCGTCGGCTTTAAGATCGCGGGCGCGAACCGGCTTCTTGTCGCGCGTGTAGGCGACGATGATGTCGCCGAGACGCGTTTCCAGGTCCTTCAAATCCTTGGAAAGACACAGGATCGCCATGACTTCGGAGGCAACCGTAATGTCAAAGCCATCCTCGCGCGGGAAGCCGTTCGACACGCCGCCCAACGAGTTGACGATGGAGCGCAGAGCGCGGTCGTTCATATCGAGCACGCGCTTGTACTGCACGCGGCGTTGGTCGATGCCAAGCGCATTGCCCCAGTAGATATGGTTGTCGAGGAGCGCCGCCAGCAGGTTGTGCGCGCTGGTGATGGCATGGAAGTCCCCGGTAAAGTGCAGGTTGATGTCCTCCATGGGCACGACCTGCGCGTAGCCGCCGCCAGCCGCGCCACCCTTCATGCCGAAGCACGGTCCCAGCGAGGGCTCGCGGAGGGCTGCGATCGCCTTCTTGCCGATATGGTTGAGGCCATCGGCGAGGCCGACGGTGGTCGTGGTCTTGCCCTCGCC
>CALMSN010000047.1 GCA_937872325.1 uncultured Xanthobacter sp. | reverse complement strand
GCGCGCCGATCGCGAACGGCTGACGCGCGCCATGGGCCACCTGCTGGAGCATGCCGTTCGCTTCGGCCGAGTTGATGACGTGATGGCTGCCGGAGAGGGCATCGAGACGATCCTTTCCCTCCGCGGCGTGTTGCCAAGCCTCCCGACGGCAGCGGCGCTCTCGGCCGCCCACCTTTCCGCCATCGCCTTTCCACCCGGGCTACGGCGGCTCTACATCGCCCGCGACACCGATCCGGCCGGCAACAGGGCACGGGACAGCCTCATTGCACGAGCGAACTCCACCGGGATCGAGGCCATCGTGCTCTCGCCGACGCTTGGCGACTTCAACGAAGATCTGCGCGCCTTTGGCGTTGACGCCTTGCGGGCGCAACTCCGATGTCAGCTTGCTCCCGAGGACGTCGCCCGCTTGTCCGTGACGAGCCCATGATCTGGAGTGGCTGCGAGCGGGAATGCTCTTCCGCCACGCTCTGATACCCACCGCCGACAGAGAACCCGCAGCCAGGCCTTCCAGAGGGCGATCGGCCGGCAGTCGTCCCGGACCGGCAATGGCTCCGGCCGGTGATTTTCCGTCGCCGGTGTTTCCCCACGACGCAGGCGTCGCAGGGCCCCGACACGCGGCGTTCCATCGCGAAGCAAAATCCCCGGCCTTCGCCATCCTCCGCTCACGCTCCGGCCCCGCGCTTCCCGCGGGGTGCAGGTCCGTCCCGCCCGCCGGCTTCGTCGCCATGAAGGCCGCAAGGCTGCGGTCCAACCGACGGAGCCTCCCATGAGCACCGAGCACGACGGACCCCGCCACGCTTCCTCTCCCACCGATCACCTGCTGCAGGAACTTCAGCTCTATGGCTACCGTCCCTCGGACGACGAAACGGATCCGCGGCCGCTTCCCGATGCCGACCGCATCACCGGCGCAATTGCCGACATCTTCGATGCCCTCATCGCGACGCTGCAAGACACTCGCCTCGAGCCGGACCTTCCCGATCTCCTGTGGTCGACCGTCCATCTCTTCCACCGTGCCGCCGGCCGTATCTCGGGCACCCTTGACGACAACGAGCAAGGCCAGCGCCGCAGCCAGCAGGAACAGGACGGCAGCGAGGTGCGCTCGGCGGAGCTGGAGCGACTCATCGCCGAGGGCCAGAGCCTCATGGAACGCCGCAACACCTTCGAGCTGATGCGCGACGAGGCTGCCGATGCCTTCGAACGGCACACCGGCTCAGCCTGGCGCCCGCGCTCCGGATCCCTGGTGAACCATCGGCACCTCACCGCAGCCCTCATCGACAGCCGCGATTTCCTCGCCGCCCGCAGGCGGGCTGAGACCGAGGTGATGATGCCCACAGGTCCGAAGATCGCCTTTTCCGGCGGCGACACGATGGACCACACGCACATCTGGGCGAAGCTCGATCAGGTCCGCGCGAAGCACCCTGACATGGTGCTGCTGCACGGTGGCTCGCCCAAGGGTGCCGAGAGGATCGCCGCCTGCTGGGCCGATGCCCGTAAGGTGCCGCAGGTCGCGTTCAAGCCCGACTGGACACGGCACGCCAAGGCCGCCCCCTTCAAGCGCAACGACCAGATGCTCTCGGTCATGCCCATCGGGGTCATTATCTTCCCCGGCACGGGCATCCAGGACAACCTCGCCGACAAGGCCCGCAAGCTCGGCATCCCGGTCTATCGGTTCGGGTCAGGCGGCGCATGAGCGCTGCCCCCTTCTCGACCATCGGAATCGAATTTCACGAGCCCTGAACGTTTCTCATGAAAGTGCTGGCTCCATTATCGATTTTCACCGGACTGACGAGCAGGACCTGTACTCATCAGACGTGTAGCTGAACAAAGCCTCCAGAGTCAGCTTATGCAGGGAGACGGCCGCACCTGCCGATCTTCGAGCGACCATCCACCCCCGCTTTTTTTGCGCTGATCCTTGGTCCGGCCGAGGGCCTGACGCCATCAACCCGCAAGGGGTCGGCTACGCACCGCGTGCCGCCGCTCCGCTTCGCCGTCGCGGTGATTGCGGCCATCGGCCGGACCAATCGGGCGCCTGTCAGCGGGGGATGGTCCTCCGCTTCGAGCAGGAGCCGGACCCCATGTCCTCTACCGATGCGCAGGCCTTCGCCCTCAGCCTTGCCAAGACCCTGATGGTCGTCATCGTGATCTTTCGCGCCGGCGACGGCAGCCTCTCGGTCGTGCCGGCCGACGAATTCGACGGCGATGCCTCCCAGATCGTCTGGGAGATTGATCCCTTCGCCAGATAGCGGAGGGAGCGCGGAAGTCCCGAGCATCCCCATTGCAGGGATTCCGGCGGCTTTTTCCCTTGCTATGCTGGTGATCGCGCCGCGGTGGTGGTGGTGGAAGGCGCAACCGTCAGAGCTTTCCTTATGGAGATACCACCATGATTTTCCTCGGCATCCTGCTTGGTCTCGCCGCCATCGCGTTATTCTGCTGGCTGCTGTTTACGCTCGCGGTCTTCGCGCTGCCGTTCTTCGCCGCTGTCAGCGCCGGCACTTGGGCACACCAAACCGGCGCGGGCTGGCTCGGTGCGATCGTCGTTGGCCTGATCGCCGGGGGCATCACGCTCGGCATCGGCCAGGTTCTGTTCGCGGTCGTTCGTCCGATGTGGGCGCGGCTCCTCTTTGCGCTCGCCTTCGTCATCCCGGCCGTCATCGTCGGCTATCACGCCACGCATGGCATCGCGAAGCTCGCCATGCCGTCCGAGACGTGGCAGATCGTCTTCTCGATCATCGGCGCTATTGCCATCGGCGTCACGACGCTGTTGCGGGTCGCGGCCAGCGCGTCCAGTTGGGACCTTGCGCAGATCTGAGCACGCTCCATGTCATTCGGCAGGGCCGGAGCCGAAAGAGCCTTGCCATCCATGCTGTCCGAGGATGCGGATCGGTGGCGCCGTCCGGATTGTGGCAGAGGCCCAAGCGGCGGTCGATCGCGATTACTTGAGACGAGACGACGCCACGTGGTCGGTCGCGGACCAGCGCATGATGGGAGCTATCTTATCTGGTCCTACCCGTCGCGGCGGAAGTGCACGGAGCCGGCCCGGAACGGGGGACGTGAAGCCGAAGAGGATCGGGCCGGTCTTCTGTGAGGTTGCGGAGGCCGCCATCATCCCCGTTCGGCATCCGTCCGTCGACGCGCCAAGTCGAACAGAGCCATTATTCATGGCTCACCCGATACCGCCCGCAAGCCCATAGAGCAGTCCGAGCACTGAACAGCCTGCCAAAATCGTCATCACGCCGAGGTGGAAGCGGAACACGGCGTTGAGCGCGGCAAGGGTGAGGATCAGGGACGCTGGCCGGATCGACGCCAACATCGGCACCTCCAGGCCCAGTCCCAGCGTGTTCAGCGTGATGATCTCGCCGAACAGCACGTGCAACAGGTGACCTCGTCGGCGCCCGCGTTGATCCTGCTCAAGGCGGTCCTTTCATGCGCACCTATGATGAGGCATAGTTCGCCGGTGAGGCGATGAGGCATATGATCAGGCTCAGGTCGGCAGCGGGGTGGGTGAAGGTGCTGCCAGCGATCCTGGTGGCAATGGCCATGCTGTTCGGACCCATCGCGAGCGCCTATTCCGCGCCGTGCCATGACGAGGATTCGGCATACGCAGCTGCGGCGGATCATCCGTACCAGATCGCCTCGCTTGATCCCGCAGATCATCATCCGGACGAGCCGACCCAACCCGCTGAACACGGAAAGTGCTGCAGCGTCTCCTGCAGTGTCTATGTGCCCGTGGCCGACGGCGCGAGCCTGCACGTTCTGGATCTGACCTTTGTTCGAGAGCCCTTTGATCTCGCCAACCAGGCCGCGGACGGCTTGGCGGTCTTGCCCGGCCTCGATCCCCCGCGTTTCCAGAGCTGATACCGGTCTCAACGCATTTCAGGCGTGAGGCGGACGCGCGAAGCAGCGCCCGTTGAGGGCGCCGGCGCGTCGACGTGCCGCAAGATGCCCCCGAAATCAGCGTCGGCCTCGTGCCGATGGCGAAACGAGGACCTTTCCATGTATGGTCGCGACACGCTTGCCGAGCCTATGGCCGGCACGGCTGCGCTTGGACAATCCGGACCGACTGGCACCGGAACCCCGCGGCAAACCCGAAATGCCCAAGGGAGCGCCTTCTCCAGCGATCCCGGAACGTTCGCTCGCGATTTCTTGTCCTATGGCAGGGACGTGGCCGAGCGCTGGATCCTGTTCTGGGACACGCTGCGCCAGCGGGCCGACAACATGCTGGCGCACGAGCGCGCCGGTAAGCCGGCTCTGCTCGACTTCGACTATGAGGTCCTGCTCGATGCCCGCCGGCTCGAGCGTCCGGCAAACTATGCCCTCCTGCGCGTGACCCGCGTGGGGGACGAGTGCCTGGAAGATTGTCTGGACGCGGCCAAGCCGCCCGTGGTGATCCTCGACCCGCGCGCCGGCCACGGCCCCGGCATCGGTGGCTTCAAGCAGGACTCCGAGGTCGGCATCGCCCTGCACCAGGGGCACCCCGTCTATTTCGTCACCTTCTATCCAGAGCCCGCCGCGGGGCAGACGCTCGCCGACGTGCTTCACGTGCTGCGGCGGTTCGTCGAGGAGGTGTCATGGCGACATTCCGGCGCCGCGCCTGTGCTCTATGGGAACTGCCAGGCCGGCTGGGCGGTGACGCTGCTCGCCGCGAACTGCGCGGGGCTGGCCGGACCGGCCGTGCTGAACGGGACCCCTCTGTCCTACTGGGCCGGCGAGACCGGCATCAACCCCATGCGCATCGCCGCCGGCTTCGAGGGCGGGGCGTGGTTGACACACCTTCTCGCCGACCTCGGGGACGGACGCTTCGACGGCGCCTTTCTGGTGCAGAACTTCGAGGGGCTGAAGCCCGAGGCGGTATGGGAGAAGTACGCGAACCTCTATGCCCACATGGATACTGAGCGGGAGCGGTTCCTCGCCTTCGAGCGCTGGTGGGGCGGCTATTACTTCCTGAGCCGCGAGGAGATCCTCGCCATCGTGGAGAACTTCTTCGTCGGCAACAGGCTGGAGCAGGGCCGCGTCCGGATCTGCGAAGGGTGCCATGCGGATCTCAGGCGCATCCGCAACCCGCTCGTGATCTTCGCATCCTATGGCGACAACATCACGCCGCCCCATCAGGCGCTCGGCTGGTTACCGATCGTGTACCAGGATACGGAAGATCTCAAGGCGGCGGGCCAGCGCATCGTCTATCTCATCAACCGCCATGTGGGTCACCTCGGCATCTTCGTTTCCGCAAAGGTTGCGCGGCTGGAGCATCGGGCCATCCTCGAGAGCCTGCCGCGGATCGAGACGCTCCCGCCCGGCCTCTACGAGATGAAGATCGACAATCCGTCCGGCGATCCCGATTGCCGTGAGGGCGCCTATCAGGTCCGCTTCGAGGCGCGCGAGGTGTCCGACATCCGCTTCGCCCGGCAGGACCCTGCCTTCGAGCGCGTGCGCGACCTGTCGGAGCGCAACGAAGCCTTCTACCGCACGTTCGTCAGCCCCTGGGTACGGGCGCTGACGACGCCCTGGTCGGCGGCGATGCTTGAGACGCTGCACCCAATGCGCACCAGCCGCTACCTGTTGTCGGAAGGCTTTATGCCCTGGATGCGCGATGTCCGATGGCTCGCGGAGCAGGTCGCCGCCGACCGGCATCCGGCCGCAGCGGACAACCCCTTCAAGGTCGAGGAGGAGCACGTCGTCTCGCGCGTCGCCGAGGGGATCGAGCAGGGCCGGCGCCTGCGGGACGCCCTGTGGGAGCGCCTCTTCGACAGTCTCTATGACGGCGTGGGCAGTGCCCACCCAGCCGGTGCGGACCCACAGCACAGGAGTGAGGGCACAGGGCCACAGGATACACGGAGCGGTTTGGATTTCCAGGCGGCCGGCATCAGCCGGACCGCAGCGATAGGAGAGAACTGACTATGACGACGTTTCGCAATCTGATGCTCGCCGGCGCGCTGCTGCTCTCGACGCCGGGCTTCGCCGAGGACGCGCACCATCCGCCGGAGGCCCAGCCTGCTGCGCCCCAGGCTGCCGCGCCGGCACCGCAGCCATCTCAGGCCACGCCGACGCCAGGTGGCCCTCAAGGCATGATGGGGCCGGGCATGATGGGGATGATGGGCCAGGGTGGCATGGGCATGATGGGCGGCGGAAACGCAGGGGCCGGCATGGGGATGAGCCAGATGATGGACCCCGACCGCATCGCAGGGCGCATCGCCTTCCTGAAGGCCGAACTGAAGATCACTGAGGCGCAGCAGCCCCTGTGGAGCGCATTCACGGAAGCGCTCAAGGCCAATCGCGCCATGATGGGTGACATGCAGGAGATGATGATGGCCGCGCAGGGCGGCTCGGCGCCGACCCTGCCGCAGCGGATCGACGGTCACGAGCGCATGCTCGTCGCCCGCCTCGAAGCGGTGCGCCGCCTCAAGGCCGCGCTCGGGCCGCTCTACGCGTCGTTCGACGAAGCGCAGAAGCGCACGGCGGACCAGCTCATGATGCCGGGTGGAATGGGCCCCATGTGAGCGTCGAACCTCGCTGGCGGGTCGGCGATCGCAGCCGGCCTGCTTCGCTCAGGTGGAGGAGGACCAAATGTCCTTGCATGACGACACCGGCCATATGCCGCGGCCCGGCAATGACACCGGCACGCGCGCCCCGCACCGAAGCTTCTGGCGCTCGCCCGGCGGCATCGTCGCCATCGGCTTTCTTCTCGCGGTGGCCTTTCTTTTGTTCTCGGAGCACCGCGTCCATGCGCTGGGGTATCTGCCCTTCCTCCTGCTGCTCGCCTGCCCGCTGATGCACATGTTCATGCATCACGGCCACGGCCATCATGCGGGACACCAGCCAGGCGAACGGCCGCCGGGTCCCGATGGGGGCAACCGATGACCGAGACCTCCGCTTATGGCCTGTGGGGCCTCGTGATCATCAACTCGGCGGTCTTCATCCTGTTTGCGGCAAGCTTCACCCGGCTGCAGACACCGCGGGACTGGCGCACGCTCGGGGCGTTCTCGGCCTTCATCCTTGCCCTGTTCACCGAGATGTACGGCTTTCCGCTGACCATCTATCTCCTGTCGGGATGGCTCGGCCGGCAGTTTCCCGGTGTCGATTTCTGGTCCCACGACGCCGGCCATCTGCTGGAGACCCTGTTCGGATGGCGCGTGAACCCCCATTTCGGGCCGTTCCACATCTTCAGCAATATTCTGATCTTCGGCGGCTTCTGGCTTCTCGTCCCGAGCTGGAACGTGCTTTATGCGGCCCAGCGCGATCACCGCCTCGCGACCGAAGGTCCCTATTCCCGCGTGCGGCATCCCCAGTACGCCGCTTTCGTCGTCATCATGTTCGGCTTCCTGCTGCAATGGCCGACGCTGGTCACGCTCGCCATGTTCCCCATTCTCGTCTCGGTCTATGTGCGGCTCGCACGGCAGGAAGAAGCCGCAGCCCGCACTGAGTTCGGGCCGACGTGGGATGATTATGCCAGCCGCGTCCCCGCCTTTTTCCCCGTATCGGAATTTCATCCGCGACAGCCCCTCGCTCCGGAGACCGCCCTCATGACTGAGCACGACACGCACGCCGGCCACCATCACCACCACGACCATGCAGTTCACCCGCCCGAAGGCGCCGGGATCGCGCCCACGGAAATGGTCAAGGATCCCGTCTGCGGCATGGAGGTGAACCCGGCCACCGCCGGGTTCCGGTCGGACTACGGCGGCAAGAGCTATTTCTTCTGCTCGGCAAAATGCCACGACAAATTCGACGCAAACCCTTCTGCCTATACCGCCGGTGCGGCGGAAACGCCGCCCGCAGCGAAGGGTCAGCCTCAAGGCGTGATCTACACCTGCCCCATGCACCCGCAGATCCGTCAGCTGGGACCGGGCAACTGCCCCATCTGCGGCATGACGCTGGAGCCCGAGGTGGCGACAGGCAAAACCGGTCCCAGCGCCGAGCTCGTGGACATGACGCGCCGCTTCTGGATCGGCCTTGCGCTGGCGCTGCCGGTGCTGGCCCTGGAGATGGGCGGGCACCTCACCAATCTCCACATGCTGCTCGGCGCGCAAGCGTCCAACTGGACCCAGCTCGTGTTGGCAACACCGGTGGTGCTGTGGGCGGGATGGCCGTTCTTCACCCGCGCCTGGCAGTCGCTGGTCACCCGCCGCCTCAACATGTTCACGCTGATCGCCATGGGCACGGGCGTGGCGTGGGCCTACAGCGTGGTGGCGACCTTCGCGCCGCAGATCTTCCCCGCGACCTTCCGCGCCGCCGACGGATCGGTTGCCATCTATTTCGAGGCCGCTGCCGTCATCACAGTGCTGGTCCTGCTCGGCCAGGTGCTGGAGCTGCGCGCCCGCGAGCAGACCGGCGGCGCCATCCGCGCCTTGCTCGACCTCGCCCCCAAGAGCGCCCGGCGCGTGCGTGACGACGGCAGCGACGAGGACGTGGCGCTGGAGGCGGTCGTGGTGGGCGACCGCCTGCGCGTGCGGCCAGGCGAGAAGGTGCCGGTGGATGGCAAGCTGGTCGAGGGCCGCTCCTCGGTGGACGAATCCATGATCACCGGCGAATCCATGCCAGTCACCAAGGACGTCGGCGCGAAGGTCATCGGCGGCACGCTCAACCAGAGCGGCGGCTTCATCATGCGCGCCGGGAAGGTGGGGCGGGGCCCCAGGCGGGCGCCGATCGTCCACATGGGGGGCCAGGCGCGACGCCCGCGCGCGCCGATCCAGCGCCTCGCCGACGAGGTATCCGGCTGGTTCGTGCCGGTGGTGATCGCCATCGCGGTCCTTGCCTTTGCGGCGTGGGGCATCTTTGGGCCGGAGCCGCGCTTCGCCCACGGGCTGATCGCCGCGGTGGCGGTGCTCATCATCGCCTGCCCCTGTGTGCTCGGGCTGGCGACGCCCATGTCCATCATGGTGGGCG
>CALMSN010000046.1 GCA_937872325.1 uncultured Xanthobacter sp. | reverse complement strand
CGCTCGCCCGCACCCTGGAGCGGGAGCGGCCGGGGGTGGTGATCAACGCCGCCGCCTACACCGCCGTCGACAAGGCCGAGAGCGAGCCGGAGCTGGCCGGGCGCATCAACGCCTTCGCCCCCGGCCTCATCGCCGAGCGCTGCGCCCGCTACCGCATCCCGGTGGTCCATATCTCCACCGACTACGTCTTCGACGGCACCAAGTCCGGACCCTATGTGGAGAGCGATCCCATCGCCCCGCTTGGGGTCTACGGGCGCAGCAAGGCGGCGGGCGAAGCCGCCGTGCGGGCGGGCATCGAGCAGCACGTCATCGTGCGCACCGCCTGGGTCTACGGGGCGCACGGCAACAACTTCCTGAAGACCATGCTGCGGCTCGCCGGCGAGCGCGACAGGCTGACCGTGGTGGCCGACCAGCACGGCTGCCCCACGGCCACCTACGACCTCGCCTGCGCCCTCCTGGCCGCCGCGGCCGCCGCCGCAAAAGGCGAGGCGCGCTGGGGCACCTATCACTTCGCCGGGACCGGGGTCACCAGCTGGCACGGCTTCGCATGCGAGATCGTGGCTGCGGCGGCGCCCTTCACCAAACGGCAGCCGGAGGTGGCGCCCATCGCCACCGCGGACTATCCCACCGCCGCCCGCCGGCCTAGGAATTCCGAGCTGGCCAGCGACCTGTTCGAGCGCACCTTCGGCATCCGCGCCGCCCTCTGGGCCGAGCGGACCCGCCAGGTGGTGGGCGACATCCTCGGCGCCCCGACGGGCAACGACAACGACAACGAGAAGGCGGAACGTCCGCGGACGGAACGCCCTGTGGAGGCATCGTGAAAGGCATCATCCTCGCCGGCGGCTCCGGCACCCGGCTGCATCCCATCACCCTGGTGGTGTCGAAGCAGCTGCTGCCGGTCTACGACAAGCCGATGATCTACTACCCGCTCACCACGCTGATGATGGCGGGCATCCGCGAGATCCTGATCATCACCACCCCGCACGACGCCGCCCTGTTCAAGGCGCTGCTGAAGGACGGAAGCCAGTTCGGGCTTTCGCTCTCCTATGCGGTGCAGGAGCATCCGCGCGGGCTGGCGGACGCCTTCATCGTCGGCCGCGACTTCGTCGGCGACGACCGGGTGGCGCTGGTGCTGGGCGACAACCTGTTCTTCGGCCACGGTTTGCCGGAGCTCCTCGCCGAGGCGGCGTCGCAGCCGCGTGGGGCCACCGTGTTCGGCTATCCGGTCACCGATCCGGAGCGCTACGGCGTCGCCGAGATGGGGCCGGATGGGCGGGTGCTGTCGCTGGAGGAGAAGCCGGCGCAGCCGAAGTCCAACCTCGCGGTGACCGGGCTCTATTTCTACGACAACCGGGTGCTCGACATCGCCGCGGCGCTCAAGCCCTCGCCGCGGGGCGAGATCGAGATCACGGATGTCAACAAGGCCTATCTGGAGCTGGGCGAGCTTCGGGTGGCGATGATGGGCCGGGGCTTTGCCTGGCTCGATACCGGCACCCCGGATTCGCTGGTCGAGGCGGCCCAGTTCGTCCAGATCCTGGAGAAGCGCCAGGGCCTGCGCATCTCGGCGCCGGAAGAGGTCGCCTACCGCGCCGGCTTCATCGACAAGGCGCAATTGGAGGCGCAAGCCACCGCGCTCGGCAAGTCGAGCTACGGCGTCTATCTCGGCCAGGTGGCGAAAGGGCGCTAGGGCGCTTCCCAACCGGACAAAAACAGCTCTATAATCAAGGTGTTAGATCGCATAAGTGTTTCCCTGAGGCACTGACGCGATCTAAAGCGCGCCGGGGCGCGATGGCTGGGCCGCAGGGCTAAGCTGCGGCCGCTGGCGGCCCTCGTCTTCCGCCGTCATGCCCGGCCTTGAGCCGGGCATCCAAGCCCAGCCGTCTGCGCCAGCCTGCGGCCCCGGCCCCGCCGGTCATTGCTGCGACAAGTCCGGCCGTGACGAGCGAAGGACGACACCGGTCCCGCACGCCCAACCGCCGTTGCCGCCGCCCAGATCCAGGACCGGGCCTTCGGCCCGCCTACGGCGCCGCGTCGCGCGGGATCGCACCCGGCCAGGGCTTGGGCAGGCCGGTCGGCCAGTCGTCCGCACGGCGGCAGGGGAAGAAGCGCTCGGCCCGGGCGATGATCAGCAGGTCCGGCTTGAAGGCCTTCACGTCGTTGAAGTTGAAGTCGCACGAGCCGGTCACCCGGCGCGAGCCGTGCATCCAGCCCACCACGCTCACCGGGGCGTTGATGAACAGGCGCTGCCACAGGAACGCGCTGAACGAATCCCCCATGATCAGCACCCGCGGACCCGTGGGCGCATAGTCGCGCACCGTCGAGATGAAGGCGAAGTGCTCGTTGTGGTGCTTGAGCGCCGGATCCAGCCGCGGCTTCGACGAGCGATCCTTGATCCGGAGCTCGAAATTCTCCTCCTTCACCTGCGGCGGCATGCGCATGGCCTGCAGGATGTCGCCGCGCGGCGCCGGCTGCAGCGGGCCCAGCACCTCCTTCAGGTCCACCTGCCAGTCCGGATGACCGGCGCCGCGCATCACCGCGTTGAAGCCGAGGATCGAGGTGCGGAAGTTCCAGTGGGTGTCGGTCATCAGGTAGCGCGGGCGCGGCGCCTCGCGCAGCGCCTTGCGCAGGTCGACCACGGCGATCCCCTCCGAAACCAGGCCATCCATGGCGAGGCCGGCCTCGGTATTGGGATAGTCGAGAAGGTCGTTCCAGGCCGGCAGCGCCTCCAACTCCACCGACTGGGCGTTGGGCGGGATGGTCACCACGATCTTGGTGCCCAGCGGCTCCAGCACCCGCTGCATCTCGCCCACCATAAAGACGAACCGCTGCACCGCCGCCCGCCGCACCAGCGCGCCGGAGGACTGCTCCGGCGTCTCCTCGCGACCCCAGAAGAGCTGGCCGTCGCGCCCGGTATAGAAGGGGCGGGTATCGGGGGAATCGAACGCCTCCCGCACCGCCCGCCGCCAGGTGGGCATGGAGGCGCGGAAGCCGAAATTGTCCTGCATGTAGGCGCCCGTATTGCGGATCGCGGTGTGCGCCTTCTCGGCCCAGCTCCAGGTGGGGATGATCACCGTCCGCACTTCCCACCGCGCCAGCGGGTCGGGAATGAGGTTCGACAGGAAGGTGAGGCCGAAGATCGCCAGCACCAGGATGCCCATGTACCGGCGATGATGCGCGAGGAGGTTCATGACGCGGCCCCCGGCTCAG
Source organism: uncultured Xanthobacter sp. (assembly GCA_937872325.1). Classification (GTDB taxonomy): domain Bacteria; phylum Pseudomonadota; class Alphaproteobacteria; order Rhizobiales; family Xanthobacteraceae; genus Xanthobacter. The sequence goes on along the minus strand of CALMSN010000046.1, from coordinate 2,113 downwards.
AACTGGTAATAGAGGAAGGGGGTGGCATTGGTGCCGCCTACCCAGATGATGCTCACCACCATCAGGAGGCCGATGAAGGCGAAGTCCACCACCATCGCCGCCCTGCCCTCTCCCGACAGCAGCGACCAGCGCGGCCAGCGGACGAAGGCGATCAGCCCGCCCACGATCATCGCCGTCACCGACAGGGTGGTGAGCCCGAAGCCCAGCGCCATGGACGGGCGGTGCAGGCCGTTGAGCCCGATCATCCCCTGGAACATCTCGATGGCGCCATGGATGTCGCTGGCGCGGAACCAGACGAGGCCGGTCAGCACCACCAGCACGGTGTAGAGCTGCGACAGCGGCTTCGGCAGCCGCGCCAGCAGCCGCCCGAGCCCCGCCCGCTCGACGATGAGGAAGAAGCCGTGGTGGGCGCCCCAGATGATGAAGTTCCAGCTCGCCCCGTGCCACAGGCCGCAGAGCACGAACACGGTGCCGAGATTGACGTAGGTGCGCATCTCGCCGCGCCGGTTGCCGCCCAGCGGAATGTAGAGATAGTCGCGCATGAAGGCCGACAGGCTCATGTGCCAGCGCCGCCAGAACTCGGTGATGGAGTTGGCGCTGTAGGGAATGCGGAAGTTCCGCGGCAGCGCGAAGCCCACCATGATGCCGAGCCCCACCGCCATGGTGGAGTAGCCGGCGAAGTCGAAATAGATCTGGATGGTGTAGGAGTAGGCCGCCAGCCAGGATTCCACGAAGGTGGGATCGGTGGTGGTGTCGAACACGCCTTCCACGAGGCGGGCCAGCTCATCGGCGATCAGCACCTTCCAGGCCAGCCCGATGACGAAGAGCCGGGCGCCGGCGGAGAACCGCCCCGGCGTCACCCGCCGCTCCGAGAGCTGCCGCGCCACCGTGGAATACCGCACGATCGGCCCCGCCACTAGTTGCGGGAACATGCACATGTAGAGCGCGAACTGCACCGGGTCGCGGTTGGCGCGCACCCGGCCCTTGTAGATGTCGGCGAGATACGAGATGGCGTGGAACGAATAGAACGAGATGCCGAGCGGCAGCGCGATGCGCGGCCGGGCAATGGCGAGCCCCAGCGGCTCCAGGACCACGTCGAGGTTTTCCACCAGGAACCCGGTGTACTTGAACACCCCCAGCAGCAGCAGGTTGAAGGTGACGCCGACGATCAGCATCTGCTTGCGGGCGTGGCCCTCGCGGGCATCCACCTTCCGGGCGAGGAAAAAATTCACCGCCACCGAGAACAGAAGAATGACCATGTGCGGGGTGTAGCCCGCAGCATAAAAGACCAGCGAGAAGGCAAGAAAGATGTAGTTCCGCGTCGTGATGGTCTTCGCGGAGAAGTAGGAGACCAGGAACAGCGGGAAGAAATAGAATAGAAATTCGATGGACGCGAACGTCATCCCGCGGGGCCGCCTCTCCTAAGGTCGTACGTGTTCCTGCCATCCTTTTCCCGGCGCCGCAACCCTCGACCGCGTTGGCGCCGGCCGCGCGGGCGGCTATCCTGCCCCGGTTTCGAGCCGAAGGCCTGTCCCATGCGCGTCGCCACCTGGAACGTGAACTCCATCCGCCAGCGCCTCGACCACGCGGTGCGCTGGCTGAAGGAGACGCAGCCGGACATCGTCTGCCTGCAGGAGATCAAGTGCCAGACGGAGGCCTTCCCCAGAGAGCCGTTCGAGGCCCTGGGCTACAACCTTTCCGTACACGGCCAGAAGACATTCAACGGCGTCGCGGTGCTCTCGCGCCTGCCGCTGGAGGACGTCACCCACGGCCTTGCCGGCGATGACGGCGACGTCCAGGCCCGCTTCATCGAGGCGGTGGTCTCGGTGAAGGGCGGGGTGATGCGGGTGTGCTGCCTCTACCTGCCCAACGGCAACCCGCCGGAGACCGAGAAATATCCCTACAAGCTCGGCTTCATGAAGCGGCTCACCGCCTTCGCCCGCGACCGGCTGGCGCTGGAGGAGCCGCTGGTCCTCGCCGGCGACTTCAACGTCATTCCCGACGCCCGCGACGCCGCCGACCCGGCCGCCTGGGTGAACGACGCCCTGTTCCTGCCGCGCACCCGCAGCGCCTTCCGCACCCTGAGCCATCTCGGGCTGACGGATGCCCTGCG
>CALMSN010000045.1 GCA_937872325.1 uncultured Xanthobacter sp. | reverse complement strand
CTTGGCGGTGATGGAGGCGTTGGGGTTGGCCGGATTGCCCACCACCAGCACCTTCACGTCGCGCTTGGCCACCTCGTTGAGGGCCCTGCCCTGCACCTTGAAGATCTCGGCATTGGCCTGGAGCAGGTCGGCGCGCTCCATGCCCTTCGAGCGCGGGCGGGCGCCGACGAGGATGGCGGCATCGATGTCCTTGAAGGCCACCTTCGGATCGTCGGTGATCACCACGCCGGCATAGTTCGGGAAGGCGCAGTCCTCGATCTCCATCACCACGCCCTTCACGGCCCCCTGGGCCTGCGGCAGGTCGAGCAGCTGCAGGATCACCGGCTGGTCCTTGCCGAAGAGGTCGCCGTTGGCGATGCGGAAGAGGAGGGAATAGCAGATCTGACCGGCAGCGCCCGTGACGGCGACGCGAACGGCGGGTTTGGTCATGTGGAAACGCCCTTTGCCTTGAGAGAGCCCCTAAGGCTCGGCCGCGCAATCTATGCCGGCTCCCAGCGGATGAAAAGCGGTTAGCGGCAGCCAGATGGCTTAACCCCGGCAAGATTGTGGGGGGCGCCGGAACCGCGCACCGCATGCGCCTTTTGGCGAATACCGCGGGCGATGGTCAGGCGCCCGCAGCCGGCCCTAGCGGCCGAACACCGCCACCAGCTCCACATGCGGGGAATAGCGGAACTGATCCACCGGAATCACCGTCTCCAGGCGCCAGCCGCCGTCCACCAGCCGCCGGGCATCGCGGGCGAAGGTGGCGGCGTTGCAGGAGACATAGACCAGCCGCCCCAGCGTGGTGGCCGCCAGCTCGCGGACCTGCGCCTCGGCCCCCTGGCGGGGCGGGTCGATCACCGCGGCGTCGAACCCGTCCAGCTCCTGGGCCAGCAGCGGCCGGCGGAACAGGTCGCGGGCCTCGCCCTCCACCCGCTTGAGGCCCGGCGTCGCCCGGCCGGCCTTCAGCAGGGCGGCGACGGCGGCCGCATTGCCCTCCGCCGCATGCACCCGGGCGGTGGAGGCAAGGCGCAGGGCGAAGGTCCCTGCCCCGGCGAACAGGTCGACGATGCGCCGGGCACCGCTGGTCGCCTCCGCCACCAGCCCGGCAAGGCAGGCCTCGCCCTCCGCCGTGGCCTGGAGAAAGCCAGCCACCGGCAGCTCGACCCGCGCCGCGCCCATGCCGACCACCGGGGCGGTGCGCTGGAGCACCATCTCGCCGTGGCGGGTGAGGCGGGCGAAGCCGGACCGTTCCGCCAGCGCGGCCAGGTCCATCAGCACCATTGGAGGCAGCGGACCGGAGCCGCGGACATCGAGGTCGAGGCCGGTCTCGGTCAGGGTCGCCTGCAGGTCGAGCGGCTTGTCGAGGGGAGCGAGGGTCTCGGCCACCGTGCGCAAGGCCGGTAGTGCGGAGCGCAGGCCCGGGGCGAGCACCGGGCAGTCGTCGAGGTCCACCATGGCGTGCGAGCGCCGCTCGGCGAAGCCCAGCACGGTGCGCGCGCCGCTGCGCCGGGCATGGAAGATGGCCCGCCGGCGGCCGGCGCCATGGGCATCGCGAATCGGCGCCACCGGCGCGGCAAGCCCTTCGCGGCGCAGCGCCGCCTCCACCAGCCCCTGCTTCCAGGCGAGATAGGGCGGTGCCTGCCAGTGCTGCAGCAGGCAGCCGCCGCAGCGGCCGAAATGGCGACAGGCCGGCACCGCCCGCTCCGGGCTCGCGACCACCACCTCGTCCACCAGCAGCCGGTCTGCCTCCAGCCGGCCGCGAACCGTCTCACCCGGCAGGGCATAGGGCACGAACAGCGGCAGCGGCGCGCCGGACGGCGCGGTAATGGCGGCGAGGCCGTCGCCCTGGGCGCCCATGGCGGTGACGCCCACGCTGACCACCGGCGCATCCGCCCCGGCCGGCGCCTTGGCGGCGGATGCGGGCTGCGTCTCCCGCCGGGCCTTCGCCCGTCGTTCGGCCTTGGTGCCCCTCACGGCCGCACCGCGCCGATGAGGAACTCGCGGTTGCCGTCGCCGCCCTCGATGGGCGACGCGATCACCCCCAGAACCCGCCAGCCGAGGCCTTCCACGCTTTCGCGCGCCGCCTCGCACGCCGCCGCATGCACCGCGGGATCGCGCACGATGCCTTTCTTCACCTGGCCCTTGCGCACCTGCCCCGGCCCGGCTTCGAACTGCGGCTTCACCAGCGCCACCAGCCGCGCTCCGGGAGCGGCGAAGCCGAGGGCCGCCGGCAGCACCTGCGCCAGCGGGATGAAGCTCACGTCGATCACCACCAGATCGACCGGATCCAGCGCATCCGCCTGCAGGCGGCGGATGTCCGTGCCCTCCCTGAGGTCGATGTCCGGCCGGCCGCGCAGGCGCGGGTGGAACTGGTCGTGGCCCACATCCACCGCATGCACCCGGACCGCGCCGCGGCGGAGCAGCAATTCGGTGAAGCCGCCCGTCGAGGCGCCCACATCCAGCGCGGCGAGGCCGGCGGGATCGATGGCGAAGGCCTCGAGCGCGGCATCGAGCTTCAGCGCCCCGCGGGAGACGAAATCATGCACCGGCGTCGCGTCGAGCCGGGCGTCGCCGGCACATTCGGCGGCCGGCTTCGCCCCCACCTGCCCATCCACCTGCACCAGTCCGGCGAGGATCGCCGCCTGGGCGCGGGCGCGGCTCTCGAACAGGCCCCTGGCGACCAGCAGCCGGTCGAGCCGGATCCGCCCGGCGGGGGCCGGCATCGGATCTGAAGCGGGGGCGGCAGGGGGGCGGGGCATGGGAGTTGCAGGGGCCTCGGGGATGGAGAACGGGCGCGATCCAAACAGCCTGACCGGCAAGGCGTGGGCAGAGCGGCGCGGAACGCCATCCTCGCCGCCGGCGGTGCGAACCGGGCGGCGGGCCCGGCGGCATCCGACTGCCCGTCCCGGAATTAAGCACGCCGCGCACCTGGCCGCCGGGCGGCGCATTCGTCCGTCGCGGAAGCGGCGCACCCGTGATATGTCAACGCTCCGGGGGAAGCAAACTTCGGTCCGCCCGGCTCAAGCCGGGATCCGCCGCGGCGGGGCATGGACCGATCCGAGCTCGAACATCGACTGGCCGGCGCGCGCCGGACGTGAGGCCCATGCGTGCGTTGCTTCAAAGGCTGACGGGACGGCGCGGGACCAGCTTGGCCGCGATCCTGATACCGGCGCTCCTGATCCCGGCGTTCACGCCGTTCCCCGCAGGGGCCGCCCCCGGGCAGAAGGCCGCCCCCCAGCGGGAAGCGCCGCGGGACCCGCGGGCCTGGACCATCGTCAAGATCGAGGACACATACGTGCTGCGGTACGGGGCTGCGCGGGCGGCCGACCCGTCCTTCGCCGCCGCATGCCAGCCGGCGACCCGGCTCCTGCAGCTCACCATCGAGGTCGCCTCGGTCCGGATCCGCTCGGGCGACGGGGTGGCGCTGTCGCTGACCGCCGGCCGACGGCGGCTGGAGCTGGCCGGCTCGGCCTTCCGCGCCGCCACCGACGGGCGCATGGTGGTGGAAGCCGCGGTCGCCCTCGAAGGGCGGGTGCTGGATCTGTTCGCCGACGGCGACACCCTCACCGTCCGCATGCCCGGGGCGACCGAGGCCTACCCGCTCGCCGGCGCCCGCCCGCGCCTGATGGATTTCCGGCGGGTCTGCCTGGCTGGTGGATGAAGATCGAGGCCGGGCTTCCCCTTTGGCCGTCCGCCGCTAAGATCGCGCAAATTTGATCAGGGAGATTCGCCATGCGCCGCGCGGCCCTCGCTCTCACCGCACTGCTTCTCGCAGCGGCTCCTGCCGCCGCCCAACAGAAGATGTCCTGGTACGCCACCGAGACCGATCAGGGCGGAGCCCTGGTGTTCGGCGTGCCCGATTCGGAGGACGCCCTGCTCTTCTTCCTCTGCGAGCGCGGCGCCGACACCATGGTGGCCCAGTCCCTCATCGGCTCGAAGGAGCTGGAGAAGGACGGCGAAGCCCAGCTGGTCCTGTCGTCCGGCGGGGTCAAGAAGACCTTCGCCGGCAAGGGCGTGCCCGACGAGAAGGTGGAGCGGATCGACGTGGAGGCCGCCGGCAAGCTCGCCGACCTGCGCGCCCTCCTCAAGACCCGCGGCCCGCTCAACGTCGAGGTGAAGGGCGCGACGCAGAAGATCGCGCTCACCGGCGCCGCCGCGGCGCTGACCGCCTTCGAGAGCTACTGCAAGAAGCCGAAGAGCTGACGAGGGGGGCCAGAGGCCCTGACGTAGAGGAGCGCCCGAGCCCCGCGGTGGGCGCCTCCTTCGGCAAGGTCCGGCCCGCCGCAGCATTCCCGCCGAGGCGGCAGGTTGAGGCGGGCTGCGTCGTGCAATGCCAACCCGTTCTTGCGGCGCATGCGCTCAAGGGTGCCGGCTTACGGCAACTCAGGGTAACCCACGAAGAATCAGCCAGAGAGCTGGACTCAGCCTATCCCACCGAGGCGGCGGGTTAGGCGGGTCGGCGTCGCGCTATCCCACCAAGGCGGTGGGTTCAGTCGGGTTGAGTCGCACAGAGGCCACGGTTCCCGGTACAGGCCGCCAAGAGTGTCGGCTTAAGGCACCTCAGGATAAACCATCAAGACTCAGCCGGAGACCGGGACCCGCCCCATCCCCCAGAAGCGGTGGGCTTAGGCGGGTGGCGTCACGCAATGGCGACCGTTCCTGGTGCAGGCCGCCAAGAGCGACGGCTTAAGACACTTTTCCATAACCCACCAAGACGCAGGCAGAGACCGCGACCCGCGCCATCCGGTAGACGCGGCGGGATAGCGTGGGTCTTTTGGCCCAATGCCGACGGCCCATAAGATAACCCACCCGCCCCGGCCACGGCCGACGCCATCCAGCCGCAAGGGCCGCCATCGCGATGGCGGCCCAGCTTCCCGCAAACGGCAGGTGCGCCCGAAGTTAAGTCCCGGTCAGGTGGCCGGGCTTTCCCGATCCTGGTTGGTCTCGAAGAGGAACCACAGGCGCTTCTCAGCTTCGTCCACGTAGTTCTCAAGAAGCGAGGCGGTGGCGATGTCCTCGGCCTCGTCGCACACCTTGTGCGCCTCGCGCATGGTCTTGATGGTCGCCTTGTTGTCGGCGATCAGCTCGTCGAACATCGCGGCGGGGCTGAGGTTGGAGCCGTTGCTCTCCGAAAGGCCGGTAAGCTTCAGCACCTCGCTGTAGGAATGGATGGTGGCGCCGCCCAGCTTGCGCACCCGCTCGGCGAGCGGGTCGATGGCCGCCTCCACCGACGCCGCCTGGTCGTCGAGCATCAGGTGGTAGTCGCGGAAATGCTTGCCGGTGATATGCCAGTGGAAATTCTTCGTCTTCATGTACAGGACGAAGGTGTCGGCAAGCACCTTATTCACCGCGTCCACCACCTTCTGGACCTGCGCGGGGTCGAGATCGGTCGGGGTCGAGAGAGCGTTTTTGGAAACCTTCTTGGACAAAGAACGAACAGAGCTGGCCATGAACAAAGACTCCCTGTCGAAGGGGCGGAGACTGCCGTTGAAACGGCCCGCCAAGTCGAAGGTTCCGCCCCTGGCGGTGAGTTAGCACTGCGCTCGATCAAAAAAACTGCGGCAAAGACGCCGCGCACGACAGCCGGCCGCAAACCGCCCCTCACCGGCGCCGCGGCGTCAGATCGCCATCAGGTTGCGGATGTGGTCGCCGGCGAGAGCGTCGCGGTCGCCGGAGGCAATCACCTCGCCCCGGTCCATCAGGATGAAGCTGTCGGCGAGGTCGCGGGCGAACTCGAAATACTGCTCCACCAGCACGATGGCCATGTCGCCGCGATCGCGCAGGTAGCTGATGGCGCGGCCGATATCCTTGATCACCGACGGCTGGATGCCTTCGGTCGGCTCGTCGAGCAGCAGCAGGCCGGGGCGGGTGACCAGCGCCCGGCCGATGGCGAGCTGCTGCTGCTGGCCGCCGGAGAGGTCGCCGCCGCGCCGCTTCAGCATGCTCTTGAGCACCGGGAACAGGGTGAACACCTCTTCCGGCACGAAGCGGGAGCGGCCCGGCAGGCGGGCGAAGCCCCCCTCCAGGTTCTCCTTCACCGAGAGCAACGGGAAAACCTCCCCCCCCCGCGGCCCGAAACCCGCCTGCCTGAAGCGCTCGACGATTCCCGGCGCATCCTGGCCGCCGGGGTCAACGTCGTCGGCAGCTCGGCGGTGTTCCTGCAATACCCGTGGCAGGTGCTGCCCGCCGAGCTCGTCGAGCCCATCGAGCACGGTCCGGAACGACTCCCCCAACACGCGCGTGCAGGTGGGGCACTTGCCGTCCTCGCCAAGTTCCAGCACCTGCTCACGCTGGACCTTCAGCTCCTGGTACTGGCGGCGCAGCCCGTCGCGCTTGGTCTCGGCTTCCTGCTTGTCCCGCACCCCCTCGGTGGGCCACCCCTCGAGCGGAACGAGCGACCCCTCGAGCGCCCGCCGCTTGTGTTCGAGCGCCTCGGTCACCTCCTCTTCCTGCTGCGGCGCCCGCGCATGCTTGTCGCGACGCTCGCGCAATCGCACCAGTTCCTCGCCCAGCGCGCGCTCGGACTCGGCGAGCGTCTGACGGCGCCCTTCCTCGCGCGCCAGCTCCTCGAAGCGGCGAAACTCATCGGCGACCGTCGCGAGCGGGACCAGCTCGACCGCCAGCGCCTCCAGCTCCAGCCGCGCGGTG
>CALMSN010000044.1 GCA_937872325.1 uncultured Xanthobacter sp. | reverse complement strand
AAGGTGCCTCGGCCGCGGTCGTCGGGACGGGGTAGGCGCGCGAGCCGGGGGATGGCGCCCTCGTTCGCGTCGATGAGCCGTTCGCAGCGCTTGCGCGCATCGGCGCGGCGGCCCGCGCCCGCGCCCGGGCCTTCGCCCTCGCCATCTGCTGCGACATCCATCCGCTGCAGAACCTCCGGGTGCTGGACTATCTCAAGCGGGAGCTCGGCGCCGACCAGAGCGTGGCGGACGCCTGGTGTCGGCACTGGATCGGCGAGGGCCTCGCCGCGTGCGAAGGCCTGCTGGCGCGCGAGCCGGAGCGGGACTTCGCCTTTGGCGACACGCCGGGCCTGGCAGAGATCTGCCTCATTCCGCAGCTGTTCTCCGCCGACCGGTTCGGCGTCGACACCACCGGCCTTGCCCGGCTGCGGCGCCTGCGCGCCGCCTGCGAAGCGCTACCCGCCTTCGCGGACGCGCACCCCGCCCGCCAGCCCGACACAGAAGCTGCCTGAACCTGTCCCCCAAGCCGGCCGGGCACGGCGTCCCCCGCCATGCCGCATGCCCGCCAGAACAGCGCCCACCGAGAGGGAACGAAATGCTTGAGAACCGCCCCATCCTGATCGCCGGCGGCGGCATCGGCGGCCTTGCCGCCACGCTCGGCCTCACCAAGCACGGCTTCCGCGTCACCGTCCTGGAGCGGGCGCCCGCGCTCGGAGAGATCGGCGCCGGCATCCAGCTCGGGCCCAACGCCTTCCACTGCTTCGACTGGCTCGGCGTCGGCGACCAGGCCCGCGCCATGGCGGTCTATATCGACAGCCTGCGCCTGATGGACGCCATCAGCGGCGAGGAGCTGACCCGCATTCCCCTCGACGATGCCTTCCGGGCGCGCTTCCGCAACCCCTACGGCGTCATCCATCGCGGCGACCTGCACGGCGTGCTGCTCAGCGCCGCCCGCGCCAACCCCCTGGTGGAGCTGCGCACCAGCGCCGAGGTGGTGGACTACGACCAGGACGAGACCGGCGTCACCGCGGTGCTCGCCAATGGCGAGCGGGTGCGCGGCACCGCGCTCATCGGCGCCGACGGCCTGTGGTCCAACGTCCGCAGGAAGGTGGTGGGCGACGGCAAGCCGCGGGTGTCGGGCCACACCACCTATCGCTCGGTCATTCCCACCGAGCTCATGCCCGAGGACCTGCGCTGGAACGCGGCGACGCTCTGGGCCGGGCCCAAGTGCCACATCGTCCACTACCCGCTCTCGGGCTGGAAGGTGTTCAACCTCGTGGTCACCTGCCACAACGACGCCCCCGAGCCGGTGGCCGGCCAGCCGGTGGGCGCCGACGAGGTGCGCCGCGGCTTCGAGCACGTCAACGAGCGCGCCCGCCGGATCATCGACCACGGCCGCGACTGGAAGCTCTGGGTGCTGTGCGACCGCGAGCCGGTGGAGCAATGGCAGGACGGGCGGGTGGTGCTGCTCGGCGATGCCGCCCATCCGATGCTGCAATACCTCGCCCAGGGCGCCTGCATGGCGATGGAGGATGCGGTCTGCCTCGCCAACGAATGCGCCGCCACCGCCGACGTAGAGGCCGCCTTCCGCGCCTACCAGAACCAGCGGCGCCTGCGCACGGCGCGGGTGCAGCTCCAGTCGCGCTGGGTGGGCGAGCACATCTACCACCCGGACGGCGGCCATGCGGCGCTGCGCAACGCCATCATCCGCGCCAAGTCGCCGGACGACTGGTACCGCTCCGTCGACTGGCTGTACGGCGGCTCCGGCATCGCCGGCTCGTTCGGCGCCGATGCGCCCGGCACGCCGGCGGCGCCGCCCCTGGTGCCGGTTTCCGCCTGACGCGGCCCCCGCGACCTTTCCCATTCCCAGATACTCGGCATCGCGAGCCGGCGCGACGATGCCGATGCCCCCAATCAAGCCGCCGGCGAAAAATGGGCACCAACGTGCCCCATGGGAGGTGAACATGCTCAGGAAATTGATGGTTCTGGCCATCGGCTGCACGGCGCTCGTGGCCGGGCCGGCGCGGGCCGAGTTCACGGGCGGCGTCGTGCGCATCGGCGTCCTCAACGACCAGTCGGGCATCTATGCCGACATGTCCGGACCCGGCTCGGTCGCCGCCGCGAAGATCGCGGTGGAGGAGTTCGGCGGCAAAATCGGCAACACCCCGATCGAGGTGATCTTCGGCGACCACCAGAACAAGCCCGACATCGGCCTCAACATCGCCCGCCAGTGGCTGGACGTGGGCAATGTCGACATGATCGTCGACCTCACCAACTCGTCCATCGCCCTCGCCGCCGCCGGGCTGGTGAAGGAGAAGAACAAGGTG
>CALMSN010000043.1 GCA_937872325.1 uncultured Xanthobacter sp. | reverse complement strand
GGATGGTTTCAGCCGTGAACAATCTGGACGACTACGAGCTGGAGATCGCCGTCTTGCAGGTCGAGGTGATCCTCAGGCTGCAGGGGGAGAAGGCAGTTGCGGCAAAGGCTAAGGCCGAGGAGTGAGGCGCGGAAAGCCGGCTCCCGCGGGCGCGCGAGGGCGAACATGACGGTACTATTTTACATAGACGAGAATCGAACCCGCTCTGCAACCAAACGTGTAGGCACATATGTAGGCATGCAAAATTTACTAAAAAGTTTTAGATAATAAAATCAATAAACTGTCACATTAGATTGATTCCCTCACGCGCACCAGTGACCTCTTTGAAGATCTTCGACAACGTCAAAATAGCCATGTAATTCATTGCATGATGGCGTTTCCCCTCTCCGTGCAAGTCCGCTGAGAGCCGCCTTTATCTCGCCCGGCTTCAGCCGGCGGGCATTGGACACATCCATACCGCCATACCTCGCCTTGAACTTGTAGAAGGTGGCCGAGGAGATACGGCGCCTGCGGCAAACGTCAGCGGCCTTCGCCCCCGCCTCCTGCTCCTTCAGCATCCCGATGATCTGTTCCTCAGCGAACCGCGAGACGCTCTTCGTCCGTCTCCGTCATCGACGGGCTCTACCCAGATCTGGAGGGGGATGGGGGCTCAGGTCACTCCCATTTGGGAGATTGATCTGGCTCCACGCCCGGCGGGTAGTATTCGCGGCCGAGCGGTATTGCGGAAGTGGGCAACGCGATGAGCGATGACGGGGCGCTGGCGCGCCCGGGGTCCTGGCTGCGGGAGTTGGCGCGGCTGAAGCCGGCGGCATGGCCTTGGGGCCTCTCCATCCGCAGCGCCTTCTGTGTCGGCACCCCGTTTGCCGTGGGCATCGCCGCGGACGCCGTGTTGACCGGGATGTGGGTTTCGCTCGGCACGCTGATGTTCGCCGCCGGTGAGCGGTCCGGTCCCTACCGCGCCCGCTTCCGCCAGCTGGCCATCTCGGCCCCCATCGGTGCGACGGGCTACTTTGCGGGTTACCTCGCCGCCCTACCATGGCCCGGCACGATTGCTGCCATAAGTGCCTTGGCGTTTCTGGGCGGCATTCTCAGCAGCTACGGTGCGGCGTTTTCGGTCGGCGCCATGCAGGCGCTTCTACTTGCGTCCATTGCCATCGGCGTCCCGGCCATTGCGCCGTTCTGGGAGCCCGCGCTGCTGTATCTCGTCGGGGCCGTGTTCTATGCCGCGGTCCTCGGCGTGGAGGCGCTCCTGCGTCGGCGTCGACCCGAGCGGGAGATGACCGCGGGCGTGGTGCAAGCGCTGGCGACGCTGGCAACGGCATGCGCCGATCGTCCCGATACGGATGCTAGCGGCATCGAAGGCTTCCGGCGTGACGTCACCGACCGCCTGGGCGGTGCCTATGCCGCCTTGCTGGATGTGCGCTACCGCGCCAGCGGCAGGGATGCCGGGACCGACCGCATGGCGGCAATCCTGCAAGCCTGCGACACGCTTTTCGCCCGCATTCTATCCGCCACCGATGCCGAGGACCTGCGGCTGACGGCCGACCGGCTGATCGGGCGGGCGCAGCATATCGCCGGCGGGATGGGCGTGGTGGACGATCCCGATCCCCGGTTCCATCCGCGCCTTGCGCCTGCGGCGCCGTCTTTGCTGCAGGCGGTGGACGCGCTCGATGTGGCGCTGCGGGGGGATGGCGGGCCTCCTGCCACCGGGCCGGTGCGCTCGGGTGGCGTGCGCGCCGCCCTCCTGCTCGATCGATTGGCGCCGGGTCGTGAAGCGATCCTCTCCGCGCTGGCGCTGGCGCTGTGCATCGCCGTCGCCTACGCCACGCACCTGGTGAACCGTGAAAACCACTGGTTCTGGGTCCCGCTGACGGTCGGGCTGATCATGAAGCCGGACTTCGGCTCTGTCTTCGCCCGCGCGGTGCTGCGCTGCGCTGGAACTCTGGGCGGGGTCGTGATCGGCGCCGCGCTGATCGCGGTTGTGCCGAAGGGCATGCCTTTCGTCGCAGCCATGATGGCGCTGGCCGCGCTGCTGCCCTGGGCGATGTTGCGATCCTACGCCCTGCAGGCGGTGGTGCTGACGCCGCTGGTGCTGCTTCTCGTCGACATCATCATTCCCGGCACTGCCGATATAGACTACGCGATGCAAAGGCTTGCCGACACATTGGTCGGCGCCGCCATCGTCCTTGTATTCGGCTTCTTCATCTGGCCGCAGACCCATGTGCGGGAGCTGGGGCAGGCGTTCCATGCCGCCATGGGCGCCATCGCCGCCTATCTCCGGGCAGCGATGGCGGCGACCTCCAACGGGAGCGATCCGGCGATGGACCCGGACCTCGCGCGACACCGGCGTGCCGCTTACGGACATCTCGCCGACATTCGCACGCGCCTCCAGAAGTCCATGGCCGAGCCACCGCCCTCGGGAAGCGAGGCTTCGGCATGGTTTCCGCTCATTTCCGCGGCCGAGCGGATCTGTGACCTGATCACGATCTATTCCACGGCCGCTCATGGCGAGACCGGCACGGCACAGGACGAGGCGCTCAACGGCCTGGTCCGCCTCATCGCCGAGACCCCGGGCGGGAGCGCGCCGGAGACAGTGGCGTTTCCGGCAGGGGCGGCGGATACGCCGCGGGCGCATCTCATTGCAGGCGTGAGCGCGGAACTGGCCCATATGATGCGATTGTCCGGGCCCGCCCGGACATGACGCATCCTCCGGCGGCGGCCGCTCGCGTTCCGGGCCGAGTGGACACGGTAGCCGCAGTCTGGCGTCTTCATTTCCCGCAGTCCGCCCTGGCGGTCGTCTTTTGGTGAGCAGATGAACGAGGACATGCTGGCCGAGGGGCGTCCCGGCAACCCGCGCGGCGAGGCGCGCTATGCGGTGCTGTCGGCGCTCGCCGGTGCCATGGCGGGTTTCCTCGGCTCGCTCTTTCACTTGTCCATCGACCATCTGGCTGTCTGGCCGCGCTGGCTGGAAGGCGTGATCGACGGATGGGCGCTTGTGGGCGCGGCTGCCGGCATCACGATGATCTGTACCGTGCTGGCGGTCTTCATTGTCCGGAGCGCGGCTCCCGAAGCCGGCGGCAGTGGCGTCCAGGAAATCGAAGGCGCCATGGAGGGGCTGCGTGAGGTGCGCTGGCGCCGGGTGCTGCCGGTCAAGTTTTTCGCAGGCATCGTGGCCATCGGCTCCGGGCTGGTGTTGGGGCGCGAGGGGCCGACCATTCACATCGGCGCTTCGTGCTCGGCCGCAGTGGCGGAATTCTTCCGCACCAGCGAACTGGAGCGCCGGGGCCTTCTGGCGGGTGGCGCGGCAGCGGGGCTGGCCTGCGCCTTCAACGCGCCGCTGGCTTCGGTGCTGTTCGTCATCGAGGAGACCCACAAGGAGTTCCCCTACACCTACCGCACCTATATGGGCGTCATCATCGCCACCGCGGCCTCGACGTTGGTGACCCAGTTGATCGGCGGGACCGGCCCCGATCTGCCGCTGCCGGTGGTGACCGCGCCGCTCGCGATGCTGCCGCTCTTCCTGGGGCTGGGCATCGTTCTCGGGGTTCTTGGCGTGGTCCTGAACCGAAGCATCCTTTTGGCGGTTGGGTTCAGTGCCGCGAGCCAGA
>CALMSN010000042.1 GCA_937872325.1 uncultured Xanthobacter sp. | reverse complement strand
CGCTTCCACACGCACGTCCGACCCGCCCGGGCGGCGGCGCACGGCTGTCGCGGGTCAGGAAGCCGCCCTTCTTGAGCGGGCTGCGCAGCTCGGGGCCGCGGGTCGTGCAGCTTGCGCAGGGCGCGGCCGAGATCGCTCACCAGCTCCCGGAACGGCGCGCGCAGCGCTTCCGGCCGGGCGATGAGCACATAGTCGTGCCCGGGCCGGCCGGCTGAGGGCAGCACCTCGCTCACCGCCGCGCGCAGGCGACGGCGGATGCGGTTGCGCACCACTGCGTTTCCGTTCTTTTTGGTGACGGTGAAGCCGACGCGGACGTCGCCATCATCGCCGCGGTCACGGCCCTGCAGGCTCATGGAGCCCACACCGGCACGCTGTGCCTTGGCTGCGGCGAGAAAATCGCGGCGCTTGCGGAGTCGATCCACCACGGGGACGCCCTCCGCGACGCGGGGCCTCAGGCGGACAGGCGCTTGCGGCCGTGCGTGCGGCGTGCGGCGATGATCTTGCGGCCGTTGCGGGTCGCCATGCGCGCACGGAAGCCGTGGCGGCGCTTGCGCACGAGCTTGCTCGGTTGATAGGTGCGCTTCACGGGTCTCGTCTCCGGAATGTCTGTAGCCGTGGCGTCGGCACGGGGCCCTTCCGCGGCTGCCCTTCGCGGCGGCCGTCGGCGCCCGCATCGATCATGAGGGCAGGGCTCCGGCCGCGACGGCAGCCTGAGTTCGGGCTCGGCTTATAGGGGTGCCGGCGGCACCCGTCAATGCCGCCCGCGATGATGCCTCATCGTTCGCCGCCGGCGGGTCCGCGCGTGATGCGGCGCAGCACAGCCCCCTTGCGCGAAGCGCGGCCTTTGGCTTTCTTCCCCTGGACACGCGGCGAGGCCGGGCGGCCTGCGCCGGCGCGCGTCATCCAGAAGGGCAGGGACATGCTGCGCATCTATCTCCGCACCATCGCCCTGCTCGGGCCGCAGTCCGGGATGGCGATCACGCTTGCGGTGTCGAACCTGGCGCTCGCGCTGGCGCAGTTCGCCGAGCCGATCCTGTTCGGCCGCATCATCGAGACTCTCGCCCAGGCCCAGGCGGCGGCGCGGATGCCGAGCTACGAGGACCTTTTGCCGCTGCTCGCCGCGTGGGTGGGCTTCGGCCTGTTCAACATCGGCGCCGGGGTGATGGTGTCGCTGCATGCGGACCGGCTGTCGCACCGCCGCCGGCTCGGCGTGCTGACCCAGTATTTCGAGCACGTCCTGCAGCTGCCGCTGAGCTATCACGGCGAAACCCATTCCGGCCGCCTGCTCAAGGTGATGCTGGAGGGTGTGGACGCCCTGTGGGGGCTGTGGCTGTCGTTCTTCCGCGAGGACTGCGCCGCGGTGATCTCGCTGGTGGTGCTGGTGCCGGTGGGGATCTGGATCAACTGGCGCCTCGGCCTGATCCTGATCGTGCTGATGGTGGTGTTCGGCATCGTCACCGGCTTCGTCATCCGCCGCACCGAGAGCCTGCAGCGCAAGGTGGAGGACTTCAACTCCGACCTCGCCGAGCGCACCTCCGACGCGCTGGGCAACGTCGCCGTGATCCAGAGCTACACCCGCATCGAGGCCGAGGTGAGCGGCCTCAAGGACACGGTGAGCCGGGTGCTGGCGATCCAGCTGCCGGTGCTCTCCTGGTGGGCGATGGTGTCCATGGCGACCCGCGCCGCCACCACCCTCACCATCCTCGCCATCCTGCTGGTGGGCACCTGGCTCTATACCAAGGGCCTCGCCAATATCGGCGACATCGTCACCTACGTGGCCTTCGCCACGATGCTGATCGGCAAGCTGGATTCCACCGTCGGCTTCTTCAACCGGCTGATGATGTCGGCGCCGCGCCTCGGCCAGTTCTTCGAGGTGCTGGATACGGTGGGCGCGGTGCGCGACCGGCCCGGCGCCAGGCCGCTCGCCCAGGCGGCGGGCAGCGTGAAGGGCGACGTGGTGTTCGACGACGTCTCCTTCTCCTACGACGGCAAGCGGCCGGCGCTGGAGGACGTGTCGCTGCACGCCAGGCCCGGCCAGAGCTTCGCCTTCGTCGGCACCACTGGCGCCGGCAAGTCGACGGCGCTGGCGCTGCTGCACCGGGTGTTCGATCCCCAGTCCGGGGCGATCCGCATCGACGGCGTCGACATCCGCGACGTCACCCTCGCCTCGTTGCGCTCCTCCATCGGCGTGGTGTTCCAGGAGCCGCTGCTGTTCAACCGCTCCATCGAGGAAAATCTCAGGGTCGGCAAGCCGGACGCCACCGAGGCCGAGCTGCGCGATGCCCTCGCCCGCGCCCAGGCGCTGGAGCTGGTGGAGCGCAACCCGATGGGGCTGAAGGCCATCGTCGGCGAGCGCGGCCGGGCGTTGTCCGGCGGCGAGCGCCAGCGCCTCTCCATCGCCCGGGCGATCCTCAAGAACCCGCCGATCCTGATCCTCGACGAGGCCACCAGCGCGCTCGACGCCGTCACCGAGGCCAAGGTGCAGGCCGCCCTCGACGAGGTGATGAAGGGCCGCACCACCTTCGTCATCGCCCATCGCCTGGCCACCGTGCGCAACGCCGACCGGATCCTGGTGTTCGAGCGCGGCCGGGTGGTGGAGGCCGGCGGCTTCGACGAGCTGGTGGCCGAGGGCGGGCGCTTCGCCGCCTTGGCCCGGGCCCAGTTCATGGCCAGCGCCGCCGAGGCCCCGCCGGAGACGGCCCAGCCGGCCGGCGCCAGCTTCTCCGGCTGACCGGGCCTACGTCTCGCCGGCAGCCGTGGGCGACTTGTGATCCGTGGCTCGGGCTGTGCCGCCCGGCGCGCAGGGGCAAGAATTCATCTGGTGTTGGCCGGCGCGGGCGACGAAATTCAGGCAGGATTGTGGCGGCAGCTCTTGCTGGCGGCCCCGGTGATCTTCGGTACATCGGCCGGGGACAAGCCGGAGTCCTTGGCGACGATTGCGTGAGGCGGCTTTTCGCGGGGGCGGAAACGGGATATGGAAGGACAATTCTCCACGGCCGTGCTCGCGTGCGCGCACCGCAGCCGGGCCGTTTGATCCGGGCCGGTTCAGGCGAGCCGGTTCATGACTTCGCGGGACGCGATGTCCCAGACGGGGGTCGATAGGTTGGCGGTTTCGATATCCTCCCTTCGCCGGCGCGCCGGCGCGCTGCGTCACATGGCGGCCGCGGCGGGCATCGCCCTCTTCGCCCTTCTGCCCGCGGCGGCGCAGGCCACGCCCTTCCTCCTGGTGGAGGCGGAAAGCGGCCGGGTGCTGGAGCAGCAGGAGGCCGGCAAGCCCTGGTATCCGGCATCCGTCACCAAGCTGATGACCGTCTATGTGGCCCTCGCCGCGGTGAAGCAGGGCCGGCTGACCATGGACACCCCGCTCACCGTCAGCCCGCTGGCGGCCTCGCAGGCGCCGTCCAAGATGGGCTTCCGGCCGGGCACCCAGGTCACCCTCGACAACGCCATCAAGATGGTGATGGTGAAGTCGGCCAACGACATGGCCATGGTGGTGGCCGAGGGCGTGGGCGGCTCGCTGCCGGCCTTCGTCGACGAGATGAACGCCACCGCCCAGCGCCTCGGCATGACCGGCACCACCTACGCCAATCCCAACGGCCTGCCGGACAACGACCAGATCACCACCGCGCGCGACCTCGCGATCCTGGCCCGGGCGATCATCTACCATTTCCCCGAGCATGAGATGCTGTTCCGCATCCCGGCCATCAAGATCGGCAAGCGGGTGCTGCGCAACTACAACCGGCTGATCGACCGCTATCCCGGCGCCGACGGCATGAAGACCGGATTCATCTGCAATTCCGGCTTCAACCTGGTGGCCACCGCCACCCGCAACAACAAGCGGCTCATCGCCGTGGTGCTGGGCTCCCGCTCGGCCACCGCCCGGGCGGAGGAGACGGCGCTGCTGTTCGAGAAGGGCTTCCAGTCCTCCTGGTCGATCTTCGGCAATGCGGCGCCGACCCTGTCGGCGATCCAGAATGCCGGCGGCGTGCCCACCTCCATGCGCGACGTGGTCTGCGGCGCCAAGCGTGGCGTGGTGGCGGCCGAGAACGAGGACGAGCAGCCCGGCGGCGGCTTCACCCTGGCCTTGTCCAACCCGCTGGTCCCGGCCTCCGGTGCCGCGCTGCTGCAGAACCTGCCGCCCTCCATGCCGCCGATCCCGGTCTATGTGGGCACCCGCACCCAGAAGCTGGATCCGGACACCGCCGTTGCCGGCGACGAGAAGCCGAAGAAGAAGACCGTGGCTGCCAAGCCCGGGGCGAAGCCGGCGGCGGCCGCCGCGTCTGGGGAGGGCGAAGGCGCCCCCAAGCCGGCTGCAAAGAAGCCCGCCAAGCCCGCCGTCGCCACCGACGGCACATCGAAGGACGCCGCCAAGCCGGCAACTGCGGCCAAGCCCGCGGCGGCCAAGCCGGCCAGCACCACCGCATCCGGCAAGAAGCCGGGCGAGGGCGACAAGCCGGCCGGCGCCACCAGCGCGGCCAAGCCGAAGCCGAAGCCGGCGGAGGACGGCGCCGCGCCGCCTCCCAAGCCCGCCACCTGAGGGCCTGTCGGGCGTTTACGGGTTGGCGCTGAGGGGCGTTCCTGGCGCATGGTCGGTCGGCGGTGTGGGCGATGCGGTCCGCCCTGCGGCATGTCCTCTCGCCGGAACGCGATAACCGGCGGCGATCCTTAGCCCGTGAGACTCAAAACAGGCTCTGGGGCGGTGGGTGCCGCGCAAGCCATGCGCCTGCCTGAGGTCCCTGCCGGCTGGGACGCTGATTTTCCGCACCGGGCCCCGATGGTGCTATCGTCCGCGCGAGAG
>CALMSN010000041.1 GCA_937872325.1 uncultured Xanthobacter sp. | reverse complement strand
GGACTGGACCGCGGAGGAACGCGAAAAGCTGCGTAACGACGTGCCGAAGCTCGGGCTGAACGCCGAGATCCGCAGCCGCAAGGTGCGCGATCTCGCGCGTGAAATGCTGAAACTCGCGCGCGCCGGCCTCACACAGCGCATGCAGCTCGACATCGCGCGACGCAGTGGTGATGGTGATCGAATTGGGCAGCGAACGCCGGATCAGCCGCGCCATGCCCAGCACCAGCTCGTTGACCTCGACCACCTCCGGCGCGATCGGCAGGGTGAGGCCTTCTTCTTCGAGGCGGCGCACCGCGTTCTCGGTGGCGAGGATGCGGCGGAAGCGGCGCTGCGGATTGGCCAGCGCCTCCCCCACCGTGTGCCAGCCATAAAGGAGGGCGACGTCGTCGCGGTCGTCCCAGGGGGCCGGGCCCTTGGGCGGGCGCGGCCGGGCGGAAAAACCGCCGCTGCCCTTGCCGCCGCCCGGCGCGCGAGGCCGCCCGCCTTCGGGGCGGGAGAAGGGGCGGGGCGGACGGGACGGATGGGCGCTCATGGCGGCAGGCTTGTCAGACCCTGGGCGCGCGCGCAAGGGCGGGCCGGCCGTTCGGCTGCGGCTTGCGCGCCGGGCTGCCATCGAAAGGCGCTTTGCCGCTTGACTTGCCGCGCGGGCTTTCACATAAAGCCGGTCCTCAGATGGCGATTTGAGTCCGCTCGTCGCCGCTTCCGATCCGCTGGTGCATATCCTGCCCATCGGCCGAAGCCGAGGATGCCCCTTGCCGCAGGGCAGGGCGCGAGACGACGGGTGCGCTGGAGGGGTGCCCGAGTGGTTAAAGGGGACGGACTGTAAATCCGTTGGCTCAGCCTACGTTGGTTCGAATCCAACCCCCTCCACCACCCGTCGGTCGGCGCACGGCGCCTTATCTTGCATTGCCGGATTTTGCGGGCGTCTGGCTTAAGCCGGCGCTTGCCACCGGTCGGCGATGGCGCCGCCCGCCGGGCGGTTTCACGACGGTTCATGGCTTCAGCGCGGGCAGGGCAGGGGAATCACGATCACCCGGGCCGCTCTTCGCTGGGCGGGCCTGTGCTCAACAGCCGGCACAGGCGATGAGGCTTAGAGCTTCTGACAAATCTCCGGGCTGAGGACGGCGCAGGACTTTGGTCTCCTGCGAGGCGCCGAACGCAGTCGATGCGGTCAGCCTCGGCGAGGCTCGGCCG
This sequence comes from uncultured Xanthobacter sp., assembly GCA_937872325.1. Classification (GTDB taxonomy): domain Bacteria; phylum Pseudomonadota; class Alphaproteobacteria; order Rhizobiales; family Xanthobacteraceae; genus Xanthobacter. The sequence goes on along the minus strand of CALMSN010000041.1, from coordinate 3,608 downwards.
CCGGCGGGAGGCACAGAGGGCGCGGTCGGCCGCCCCCGGAGATTTGCGAGAAGTTCTCCTGCGCCGCGGCTGTCCCCAGGCGTCGCGCCCGGCACCCTTCCGCCCGCCGGGAGGCTATGTTAAGCGTCAGCCCATGCGGGTGTAGCTCAATGGTAGAGCAGCAGCCTTCCAAGCTGAATACGAGGGTTCGATTCCCTTCACCCGCTCCACTTTCTCCTTTGCGAGCGGGCGGGCTGCATCCTCACCATTTGTAGGTCAGCGTGCCGATCACCGTGCGTTCGGCGCCCCATTTGCAGTCGTAGGCGCTGAAGCAGGTGACGTATTGGCTGCCCAGCAGGTTGGTGGCGTTGAGCGCCAGCTGTGCCCCCTTCATCTGCGGCACGAGGCGGCCGAGATCGTAGCGGACCACCGCATCCACCAAGGTGTAGGGATCGTTCACGATGGTGTTGAGCGCGTCGGCGTAGGACTTGCCGATGTAGCGCACGCCCCCGCCGAGGTTCAGCCCGGAGAGGCCGCCCTCCGAGAACGTATAGTCGAGCCAAAGGGAGGCCATCTGGTCCGGCACCGAGCGCGGATGCTTGCCGAGCGCCAGGTCGCTGCCGGGGACGTCCGGGTTCGCCTGGGTCACCACCACGTGGGCGTAGGTATAGGCGGCATTGATGTTCCAGCCATTCACGCTCGCCACCGCCTGCAGCTCGATGCCGCGTGAGGTGATCTCGCCATCCTGCACCTGCGGGCCGAAGGGATTCGGGCCGTAGGGCGTGGGCACGTTCTGCTTCTTCAGATCGTACACCGCCGCGGTGAGCAGGATGTTGGTGCCCGGCGGCTGATACTTCACGCCGCCCTCCCATTGCTCGCCGGTGGTGGGCTTCATCGGATGGCCGAAGGCGTCGACGCCGCTCTGAGGCAGGAACGATGTGGTGTAGCTGACATAAGGCGCCACGCCGCTGTCGAACACATAGGTGAGGCCGCCGCGATAGGTGAATCTCTGGTCGGCCGCCACGTCGTCGAAAAAGATGTCGGTGGAGTAAAGGTCAAACCCGCTTCCGCTCCCCCAGACATAATCCTGGCGGCCGCCGAAGGTGAGGATCCAGTTGTTGAACTTGATCTGATCCTGCGCGTAGAGGCCGAGGATCTGCTGCTTGGTGTTCGACGACAGCCAGGCGGTCGCCGGCGGATATAGGACGTTGTAGTTCGGCGCCGCGATGTTGAAGGGCGGAAGATCGAAGCTGCCGGTGAAGGCGATCCAGTCGATCGTATTTTGATAGTCGAGGCCGGTCAGCAGCGTATGTTCCGCGCCGCCGGTGAAGAAGCGATACTCCATGTTGTTGTCCAGCACGAAGTCGTACCGCTTCTCGTCATTGCCGCTGAGGGCCATCGACGCCTCGGTCCCCACGAGGTCGTAGGCGTAGGAGCCGACGAAGGTGCTGGCCATGTGGCTGTAGCGCAGCTTCTGGCGGAAGACGAGGGTGTCGGAGAACTTGTGCTCCAGCAGGTAGCCGAGTGCCCATTGCTGCTGTTTCCAGGCGACATCGTCGGCCAGCGGCAGGGCGATGTGGGTTTGAAGGCCCGCCGCCGGCCATATGAAGGCGTTCTCCTGGCCGATCTTGTCGTTCAGATAGTTGCCGAGGAAGGTGATGGTGGTGTCTTCGTTCGGCTTTACGGTGAAGGCCGGGGCGATGAACTGGCGCTTGTCCGGGGCGGTGAGGCCGAAATCGTAGTCGATCGGCGCGTTCGCGTCGCGGATCAGGCCGGTGAGGCGGTAGAGCAGCTTGCCGTCCTCGCCGATCGGTCCGCCGATGTCGAACGCCCCCTGGTAGCGCTGGAAGTTGCCGGCCTGGAGCTGCACCTCGCCGAACGCCTCCGGCGTCGGCAGCTTGGAGACCCGGTTCACCAGCCCGCCGGGGTCGCTCTGGCCGTAGAGGGTGGAGGAGGGGCCGCGCACCACGTCGTAGCGCGAGTAGGCGTACGGCTCGTAGCGGTAGTTCACGAAGCTGATGAGGCCATCCACGAAGCTGCCGCCATAGGCGCTCTGGAAGCCGCGGATGAAGAAGAACGGGTTCTGCTGGTTCTGGGCGCCGCCGAATGGCTGGGCATAGATGCCGGGGGTGTAGGTGAGCGCCTCGGCGTCGGTCTGCACCGCGCGCACGTCGAGCTCGTCGCGGGTGACCACCGAGATGGATTGCGGCACCTCGATCAGCGGCGTGTTGGTCTTGGTGCCGGCCGACGTGCGGCTGGCGACGAAGCCCACCGTACCGTCGCCATCGCCGGCCACCTCCACCGTGGCGAGCTGGATGCCGCCCCCCGGCGCCGGCGTGGTAACGCCCGCGCCTGACGGCGCCGCGATGGCGACGGTGGTGGAATTGGCAAACGAGAAGGTGAGCCCGGTTCCGCCGAGGATGCGGCCGAGCGCCTCCTGCCGCGTGGCGGTGCCCGAGAAGCCCTGGGTCGTCTTCCCAGCGGCCGCGGAGGCCAGATACGTCACCTGGAGCCCGGCCTGGCGGCCGAAGCTGGCGAGCGCCAGGCCCAGCGGCCCCGCGGGGACGGAAAAGCTCTGCTGCGCGGGCTGGGCGTGGGCCGTTCCTGCCGCGCCGGTCAGCGTGCCCGCCGCGCCCGCTGTGGCCAGCGCCACGGCGAAGGCGCGTGCGCTCCTGCTTCCCCCAAACATCGCCGCCCGCGCGCCCATCTTGCCGCCCCTTCCATCGCCATGTGCAGGGGAGCGTGCGTGCCTGGTCTCCTGGGTAATGCATCGCCCCCACGCTGTTACACGCGAGGCGCCGCCTTTTTCCCCGTCGCCGGACTTTTTTTCAGATCGACGAGATCACCGTCAGCAGGGAGGACAGCCGCCGCACCCGCCCGCCGGCGGGCAGAACCACCGCTTCGAGCGCGCGGGGAGGATCGGCGAGGTCGAACACCCCGCTCACCCGCTGCGCGCCCAGGCCGGGCGCCGCCACCACGATCCGCTCCGGCAGCCAGCGGCCGATGCGCGCCACCAGCGTCGCCACCGTCTCGCGCTCGGCGATGACGAGCCGGTCCCGCCAGGCGCCGGTCTGGCCGGCCTCGCGGATGCCGCGATCGGGGGCTGGCAAGGCGGGGTCATAGGCCAGCCACTCCCCCGCCTTCAGGCGGGCCGCCGGCGCGGGCGCGCGCAGGGGCGAGGTCACTTCCACCAGCCCGTGCGCCACCCCGACGCTCACCACCTCGGCTTCGCAGGTCATGTCGAAGGCGGTGCCGAGAGCGCGCGCCCTCACCTCGCCCGCGACCACCTCGAACGGACGGGCGCGATCGGGCGCCACCTTGAAGAACGACATGCCCCCGAGCAGCGCGATCCGCCGCGCCTCGGGACGGAAATCGAGGGCGATGGCGCTGTCCGGCCCAAGCGTCGCGAGGGTTCCGTCGGGCAGCGTCACGGCGCGGATCTCGCCGGTTCCGGTGGCAAAATCGGCCCGGGCCTGCCGCGCGAGACCGGGCAGCACGGCCCAGGCGGTGCCGGCCGCGCCCAGGCCTAGGGCGGCGGGAAGGGGGTGGCGGCGGCCGAGCCCCGGGCCCTCGCCGTCGTCCGGGCCCCGCGTCATCAGCACCCGGCCGCCGGGGCTGGGCAGCTTGGG
>CALMSN010000040.1 GCA_937872325.1 uncultured Xanthobacter sp. | reverse complement strand
GCTCGCTGGCCTCGCGGTGTCGGTGTTCCCGGAATCCGCCCTGCGGCCGGGGATGCGGGCGCTGGGCACCGGCGACGGTTTCCCCGCCCTGCCCCCCTGCGACATCGGCCTGCTGCGCAACCCGCACGAGCCGTCGAGCCTGGCCGATGCCCTGGCCAACCACATCATCCAGGGCCTCGACAACCTGAACGAGGCGGACGTAGCCGAGTGAGCCCCGCCGCCGCCTGCCCTCCGTGCCGCACAGGCCGCCCATGAACGCCTCTCCAGCCCTGGTCTGGTTCCGTGACGACTTGCGGCTTTCCGACAACCCTGCCCTTGATGCGGCGGTGGCGGCGGGACGGCCGGTCGCGGCGCTGTTCGTGATCGATGAGGAAAGCCCGGGCCTGCGGCCCCTCGGCGGCGCTCGGCGCTGGTGGCTTGCCGGCAGCCTGCGCGCGCTCGCCGCCGCCCTCGCCCGCCATCGCATCCCGCTGGTGCTGCGCCGCGGGCCGGCTACCCGCATCGTGCCGGACGTCGCGGCGGAGCTCGGGGCCGCGCTGGTCGCCTTCAACGATCGCGCCGGGGCGGCCGCCGGCAAGGTGGATCTCGCGGTGGCCGCCCGCCTCGCCAATGACGAGCGCGAGGTGGCCCGCTTCTGCGCCCATCTCCTGCATCCCCCGGGGTCCGTCAAGGGCAGCTCCGGGGCGCTGCCGCGCACCTTCTCCGCCTTCCATCGCGCGGCGCAGCGCTGCCCCGTCCCGGCGCCCCTGCCGGCGCCGGAAAAGATCGCCGCCGCAGCCCACGCGCTCCAGGGTGACAGCCTGGACGCCCTCGCTCTGGAACCGCATGCCCCCGACTGGGCCGGCGGCATGCGCGCCGCCTGGATGCCGGGGGAGGCAGCCGGGCAGGAGCGCCTGTCGGCCTTCATAGATCACGGGCTCGCCGGCTACCGCGAGGGCCGCGACCGGCCGGCGGCGCCCCACGCCTCGCGCCTCTCACCTTATCTCGCCACAGGCGACCTCTCGCCGCGGCAGGTTCTGGCCGCGATCCGGCTGGCGGTGGCGGCGGGCGCGGCCCCGGCCGGCGACGGCGAGAAGTTCGACGCCGAGCTCTACTGGCGCGAGTTCAGCCACCACCTGCTGGCGGCCCGGCCGGACCTTGCCACCCGCAACATCCAGCCCGGCTTCGACGCCTTCCCCTGGCGGGACGATCCCGATGCCCTCGCCGCCTGGCAGCGCGGCCAGACCGGCTATCCCATCGTCGACGCCGGCATGCGCCAGCTCTGGCGGGACGGGTGGATGCCCAACCGGGTGCGGATGGTGATGGCCTCCTTCCTCACCAAGCACCTGCTGTGTGACTGGCGGGCCGGCGAGCGCTGGTTCTGGGACACGCTGGTGGATGCCGATCCGGCCTCCAACCCGGCGAGCTGGCAATGGGTGGCCGGCTCCGGGCTCGACGCCGCGCCCTATTTCCGGATCTTCAATCCGGTGCTGCAGGGGGAGAAGTTCGATCCGGACGGCGCCTATGTCCGCGCCATCCTGCCGGAGCTTGCGGACCTGTCCGACCGTCTCGTCCACCGCCCCTTCGATGCCGATGCCCGCACCCTCGCCGCGGGGGGCGTGCGCCTCGGCGTCACCTATCCGCGGCCCATCGTCGATCATGCCGCGGCGCGGGCCCGGGCGCTGGCCGCCTTTGAATATACAAAGCAATAGAGTGGTTATTTTTATTGAAGCAGCCGGGGCTGTTGGATAACCTGCGGGCCTATTTCTTTGAAGGCTTGTTCTCACATGATCCGTGACGGTCTTGTTGAATCCATCGGTAACACGCCCCTCATTCGCCTGAAGCGTGCCTCCGAGGAAACCGGCTGCGAGATTCTCGGCAAGGCGGAGTTCCTCAATCCCGGCCAGTCGGTGAAGGACCGGGCGGCGCTCGGCATCATCCAGGACGCCATCGCCAGGGGCACGCTGAAGCCCGGCGGGGTGATCGTGGAAGGCACCGCCGGCAATACCGGCATCGGCCTCGCCCTGGTGGCGGCGCCCTTCGGCTTCCGCACCGTGATCGTCATTCCCGAGACCCAGTCGCAGGAAAAGAAGGACATGCTGAAGCTCGCCGGCGCCACGCTGGTGGAGGTTCCGGCGGTGGCCTATTCGAACCCCAACAACTACGTGAAGGTCTCCGGCCGCCTCGCCGAGGCGCTGGCCAAGACCGAGCCGAACGGCGCCATCTGGGCCAACCAGTTCGACAACATCGCCAACCGGCAGGCCCACATCGACACCACCGGCCCGGAGATCTGGGAGCAGACCGGCGGCAAGATCGACGGCTTCAGCTGCGCGGTGGGCACCGGTGGCACCCTGGCCGGCATCGCCATCGCCCTGAAGGCGCGCAACCCCAACATCCGCATCGCCCTGGCCGATCCGCTCGGGGCGGCGCTCTATTCCTACTACACCACCGGCGAATTGAAGGCCGAGGGCTCCTCCATCACCGAGGGCATCGGCCAGGGCCGCATCACCGCCAACCTGGAAGGCGCGCCCATCGACACCGCCTACCAGATCCCGGACGCGGAGGCGGTGCCGATCATCTTCGACCTCTTGGAGCATGAGGGCCTGTGCCTCGGCGGCTCCTCCGGGATCAACGTGGCCGGCGCCATCCGCCTCGCGAGGGAGCTGGGGCCGGGGCACACCATCGTCACCATCCTCTGCGACTACGGCACGCGCTACCAGTCGAAGCTGTTCAATCCGGAATTCCTGCGCAGCAAGGACCTTCCGGTGCCAGCCTGGCTGGAGCGCGAGACGCAGGTGCCCAACGTCCTGGTGTGATGCCGGGGCCTGGCTCCCGGATCGATCGCGGCGCGCGTTTCTGAGGGGTTGTTTCGAAAACCGGGCTTGGCCTGTTCACCCGGGACGGCAACCGGAAAGCTGGTCCGGGTCTTGCCGCGTGGAGGGCCAAAACCCGCATCTTTACCGGCTCTGCTGGTAAAGACCGCAGGCTGGTAAAGACCGACATCCGGGGCAAGCCCGGCTATGACGATGATGAAGGGCCTGTACGGGCGAGAGCGATCCGTCCGCGCGCGGTTCAAGCCGTCTTTAATCCCGCCCGCTCTTGAGGAGGCCTCATGTCCGACGCCAGCCCGCTCGTTTCCGTCGCATGGCTTGCCGCGCACCTGGAAGATCCCGGCCTCGTGGTGGTGGACGCCTCCTGGCATATGCCGGACAGCAGCCGCAGCGGGGGGAAGGAATTCCTGGAGGCGCACATTCCCGGCGCGGTGTTCTTCGACATCGACGCCGTGTCGGATCGCACCAGCCCCCTGCCCCACATGCTCCCCGATGCCCCGGCCTTCCCCCAGGCCGCCGGCGCGCTGGGCATTTCCGAGCGCGACACCATCGTGGTCTACGACGCGGTCGGCCTGTTCTCGGCGCCGCGCGCCTGGTGGACGCTGCAGGTGTTCGGCACCGCCGACGTGAAGGTGGAGTATGTCGGTCGAGCGCCCCTCGACGGTCATGACGACGAGTTCCTGCTTGCCTCATATCGCCCCGGCAAGGCGGGGCCGGATCCGTCCGATGGCCTGCCGACAGGCGTGATGATCGCAATGAACGGCACGACGCCATCGGATAGCGCCACCTCGCCTTTCCCCGGCGTTTTGTCCGATGCGCAGCCGCAGGCGCCGGAACCGGTCATGATGACTGCGTCGATGGACGGTTTCGATACGGGCGCGCCGGAATCGATCCAACTGGAACTGCCGGAACTCGGCCCCATCGTCAGCAATCGTCCCGACGAGGGTGAGATTGCTGTGGCGGCGCTGTCGCTCTCCTATGGCCCTTCGCAGAAACCCGCAGGCGGGGCGTTCCCAAGCGCGTTCGCGGGTCCCGACACGGGCTGGAAATCCGGCGCATCTCCTGAAGCCGCAAATGATTATGTGATGGTGGGTTCATTCCACGACGAAGCCGAGGCGCGCCGCCTGGAGAAAGCGCTGTCTGCCCTTGGGCGCACCGAAATGCATTCGGCGGTGGATGAAACGGGAACCCGCTGGTTCGCGCTCGATCTGTATCCCGATGGACGCTCGACCCCCGACGCCATGCTTGAAGCGGCATGGTCGCTCGGCGCGGAAGACGCCATGACCGTTCACTTCTGACGCCCGGAAGACACGGTGCATTCTTTCACGCGAAGTACCGACATCCTCCGGGCCGCGCTGTTGCTGTTGTTGGCGCTGGCCCTTCCGGCGCAAGCGCAGCTTTTCGATACAAAGGCCCGGCAGGCCTTCATGATCGACGCCGAATCCGGCACGATCCTGCTTGCGAAGAATGCGGACGAACCTGTTCCGCCGGCCTCGCTTGCCAAGCTCATGACGATGGAGGTCGTGTTTGACGCCCTTACCAGCGGCAAGGCGAGGCTCGACGACACCTACAAGGTCAGCGAATATGCGTGGCGCACCGGCGGCGCGCCGTCGCGAACCTCGACCATGTTTGCCGCGCTCAAATCGGAAATCCGCGTCGAAGACCTCATCCAGGGCGTCATCGTCCAGTCCGCGAACGATGGCTGCATCATTATCGCGGAAGGCATGGCCAGATCGGAAGCCGCCTTTTCCGCGCGCATGAACAGCCGCGCGCAGGCGTTGGGCATGACTAAGTCCCGCTTCGTGAATTCCACTGGGCTGCCCGCGCCGGGACAGGTGGTTACGATGCGCGAACTGGTAACGCTCGCGAACCATCTCTGGCGCAGCTATCCGCAGTTTTACAAATACTACAGCCAGCCCGAATTTACGTGGAACAAGATCACCCAGCGCAACCGCAATCCGCTGCTCGCTATGGGTATTGGTGCCGATGGTC
>CALMSN010000039.1 GCA_937872325.1 uncultured Xanthobacter sp. | reverse complement strand
TGTCGTGGGCGAGGACGCTGTAGGACGGCCGGGTCGCAGGCGGGGGGTAGGCGTGGGTGCCAAGGGGCGCCACCCGGGCGGGGGCGAGCCGGTCCGAGATCGCCCCGGTCGCGGCCGAGCACGACGAGACCGGCCAGTTCCCTATCGCCACCATCAAGAAGATGGGCGGCCTGGGCTTCATGAAGGCGGTGCCGCCCCGCAGCCCCAGCCGATAGGCCACGCGCGCGCGGCCGGCTCCTGCAGGCCGCGCGGACAATGCGTGCTCTATCAAGAGCTTGAGGGCGGTTCGCCGATCGGCTCGGCTCGGCTCGATCCGATCGGGACAGGGGCGGCCCCGGGCCAGGCTTCCGGATCGTTTGGTGCGTCCACGGACCACCAAAACGCTTCAAGGCCGATGGATTTTCCGTCCGCGGCCTCGACGAAATCGAGGCTGCGGGCGTTTCACTATGGGCCGACGCGCGGTTTTGTGCGAAAAGCCTCTCGCTTTCGTCCCGCCGGGCGGGACCCACGGAGACGTCTATATGGCGAAGGAAGAACTGCTGGAGTTCGAGGGAACTGTGACCGAGGTGCTGCCGGACGGCAATTTCCGCGTCCGGCTCGACAATGATCACCAGATCCTGGCCTATGCGGCCGGCAAGATGAAGAAGAACCGTATCCGCACCATCGAGGGCGACCGCGTGGTGGTGGAGATGTCGCCTTACGATCTCGATCGCGGCCGGATCAACTTCCGCCACAAGGCCGAGGGCTCCGCCCCGCCGCCCGGCGCCCGCCGCCAGAACTTCCGCCGTCGCTGACGCGCTGCCCGGATCGCCTGCCCCGAGACACGGCTTGTCCTGACGTGAAGGCACCCGCGCGGCCTGCGTTCACGCGGGCGAGCGGGCAGGTCTTCGGGTCATGCAGGGTGGCCGCGCGCGACCGCCGCGGCGAGCAGGCAGATTTAGCATTGCCGTGAAGCACACGCGCCTGCGTTGATAACCAGACGCAGGCGCGTGTGCTTCAAGGATGTCGTCGGTATGGCCGGGGCCTGCGAAGCTCCCCGCGCGTGATGCGCGCTCTCCCCTTCACAATGCCAGACACCCGCACAGCCGGCTCACGGATCTTCATCCAGGCCGGCGTGGCGCCGCGATGTGGCCTGCCGGAATCCGGTCAGGCTCGAAGGCGCATGGCGCGGTTCAGAGCGCCAGCTCGAAGAACAGGGTGCCGGGGATCGGGGTCTCGTAATAAGGCGGGATCTGGCGGAAGCCGCAGGCCCGGTAGAGGGTCAGCGCGCCCTCCATGTTGGGCAAGGTGTCGAGCCGCATGCGGGCATAGCCGCGGGCCTTCGCCTCGGCGATCACCAGCGCCACCAGCTTGGTGCCGATGCCGTGGTGCCGCCCGGCGGGCAGCACGTAGAGCCGCTTCATCTCGCACAGGCTGCCGCCGAGCGGGCGCAGGGCGACGCAGCCCAGGGCGGTGCCCCTGTCGTCTTCCGCCAGCAGCAGCGCGCCGGCGGGCGGCGCATACTCGCCCGGAAGGGTCGCCAGCTCCTCGTCGATGTTCTGGAACGAGAGGTCGATGCCGAGGCTGCCGGCATAGGCCTTCACCAGCGCGCGGACCGCGGCGAAATCGGCTTCGCCTTCGGCGGAGCGGATGCGGATGTCAGTGTCGGCCATGGTCCCCTCATGCGGCGACGGCCCCGGGTGCTGGCCCCGGGGCCGTCGGTTTTCAACGGATAAACGACGGTCCGGGCTTACGCCACCGCGGTCTCGCGCTCACGCTCGCGGCGCTTGCGCTCGTTCGGGTCGAGGTAGCGCTTGCGCAGGCGGATCGACTTGGGGGTCACCTCCACCAGCTCGTCGTCCTGGATCCAGGCCAGCGCGCGCTCCAGCGTCATGCGGATGGGCGGGGTCAGGCGCACCGCCTCGTCCTTCGAGGTGGTGCGGATGTTGGTGAGCTTCTTGCCCTTGAGGACGTTCACTTCCAGGTCGTTGTCCCGGTTGTGGATGCCCACCAGCATGCCCTGGTACACCTTCCAGCCCGGCTCGATGATCATCGGGCCGCGGTCTTCCAGGTTCCACAGGGCGTAGGCCACGGCCTCGCCCTGCTCGTTGGCGATCAGCACGCCGTTCACCCGGCCGGAGATCTCGCCCTTGTAGGGGGCGTATTCGTGGAACAGCCGGTTCATGATGGCGGTGCCGCGGGTGTCGGTCAGCAGCTCCGACTGGTAGCCGATGAGGCCGCGGGTGGGAGCGTAGAAGACGAGGCGCTGGCGATTGCCGCCGGAGGGGCGCATCTCCACCATCTCGGCGCGGCGCTCGCTCATCTTCTGCACCACGGTGCCGGAATATTCCTCGTCCACGTCGATGAGGACTTCCTCGATGGGCTCCAGAACCTGGCCGGTGGCCTCGTCCTTCTGGAACACCACGCGCGGACGCGACACGGCGAGCTCGAAGCCCTCGCGGCGCATGGTCTCGATCAGCACCGCGAGCTGCAGTTCGCCGCGGCCGGAGACGAAGAAGGAGTCCTTCTCGGAGGATTCCTCGATCTTCAGCGCCACGTTGCCTTCCGCCTCGCGCAGCAGGCGGTCGCGGATGACGCGGCTGGTCACCTTGTCGCCCTCGGTGCCGGCGAGCGGGCTGTCATTCACGATGAAGGACATGGTGACGGTGGGCGGATCGATGGGCTGGGCCTTGAGCGGCGCATCGACGCTGAGGTCGCAGAAGGGGTCGGCCACGGTGCCCTTGGTGAGGCCGGCGATGGCGACGATGTCACCCGCCACGCCCTCCTCGATGGGCTGGCGCTCGATGCCGCGGAAGGCGAGGATCTTGGAGACGCGGCCCTGCTCGACCAGCGAGCCGTCCTGCGCCAGCACCTTGATCGACTGGTTCGGCTTGATCGAGCCCGAGGTGATGCGCCCGGTGAGCATGCGGCCGAGGAACGGGTTGGCTTCCAGGAGGGTGCCGATCATGCGGAACGCGCCCTCGCCGACGGTCGGCTCCGGGACGTGCTTCAGCACCAGGTCGAACAGCGGCGCCATGCCCTGGTCGGAAGGGCCTTCCGGGCTGTCGGCCATCCAGCCGTTGCGGCCGGAGCCGTAGAGGATGGGGAAGTCGAGCTGCTCGTCGGTGGCGTCCAGCGCCGCGAACAGGTCGAACACCTCGTTCACCACTTCGGTGATGCGGGCGTCGGAGCGGTCCACCTTGTTGATGGCGACGATGGGCTTCAAGCCCACCTTCAGCGCCTTGCCGACCACGAACTTGGTCTGCGGCATCGGACCCTCGGCGGCATCCACCAGCACGATGGCGCCATCCACCATGTTGAGGATGCGCTCCACCTCGCCGCCGAAGTCGGCGTGGCCGGGGGTGTCGACGATGTTGATCCGGGTATCCCGCCAGACCACCGAGGTGGCCTTGGCGAGAATGGTGATGCCGCGTTCCTTCTCGATGTCGTTGGAATCCATCACCCGTTCGGCGACCCGCTGGTTCTCGCGGAAGGCGCCCGACTGTTTGAGCAGCTCGTCCACCAGGGTGGTCTTGCCGTGGTCGACGTGGGCGATGATGGCAATGTTGCGCAGCTTCATGAGGGTCCAACGCGAAAACGCGGGTCCGAAGCATCGGACCCGCTGGATGGGATGTTGCGCCGCAAAATACACACAAAGCGGCGGATTTCAATGCGGGGCGGCGGTCTCGGCGCGGGGCGGCCATGCGCCGTCTCCCGCTCGCCTCGTTGCCCGCCCCGCCCCGCTCCCGGTTGGGGGCAGGTCGGGGGCCGGGGCGCAGGCGCGGGTCCGCCCTCCGATCATCCCCATGCC
>CALMSN010000038.1 GCA_937872325.1 uncultured Xanthobacter sp. | reverse complement strand
CCGGCAGGCCGAGCGTGTTGCGGAAACGTGTGACGACCCGGCATTTGCGCGCGACCAGGATCAGGTCCTCGTTGCGCATCAGCTTCGACACCGCCGCCGCCATCTCCGGGGTGATGCCCGGGGCGAGCCGCTGCTCCGCATCCGCCGCTCGCACCAGCACCGCATCGGCGAACAGGGTGCCCGTGCTGTAATATTTCACGCCGTCGAGGCGGAAGCCCGCGCCGTCCGGGGTGAGGAGGGTGTCGGGCCGGATGCCGCCGGCCGGGTTGCTGCCGGTCTCGGTGCTGGCGAGGCCGAAGATGGCGCCGTCGCGCACCTGCTCCTGCCACGCCTTGCTCTGGGCATCGTAGGGCGCGCGGGCATATTGCTCGGCCACCGTGAAGTGGTTGCGGAAGATGTGGGCGACGTTGGCATCGGCCGCCGCAAGGCGGATGGCGATGGCGTAGAGCTCGCGGAAGCTCGCCCCGGCGCCGCCATCCGCCCGGCGCAGCCGCAGCGCGCCGAACCGGGCCGTCTTCAGCAGGTCCACCGCCTCGAAGGGCAGGATCCGCTCGCGCTCCCGCTCGGCCGCGCCGCGACCGATATGGTCGAACAGGCGCTGCCACTCCGGCGACGACAGGTCGGGAGGCGAGGAGAGGCGGAAGGACAGGTCGGCGACGGGACGGTTCATGGCGATCTCTCGGCGGTGCGGCGGTCGGCTGGGGCCGGCGCGTGGGGCGTGGTCATGGGGGGCCTCGCGCGGTCTCACACCGCAGCGAGGATGCGGCGCTGGAGCGCTATCGCCTCCGGCGTGCCGGAGCGCGGACGCGGCAGGTCCACCGCGACGTCGAGGGCGACCTCGCCCTGGCGCAGCACCACCACCCGGTCGGCCAGCGCCACCGCTTCCGCCACGTCGTGGGTGATGAGCACCACGGTGAAGCCGTGCTCGGTCCAGATCCGCTCGGCAAGGCGATGCATCTCGGCCCGGGTCAGGGCGTCGAGGGCGCCGAACGGCTCGTCGAGCAGCAGCACGCCGGGGCGGGAGACCAGGGCGCGAGCCAGGGCGACCCGCTGCTTCTGCCCGCCGGAAAGCACCGACGGCCATTCCCGGCCGCGGTCGGCGAGGCCCACGTCCTTCAGCGCAGCATAGGCCTCCTCGCGCCAGCCCGGGCCGCGGGCGATGCCCACATTGCCGAGCACCCGCTGCCACGGCACGAGCCGCGCATCCTGGAACAGCAGCCGCACCTGGGGCATCAGCCCGCCGACGCGCGCGGCGCCGACGAAGACGTCCCCCGAGGTCGGGGCGTCGAGGCCGCTGATGAGCCGCATCAAGGTGGTCTTGCCGCCGCCGGAGCGGCCGACCACGGCGAGGAACTGCCCGGCCGGCACGTCGAGGTCGAGCCGGCGCAGCACCGGGCGGGCGCCGAAGCTCTTGCTGGCGGCGACGAGGCGGATCGGCTCGCTCTGCCAGCGCCGGCGCGGCGCGGCGGCCGCAGGGGAGAACAGGGCGCGGATCACATCCGCCGGCCCGCGCCGGGCCCTTCCGGCCTCGCCGGCGGTGAAGACGGTCTCGCTCATGCCGCCCCGCCTTGGTAGGCCGGATGCCAGGCGAGGGCGCGCTGCTCGATGGCCCGGGTGACGCTGTCGGCCAGCTTGCCGAGCAGGGCGTAGGCGAGGACGCCCAGCACCACCACGTCGGTCTGCAGGAACTCGCGGGCATTCATGGTCATGTAGCCGATGCCCTCGGTGGAGGAGATGGTCTCGGCGACGATCAGGGTCAGCCACATGATGCCGAGGGCATAGCGCAGCCCCACCAGCACCGAGGGCAGGGCGCCGGGCAGGATGATCCGCCAGAACAGGGCGCTGCTGGAGAGCCCGTACACCCGCGCCATCTCCACCAGCCCGCGGTCCACCGTGCGGATGCCGTGGAAGGTGTTGAGGTAGATCGGGAAGGCGACGCCGATGGCGACCAGGAAGACCTTGGCCTCCTCGCCGATGCCGAACCACAGGATGACCAGCGGGATGATGGCGAGATGCGGTACGTTGCGCAGCATCTGCATGGTCGAATCGAAGGCGGTCTCCGCCGGCCGCCAGATCCCGTTCAGCACCCCGAGCGCGAAGCCGATGACGCCGCCGATGGCAAGGCCGCTCAGGGCGCGCCAGGTGGAGACGGCCACATGGCCCGCCAGCGTCCCGTCCTTCAGCGTCCGCCAGAAGGCGAGCGCCACGTCGCTCGGCGCCGGCAGGACGCGGGAGGACAGGAGGCCGAGGCTCGCCGCGGCCTGCCAGACCGCCAGCACGCCCAGCGGCAGGGCCCAGGGGAGGAGGTTGGGCAGCAGCGCCCGGCCGAAGGCGGCGAGCCCCGCGCCGACGCGACGGACCGGGCTCCGGGCGGCGTCCGGGGCGTCGCCCGCCAGGACCTCCGCCGCGAGCGCATCCGCCTCGAGGGCGTCCGCCGCGCCGCGGCCCTGCGGCAGGACCGCGGCGCCGAGCTGGGACTGGGGGCTCATGGCCGCGCCTTTCAGGACTTCGACGGACGCAGGGCGTCGGAGATCCGCACCGGCTTCGGGATCAGGCCGAGGGCGAGGAAGGTGTCGGCCACCTGCTGCTGCGCCGCTACCACTTCGGGGGTCAGCGGCTTCACGTCATATTGCTGGCGGGCGAGGGCCACCTCGAGGATCGGCGCCGGAATGCCGATGAGCGGCGAGAACTCGGCCGCGGCGGCCTTCGGATTGGCCTTCACCCAGGCGCCGATCTCGGCCACCGCGCCCAGCACCGCGTCCACCACCTGCGGCGCCTGGTCCACGAACGCCTTGGTGGAGAAGTAATACTGGTAATTGGCGACGATGCCGGTGCCGTCGGCGAGCTGGCGCGCCGCGATGGTCTGCTCGGCCGCCGCCTGGAAGGGGTCCCAGATCGCCCAGGCGTCCACCGAGCCGCGCTCGAAGGCGGCGCGGGCGTCGGCGGGGGTGAGGAAGGCGGTCTTCACGTCGGAATAGGCGAGCCCGGCCTTCTCCAGCGCCTTCACCAGCAGATAGTGGACGTTGGAACCCTTGTTGAGGGCGATCGTCTTGCCCTTGAGGTCGGCGACGCTCTTCAGCGGGCTGTCCTTGGGCACCAGGATCGCCTCGCCCTGGGGGGCGGCGGGCTCGTAGCCCACATAGACCAGCGGCGCCCCGGCAGCCTGGGCGAAGATCGGCGGCGCCTCGCCGGTGTTGCCGAAGTCGATGGCGCCGGCGTTCAGCGCCTCCAGCAGCTGCGGGCCGGCCGGGAACTCGGCCCATTTCACGGTGTAGCCGAGCGGCTTCAGCTTCTCTTCCAGCAGGCCCTTGTTCTTGAGCAGGATCAGGGTGCCGTACTTCTGGTAGCCGATGCGCACCACCTTCTCCTGCGCCAGCGCCGGCGCGGCGAGGGTGAGCGCCCCGGCGAGGCCGGCGGCGAGGAGGGCGAAGCTGCGGCGGGTAATGCCGAAGGACATGGGCTTGGTTCCTTGCCGTGGACGGGGATCAGAGGGACAGGCCGCGATAGCCGCCGGCCCAGTAGAGGAGGGGGTCGGCGTTCTCGGTGATGCGCGAGGCCACCACCCGGCCGATGATGATGACGTGCGAGTGCCGCTCGATGGCGTCCTCCAGCTCGCAGTCGAAGGCGGCGAGGGCATCGGCCAGCACGGGCGCGCCGGTGGCGAGGCGGGTCCAGTCGGCGCCGTCGTAGCGCGCCGGCCCCTTGAGGCCGCCCTTGCCGGCGAAGCGGTCGGCGACCGGCTCGTGGTGCGGGCGCAGGACGTTGATGGCGAAAGCCCGCTCGGCCAGCAGCGGCGCGAGCGAGGAGGCGCTGCGGTTGACGCAGATCAGCAGGGTCGGCGGCTCCACCGACAGCGACGAGACCGAGGTGGCGGTGAGGCCGGTGCGCGCCTCGCCCTGGCCGACGGTAAGCACGCTGACCGCTCCGGCGAGCTTGCGCATGGCGGAGCGGAAGGCGAGCGCCTCCGGCGACGGCGCGTCCGCCGGGGCGGAGGCCTGCGAGGCCGGGACCAGGGCCGCGTTGAGGGCGGCGGGGGAAGCGTGGGCGGTCATTTACGAGCCTTGGAGAGGGCGCGGGCGGCGCGGAGGCTGGATCGCGTGGCGCGGCGCCGGGTGGTCAGGACGCCTCCGGCGCATTCCGGAGGTGGCGGTTCGGAGAAAAGGATAGACAGCGCCGCCGACATTAGTCAATAAATTCTACGGAACTTATCGATTAATGACGTCCGCCCGGTTCCTCAGACCCCGCGGCGGGCCAGCGGGAGCCGCTCATGTCGTCCACCAATGGATCCCCGATCGCCGATTCCGCCTTGCCGGCCGCCGAAAAGGCCGATGTGCTCTGGTTCCTGCCGACCCATGGCGACGGCCATTATCTCGGCACCTCGCACAAGGCGCGGGAGGTCAGCCTCTCCTATCTCCGGCAGATCGCGCAGGCGGCGGACCAGCTCGGCTATTTCGGGGTGCTGATCCCCACCGGCCGCAGCTGCGAGGATTCCTGGGTGGTGGCCTCGGCCCTGGCCGGCCTCACCGAGCGGCTGCGCTTCCTGGTGGCGGTGCGGCCGGGCCTGCTCTCGCCGGCGGTGGCGGCGCGGATGACCGCGACCCTCGACCGCATCTCCGGCGGGCGGGCGCTCATCAACGTGGTCACCGGCGGCGATCCGGTGGAGAACAAAGGCGACGGCTTCTTCGCCGACCATGCCGAGCGCTACGAGATCACCGCCGAATTCCTCGACATCTATACCCGCCTGCTGAAAGGCGAGGATGTGGACTTCGTCGGCAAGCATTTCCGGGTGGAGGGCGGCAAGCTGCTCTATCCGCCGGTGCAGCAGCCCCATCCGCCGCTGTTCTTCGGCGGCTCCTCGGCGCCCGCGCACGACGTTGCGGCACGGCAGGTGCAGAAGTATCTCACATGGGGCGAGCCGCCGGCGCAGGTGGCGGACAAGGTCCGCGACATCCGCGCCCGCGCCGCCGCTGTGGGCCGCGAGGTGAGCTTCGGCATCCGCCTCCACGTCATCGTCCGCGATACGGCGGCCGAGGCCTGGGCGGCGGCCGACGACCTCATCCGCTATATCGACGACGCCACCATCGCCGAGGCGCAAAAAGTGTTCGCGCGCATGGATTCGGAGGGCCAGCGGCGGATGAGCGCCCTGCATGCGGGTCGTCGCGACCAACTGGAGGTGAGCCCCAATCTGTGGGCCGGCGTCGGCCTGGTGCGCGGCGGCGCGGGCACCGCTTTGGTGGGGGATCCAGAGACCGTGGCCGCGCGGATCAAGGAATACATGGCGCTGGGCATCGACACCTTCGTGCTGTCGGGCTACCCGCACCTGGAGGAGGCCTACCGCTTCGGCGAGAGCGTGCTGCCGCTGCTGCCGCGAGCGGCCGGCACCGGCGCGCCGGGGGTGGCGACCAACCATCGCGGCCCCTTCGGCGAGATCATCGGGAACGCCATCGTCCCTGAGGCCCCGCGCGCCGCCGCCTCGTGAGGGCGGCGGACCGGGGGGGCGGACAGGCGGCGGCGCCTCAGCCGTCGGCTCCGGCCTTCGAGCTCAGCGGACCGGGCGCCCTCAGGCGCCGTGCTGGCCTTCCCGCTGGTCCGTAACGCGGCCTGACGGGCCTGCGGGCCCATGCCATCGGCCGAGCCCTGGAGCGGGAGTCGACCGGGCGCACTCAGGCGCCGCGCTGGCCTCGCCGCTGGCCCGTCGAAGCGCGCTCACGGGTTTTCAGGATCATGCCATCGGCCGCGGCCGTGGACCGGAGCCGACTTTGCTCGCTCAGGTGCGGCGCAGGCTTCGCCGCTGCTCCGTGAAGCGGGCTCATGGGCCTGCGGGCCCATGCCATCGGCCCCGGCCGTGGACTGGAGCGGACCTTGCTCGTTCAGGTGCCGCGCTGGCTTCGTCTCTGGTCCGAGAAGCCAACTCACATCCCCTTCGGAATCATGCCCGCCAGCCGGGCCTGCGCCTGAAGCCGCCCGCGCGCGGGCGGCGCGGGGTTTTTGCTGGGAGACTCCCCCGCCCCCCGCCGCGTCATCGCGGCCGTCCGCTCACGAGCCGAGGCCGAAATCCGGCGCCCGGCGGGCGATCTCCTCCAGGATGATCTCGCGGATGGTCTTCTTGGAGAGCTTGCCGGTGGCGGTGTGCGGCAGCTCCTGGAGGATCACCACGTCGTCCGGCACGCTCCACTTGGAGGTCCGTCCCTCGTAGTGGGCGCGCATGTCGGCGCGGGTGAAGGTGGCGCCCTCCTTCAGCACCGCCACCAGCACCGGCCGCTCGCCCCAGCGTGCATCCGGGCGGGCGACGATGGCCGCTTCCTTGATGGCCGGGTGGTCCTGGGCGATGTTTTCCAGCTCGATGGAGGAGATCCACTCGCCGCCGGACTTCACCACGTCCTTGGTGCGGTCGACGATCTGGATGAAGCCGTCGGCGTCCATGGTCACCACGTCGCCGGTGTCGAACCAGCCGGGATAGTCGGCATGGGCGGGGGCGGTCGGGGTGTTGAAATAGGCGCTGGCCACCCACGGCCCGCGCACCAGCATGGAGCCGAAGCTCCGGCCGTCGTGGGCCACCTCGCGCCCGTCCGCCCCGGCGATGCGGAACTCCATTCCGAACAGCGGCCGGCCCTGCTTGCATTCGAGCGCCAGGCGCTCCTCCGCCGGCAGGGTCCGGTGCTTGGGCTTCAGGGTGGCGGTGAGGCCCACCGGGCTGGTCTCGGTCATGCCCCAGGCCTGGCGCACCTCCACCCCCATGTTGTGGAACCGGCTGACCATGATGGGCGGGATCGCCGAACCGCCGATCACCACCCGCTTCAAGGCCGAGAAGCGGCGGGCATGGGCGTCCATCCAGTCGAGCAGGCCGAGCCACACCGTGGGCACGCCGGCGGTGAAGCTCACCCCCTCGGCCTCGAACAAGGCATGCAGGCTGGCGCCGTCGAGGCGGGCGCCGGGCAGCACCAGCTTCGCCCCCACCATGGGCGCGGCGAACGGCAGGCCCCAGGCATTGACGTGGAACATGGGCACGATGGGGCAGATGGTGTCGGACGCCGACAGTCCCAGCCCGTCCGGCATGGCGATGGCCATGGCGTGAAGGAGGCACGAGCGGTGGGAGTAGAGCACCCCCTTGGGATCGCCGGTGGTGCCGGAGGTGTAGCACAGACCCGAGGCGGTGTTCTCGTCGAGGTCCGGCCAGTGGAAGCTGTCCGGCTCGCCGGCGATCAGGGTCTCGTAGCACAGCAGGTTGGGCAGGGCCGCGAGCGCGTCGGACTTCGGCATGTGGGCGTCGTCGGTCATGGCGACCACGGCCTTCAGCCCCTTCAGCTGGTCGGCGAGCTCCTCGATGATCGGGGTGAAGGTGAGGTCGAAGAACAGCACGCTGTCGTCGGCATGGCCGATGATGTAGGCGATCTGCTCGCGGAACAGCCGCGGGTTGATGGTGTGGCAGACAAGGCCCGAGCCCGACACCGCATAATAGAGTTCAAGGTGGCGGTAGCCGTTCCAGGCCAGGGTGCCGACCCGGTCGCCGCTGCTCACGCCGAGCCGGGCGAGGGCATTGGCGAGCTGGTTGGAGCGCTTCGACAGGTCGGCGTAGGTGTAGCGGTGGATGCCGCCCTCCACCGTCGCCGAAACCACCTCGCTGTCGCCGTGATAGGCGGCTGCATGCCTCAGGATCGAGGACAGGAGCAGCGGCTGGTTCATCATCGTCCCGAGCATCGTTTTCCTCCGTCTTTGGTCTTGTGTTGGGTCGTCGGCCTGAAGGCTCAGAAGGCGTCGGCAGGCAGCGCCATCAGCGCGGGGGCGCCGTGGGCGAGGGCGGCGTCGAGGCCCAGCGTCTGCGGCAGCATGCGCGCCACGAAGAAGCGGGCAAGCATCGCCTTGCGGGCCTCGGCGGGGCTCGCCCCCTCGCCGGCGGGGGGGGGGGGGGGGGCCCTCCGCCCCCACCTCCCCACCAAGGGGGCGGGGGGGGAAAGGGGCAGGGGGTCTGTGGGGGCGGGCGGCGGCGGACATGCGCACCCACATCCAGCCGAAGGCGCCGAGGGCGAACAGGCGCAGGTAGTCGGTGGCGGCGGCGCCGGCCTCCACCGCGCCGGGATTGGCGGCGAGGCGCGCCGTCGCCGCCTCGAGCCGGGTCAGCGCGTCGGCCACCGGGGTCACGAGGTCCGCGCCGGCGGCGGGCAAGGCGGCGTCGAGCTCGGCCCGGACCAGGGCGAAAAAGCGCTTCGGCAGCCGGCCGCCGTCGAGGCCGAGCTTGCGGCCGACGAGATCCATCGCCTGCACGCCGTTGGTGCCCTCGTAGATCTGGGCGATGCGGGCATCGCGCACATATTGCTCCATGCCCCATTCGCGGATGTAGCCGTGCCCGCCCAGCACCTGCTGGGAGGCGACCGCGACCTCGAACCCGAAATCGGTGAAGGCCGCCTTCACCACCGGGGTCAGGAGGGCCACCAGCGCATCGGCCTCGTGGCGCACCGCGGGGTCGGGATGGCGGTCGGCGATGTCCATCTTCAGCGCGGTCCACACCGCCAGCGCGCGCGCCGCATCGGCGAAGGCGCGGCCGGTGAGCAGCATCTTGCGCACGTCGGGATGGTCGATGATGGCGACCGGCCCGGGGGTGCCGTCGGCGCCGTTGCCCTGCAGGCGCTGGCGGGCGTAGGCCACGGCCTTCTGGTTGGCCGCTTCGGCGATGCCGAGGCCCTGGATGCCGACGAACAGGCGCTCGGCGTTCATCATGGTGAACATGGCATTGAGCCCGCGGCCCGGCTCGCCCACCAGCCAGCCGGTGGCGCCATCATAGTTCATCACGCAGGTGGGCTGGGCATGGATGCCCATCTTGTGCTCCAGCGCACCCACCGAAAGGCTGTTGCGGGCGCCGAGGCTGCCATCGACCGCCACCAGGAACTTCGGGCACAGGAACAGGCTGATGCCCTTCACCCCCTTCGGCGCGTCGGGCAGCCGGGCGAGCACCAGGTGGATGACGTTGCCGCCGAAGTCGTGGTCGCCCGAGGAGATGAAGATCTTGGTGCCGGTGACCGCATACGAGCCATCCGCATTGGGCACCGCGCGGCTGGTGAGCAGGCCGAGGTCGGTGCCGGCGGAGGCCTCGGTGAGGGCCATGGCGCCGGTCCATTCGCCGCTGATCATCTTCGGCAGGTAGGTGGCCTTCAGCTCGGCGCTGCCGTGGTGGCCGATGGCCTCCACCGCGCCGCGGGTGAGGCCGGGGAACAGGCCGAAGGACAGGTTGGCGGCGGAGAGCATCTCGTCGAGCAGGATCTGCAGCACCCGCGGCAGGCCCTGGCCGCCATATTCGGGATCACCGGAGAGGGAGCACCAGCCGGCGTCGGCGAAGGCGCGGTAGGCCTCGGCGAGGCCGCTCGGGGTGGTGACGGCGCCGTCCACCAGGGTGCAGCCGGCCTCGTCGCCGGTGCGGTTCAGCGGCTCGAGCACGCCGGCCGCGAACTTGCCGGCCTCCTCCAGCACGCTCACCGCCAGCTCCGCATTCACGTCCTCGCAGCCGGGCAGGCCGGCCATGGCGGCGTCGAAGTCGAACACCCGGTGGAGCAGGAAGGCGATGTCGTCGACGGGGGCGGTAAAGCTGGCCATGGGTGTTTCCTCGAGGGTCAGGTGTGCCGGGTCATGCCGGCGATTGGCCGGGGCGGGCGCCGCATCGCTGCGGCGATGCCGCCCGGCGGCAGGGGCGTGACGGATTGGACCCGCGGCAGCCCGCAGGAAGGCCCGGCGCGGCCGTGACGCACCGACGCCGGCGACGGCCGCGGCGGCGCGGCGCGCCCGGGCATCGGCGGAGGTGACGGCTTCGGCCATGCTCGGTCCTCGGCCGGCGGAGGCCGGCACCGGGTTCGCGGGAGGCAATGCAGGACAACAGGGCGTCGGGAGCGGGCCCGGGCATCGGCACGACGCGGGACGAGCCGCCCCCGCCGGGCCCCGGCTGCGGGCTCCGTTCGACGGCCGGCTATGTACCAAACGATAGATACAGTATGCAACCCAGCCGCGGATACCTCAGCCTGCGGGCTGTTGCGGATGTCCTTTTCCTCGTTGGCAGTTCTGGCCGTGATCCGTCTGGCCGAGCGTGATCTGCGCCATTGCGCAGAGGCTCCGGGCCGCACGGCCCGGCGAGCGCGCCTGCCGCTGGTGCCGGCGTTCGTCGCCCGGCATACGGGGCGACCATTTCAGAAGCGCAGCCGGAGGGCGCCGCCGGGAAGGCGAAAAGGGTGAGCGCCCATGATGATGACGCGCAAGGGCCGGAATCTCGCGTCGGCAAGCCGTTAGATCGGGGTGCCTGGACTGTCTTCAGCGCGTATCGGCCTGCCAAGATAGGCCAGGATTCGTGATCTAAGCCCCGTCTTCATGAACGCCGCTGGCCGCAACGCCTGAAAATGCTTTAGAGCCAGCCGCGCCACTTGAAGAAGACGTAAGGCAGGATCCCCGAGATCACCATCGCCACCAGGGCGGCGGGATAGGCGTAGTGCCAGGCCAGCTCCGGCATGTGCTGGAAGTTCATGCCGTAGATGGAGGCGATGAGGGTGGGCGGCATCAGCACCACCGAGAGCACCGCGAAAATCTTGATGATGTTGTTCTGCTCCAGGCTCACCATGCCGATGGTGGCATCGAGGATGAACTGGAGCTTGTCGCCGATGAAGGCGGCATAGTCGCTGAGCCCCGAGACGTCGCGGCCCATCGACTTCAGCGCCGCCCGCGCCTCCTGGCCGAGCTGCACCGTCTCGGTCTGGGTGCCGAGGAAGGAGAGCAGGCGCTGCAGCGAGGCAAGGCTCTCGCGCGCCGAGGAGACGAGGCCTTCCTTGCGGCCGGTATGGGCCAGGATGGTGCGATAGCGCTGGTTGGCGTTCTCCCCCTCGCTCGAAGGCTCGAACACACGCTTGGAGATCCGCTCCACGTCGGCGCCGATGCGCTCCAGCATGTCGGCGGCGCGGTCGACGATGGCCTCCAGCAGCTCGATGAGAACCGCCTCGCCGGTGATGCCGGCCGGGCAGGCGTGGCTGAGCCGGCTGGCGATGATCGGAAACGCCTTTGGCTCGTCGTAGCGCACGGTGATGAGGGTCTGGCCGGCAATGATGAAGGTGACGTTCACCAGCCCCGGGGTCTCGCTGTCGGTGCGGCAGAGCAGTGCGGCGGTGGCGTAGCGCGCGCCGTTCTCGTCATAGAGACGGCTGGACTGCTCGATCTCCGCCATCTCCTCGCGCGTCGGTATCTCGATGCCGAGCACGGCCTCGATGGCATCGTCCTCCAGCGGCGAGGGGGTGACGACGTCGATCCAGACGGCGGTGGTGGGCACGGGGCTGCCGGCCGGAACCGTCACGCTCTTGAGCGTGCCATGCGAGAGCGAGTAGGCGACGATCATGCGGTGGCCCCTGCCGGATCCCGCTCTCGCTCATGGCGGCGAGACGGATGGACTGCCCAGTGTGAATCGCCGGGGCGATTGCGAATGTGGGGCCGACTCTAGAGGCTTCCCGGGCGCGATGAAATACCGCCAACGCCGCACTCAAAGCGGACCGGGCATGCCGTCGCGCTCAGGGGGCCCGGGCCGGAATTGGCACCACGGGGCGCTCTCGCGCTCAGGATTCTGCAAGGATGGTTAATCGCGCCGCGCCGGTTTCCACATCCGCCCTGGCCGCCCCTTTTCGGACGGCCAGTGGCACCATGGTAATCCCGACCCGGCATCCGGGCCGGTGGTCCCCCCGCGGACCTTGACGGCGAATTGGGCCTGGCGGCCGCTGCGCGTGCCGGGAAAGATCAGGCCGCGAGATGATCGATATCACGCAGGGTTACAACCTTGCCGGGCTGACCCACGCCGGCTTCGACCTTGGCCTCGGGGGGCTTCTCGCTGGCCTGCCGGGCGGCCGCGGCAACAGCCGAAATGCCGATTTCCCGCCACTGCCCGCTCTGGGCGGCAAGCAGCTTGTGCTCCGCCTCGCTGAGATGGCTGAGGCCCTGCGACAACTGTTCGGTGGACATGTCCTGCTCCTGTTCGGCGCCATCGGTACGCCGGCGCCTATGCGTCAAGGCGGTTAGAAGGTGGGCAGCGACTGCGTCAAAACTATGCAGAGGATGCGTCTTCTCTGGGTCGCCTATCGACTACGCGCCCAAATGCTTGAGAAACTCCAAACGGCAATGACGGAGGGGCAGGGGATGCGGCATTTCTGCAACGCCTTTCCAGAAGGACGCAGGGAGAACGCAGTGTGATCTTCCAAGCATGGTTCACAATGCGTTATCTGATTTGCGGGACAATGAACTCCTCCTGGTGAGGCAAGTGGAAGAGGCTAAGATGAATTGGCGGGCGTTGAGTGCGCTTCTGCTCGGTGTGTCTCTGGCGGGCTGCATGGGCGGTTCCTATGCGCCGGCTCCCGAAACCGCGATGTCGTCGCGGGACCGGCAGCTCCTCGCCAACGCGCCCTACCAGAAGGTGAAGCCGCAGGGCCAGTATGCCCGGCACGTCGTGTCGTACCCGACCAACAAGAAGCCGGGTACCATCGTCGTCGATACCCCCAACAAGTTCCTCTACTACGTGGAGGACAAGGGGCAGGCGATCCGTTACGGCGTGACCGTCGGTGAGGAAAGCCTCGCCTTCCGTGGCCAGGCCAAGGTCGGGCGCAAGTCCGAGTGGCCGAGCTGGACCCCGACCCCCGAGATCCACCAGCGCATCGCCGGCCTGCCGAGCTATGTGGCTCCGGGTCCGCACAATCCCATGGGCGCCCGCGCGCTGTACCTCTACCAGGGCAGCCAGGACACCCTGTTCCGCATCCACGGCACCAATCAGCCGGAACTGCTGGGCCAGGCCATCTCCTCCGGTTGCATCCGCATGCTGAACGAGGACGTCATCGACCTCTACAGCCGCGTGCCGGTGGGCGCCGAAGTCGTGGTGCTCTGAGCATCTCCGCTCCGGTACCGTGAGACTGTCATTCAAGGGCGGGGGCCTCGGCTCCCGCCCTTTTCTTTTGTGCCTGCGTGGATCGAGCGGCTTGCGCGCCGGCCGGGTGAGGCGTTCTCGATGACCGGCTTCCGCGTGCCGTTGCCGGGTCAGATTGACCCGATCACATCGGACGCCGGCGGACGCTGGCGCCTTCCGCGCGGGCATTGCGGCGCCCGCCTGATGCCGGGCGCCAGCGGGATGCGCCTTGGTCGCGCCCGCCGGGCTGGAGCGGTGCCTGAGTCCGGTCGAAGGCCGGGCAACTGGTGCGTGCCCGTTCGCTACCGCATCCGAGCGGCGCGCGCCGCGGCGTGGGCGAGGCTCACCAGCAGGTCCGACAGCCCTGTGATCATCTGCCCTGAGGTCACCCCGGCCGGCATGCCGGACCTGCCGGGCAGGTGCACGAACACCACCGGCGTCCCTGTGCCCTCCGTCCCGGCAAGCGCGACGTAGTAGCTGGCGTTGCAAAGATACCGCCCGGCATCCCGGGAGGGACCGGCGGCGATGAGCGAGCGGCGCAGATCCGCGATGAGACGGGCGACCGGCGCCGTGGTGGCACGCACGGCCGGCCCGTCGGCGGCGAGGCGCGCGGCGGGAAAATGCCGCCGCGCCGCATCGGGCCGCCAGGATGCCGCGTTCACGGCGCGGGTCTCCACGTCGATCCGGCGCCGGCGGGGCGCGACGCCAAGGAGGAGGATGCCGTCCGGCCGCTCACGGGCGATGCGCGCGGACAGGCGCCCCAGTGCCTCCCAGCGGGTGGGCAGGATTTCGAGATCGCACGCCACCCCCGCCAGCGATGGCCGGCGGCGGCGTAGAACGGCGCGGGCGAACCGCTCCGAAGGATTGACCGCGACCCCGGGAAACGGCCCGAATGCGCACACCAGAAGCCGCACCGGCTCACGGTCCGGGCCGGCCGGCTCGCGGCGCGGCGCGGTCGGCGCGGCCGGCTCCGGCATCGCCGTCACAGCCCCAGAAGGCCGGCGATCTCCGCCGCGGCGAGGGTCGGCGAAAGGCTGCCGTCGGCCACCCGCTGCTCCAGGCCGGGCACCCGGGCGCGGATGGCGGGATCGTGGGCGACCCGGTCGGCGACGCGCTCGTGCAGCAGCGTCCACATCCAGCGCACCTGCTGCGCCCGGCGGGTGGACGCGAAGGTGCCGGCGGCCTCGCATTTCTGGCGGTGCAGCTGCACCTGCTCCCAGACTTCGGGAATGCCGCCCCCGGTGAGCGCGGAATAGGTCAGCACCGGCGGCGACCAGTGGGCCTGCCGCGCCCCCAGCAGGTGCAGCGCGGCGCGGTACTCGCCGGCGGCGGCGCGGGCGCGCGGGATGTTGTCGCCGTCCGCCTTGTTCACCGCGACGATGTCGGCGAGTTCCAGCACGCCCTTCTTGATGCCCTGCAACTCGTCGCCGGCGCCCGGCAGCATCAGCACGAGGAAGGTGTCGGTGAGCTCGGCGACGGTGGTCTCCGACTGGCCGACGCCCACCGTCTCCACCAGCACCACGTCGAAGCCGGCGGCCTCGCACAGCAGCATGGTCTCGCGGGTCTTGGCGGCGATTCCCCCGAGGGTGCCGCTGGACGGCGAGGGGCGGATGAAGGCGTTCGGATCCATGGAGAGGCGCGCCATCCGGGTCTTGTCGCCCAGGATCGAGCCGCCGGTGCGGGTGGAGGAGGGGTCCACCGCCAGCAC
Source organism: uncultured Xanthobacter sp. (assembly GCA_937872325.1). Taxonomy (GTDB): domain Bacteria; phylum Pseudomonadota; class Alphaproteobacteria; order Rhizobiales; family Xanthobacteraceae; genus Xanthobacter. Next base: position 14,348 of record CALMSN010000038.1, on the reverse strand, counting down.
CGCCACCCTGTGCCCCTGCGCGGTGAGCACGGTGCCCAGGGCATCGATGGTCGTCGACTTGCCCACCCCCGGCACTCCGGTGATGCCTACCCGGTAGGCACCGCCGGTGCGCGGCAGCAGTCGCTGCAGCAGCACCTGCGCCCGGCTGCGATGATCGGCGCGCTTCGATTCCACCAGGGTGATGGCCCGCGCCAGCGCCGCCCGCTCCCCGCGCGCGACGGCATCCGCCAGCCTGGCGTCGGCGGCGTCGTGGTCGGCGCCTGCGTCCGCGGCTCCCCCGGCCCGCTGCATCCCCGTCATCCCCGGCTCCTTTTCCATCCCTGTTTTCTTAGAGCGCGATCGGGCCGGAAGGAACCGCCTTGCGGCGGATCCGGCGGGATCGGAACTCTTTGTCGGGGTCCGCGTTGTGACAGCATAGGTTCAAGACTGGCAATGAGAGCTCGCATGAACTGGGACCGTATCGAAGGCAACTGGAAGCAGTTCACCGGCAACGTGAAGGCCCAGTGGGGAAAGCTGACCGACGATGACATCACCCAGATCAACGGCAACCGCGACGTTCTCGAAGGCAAGCTTCAGGAGCGCTACGGCATTGCCAAGGACGAGGTGAAGAAGCAGGTCGACCATTGGTCGTCCACCTTCAAGAACTGACTCTCGGTACCGCATTCGTGGCCTGGCGTTTTTGACGCCGGGTCATTGGCCGGCTAATGTGCCTGGCCATATCGCGTTTCGGCTAAACCTCCACCCCCGCATCCCCCGTGGATGCGGGGTTTTTTCGTCACGGTCATGGCGGGCCCAGGCGGCGCGTCATCCCGACCTCCGGCATCGGCCGAAAACCCGAGGCTGGCGTGTCAGGCGCGCGACGGGCCGATCCGCTCCACCCCGCTCGCGTCGAGCCGGGCCAGCGCATCGCGGGCCGGCATCCCGCCCACGGTGATCTCCGGGGCGATCTCCAGCAGGGGAACCAGCGCGAAGGCCCGCTCCAGCAGCCGCGGATGGGGCAGGACGAGGCCCGGCGTCGCCACCGTTTCCTTCGCGAACAGGAGGATGTCGATGTCGATGGCGCGCGGGCCGAAGCGGACTTCCCGGCTGCGGTCGCGGCCGAGGCGCCGCTCCACCTTCAGCGCGAGGTCGAGCAAGGCGTGCGGATCGAAGGGGCTCAGCACCGCCGCCACCTGGTTGAGGTAGGACGGCTGCGGGATCGGTCCCCAGGGCGGCGTCTCGTAGAGGCTCGACCGGGCCGTCACCACGAGGCCCGCCGCCTCCAGCGCCGCCAGAGCCTGCGCCATGGTGCCGGCCCGGTCGCCGAGATTGGCGCCGAGGCACAGATAGGCGAGGGGAAGCGCCGGCTCAGCGGGCATGGCCGATGGCCTCGCTCACCGCCAGCGCCTGGACGTGGGCGGCAACGTCGTGGACGCGGAGGATGGCCGCCCCGGATCGCACCGCCAGCAGGTGCGCCGCCAGCGTGCCCGGCAGCCGCTCGGCGGGGCTGCTCGGCACGATCTTGACGATGAAGGATTTCCGCGAGGCGCCCACCAGCACCGGCAGCCCGAAGGCGGTGAGCACGTCGAGGCGGCGCAGGGCGAGGAGGTTCTGCGCGAAGCTCTTGCCGAAGCCGATGCCCGGATCGAGGACCAGTCGCTCCCGCGCCACCCCGGCCGCCGCCGCCGTTTCCAGCGCCCGCTCGAAGAACGCCCGCATGTCGGCGAGGATGTCGCAGGCCGGGTCAATTTCGGTGCGGTTGTGCATCAGCACCGCGGCCGCATCCCAGTCCGCCACCACCCGCGCCATGTCGGGATCGCGCGAGAACCCCCAGATGTCGTTGACGATCACCGCCCCCGCCGCCAGGGCGCGGGCGGCCACCCGCGACTTCATGGTATCCACCGAGATCGGCAGCGGCACCTCTGCGGCGAGGCGCTCCAGCACCGGGCCGATGCGGGCCCATTCGTCCTCCGCCGGCACCGGGGTGTAGCCGGGACGGGTCGATTCGCCGCCCACGTCGATGATGTGCGCGCCTTCGGCGGCGAGCCACCGGGCGTTGGCGAGGGCGGCGTCGGCCTGCGCGCTCAGCCCGCCATCGGAAAACGAATCGGGGGTGACGTTGAGGATCGCCATGACGAGCGGCCCTGCGTCGAACGCCAGCAGGTGGCGGCCGGCGGCGACCGGGCGCGGCGGGGTGCTCACGTCGGCGCCGCGCCGCGACCCTCGACGATGGCGAGGGCGGCGGCGAAGGCGTCCTCGATGCCGAGGCGGCTGGTGTCGAGCAGGACGGCGTCCTGCGCCCGGACGAGGGGCGCCGCCGCGCGGGCCGAATCACGGGCGTCGCGCCGGGCGATGTCGGACAGCACGTCGGCGAAGGTGATCGCCTCGCCGCGTGATTGCAGCTCCAGGAACCGCCGCTCGGCCCGCACCTCCGCCGAGGCGGTGACGAACAGCTTCACGTCCGCATCCGGGCAGATGACGGTGCCGATGTCGCGCCCGTCGAGCACGGCGCCACCAGGCTGCATGGCGAAGCGGCGTTGCAGGTCCAGCAGCGCCGCCCGGACCTCGGCAATGGCCGCGACCACCGAGGCCGCTTCCCCGACCGCCGCGTTGCGCAGCGTCTCGGCGTCGATGGTGGCCGGATCGAGGGTCTGCGCCGCCTGGGCCGCCGCCTCGGGATCGTGCAGGCGGCCAAGGTCGAGGCAGCGCGCGGCGACCGCCCGATACAGCAGGCCGGTATCGAGGTGGGGCAGGGCGTAGCGGGCGGCGAGCCGACGCGCCAGGGTGCCCTTGCCCGAGGCGGCCGGGCCGTCGATGGCGATGATCATGAGGCTGTCTCGATCTCGCCCCCCAGCCCCCGCATCATCGGCAGGAAGCTCGGGAAGGAGGTGGCGATGAAGGAGATGTCGTCGACCTTCACTTCGTCCTCGCAGGCGAGGCCCAGCACCAGGAACGACATGGCGATGCGGTGATCCATGTGGGTCTTCACCGGCCCGCCGCCGCGCACCGGCCCGCCCCGGCCGTGCACGGTAAGGTCGTCGCCGGCCACCGTATGGGCGATGCCGCAGGCGGCAAGGCCGTCGGCGACGGCGGCGAGGCGGTCGCTTTCCTTGACCCGGAGCTCCGCCAGGCCCTGCATCACGGTGTCGCCCTGCGCGAACGCGGCGGCCACCGCCAGCACGGGATATTCATCGATCATCGCCGGCGCGCGCTCCGGCGGCACCGTCACGCCCCGCAGGCGGGAATGGCGGACCCGCAGGTCGGCCACCCGCTCGCCGCCCTCGGTGCGCTCGGCGATCTCGGTGATGTCGGCGCCCATCTCCTTCAGGGTGGTGATGAGGCCGGTGCGCAGCGGGTTCATCATCACGTCGGTGAGCACCACGTCCGAGCCGGGTACCAGCAGCGCGGCGACCAGCGGGAAGGCGGCGGAGGAGGGGTCCGCCGGCACGTCCACCGGCGCCGCCTTCAGGCTCGGGCGGCCGGCAAGGGCGATGTGCCGGCCGTGCGCGCCGTGCGGGGTCACCACGACCGTGGCGCCGAAATGGCGCAGCATGCGCTCGGTGTGGTCGCGGGTCGCCTCGCGCTCGATCACCACCGTCTCGCCGGCGGCGCCGAGCCCGGCCAGCAGCACCGCCGACTTCACCTGCGCCGAGGGGACCGGCGTCTCGTAGGTGATGGCGCGGGTGTCGGCGCTGCCCTTCAGGGTGAGCGGCAGGCGCGTGCCCGCGCCGCTGGCCAGCACCGTGACGCCCATGGCGGCGAGCGGATCCAGCACCCGGGCCATGGGGCGGCGGCGCAGGCTGGCATCGCCGTCGAAGGTGGCGGTGACGTCCTGGCCGGCGACGGCGCCCATCATCAGCCGCACCCCGGTGCCGGCATTGCCGAAGTCGAGCGGCGCGTCGGGCGTGCGAAGGCCGTGCCCGCCGGTGCCGACGATGGTCCACACCCCGTCGCCGTGCCTGGCCACCGTTGCGCCGAGCGCGACGCAGGCCTTGGCGGTGTTGAGCACGTCCTCGCCTTCCAGCAGGCCGGTGATGCGGGTCTCGCCGGCGGCGAACAGGCCGAAGATGAGGGCGCGGTGCGACACCGACTTGTCGCCCGGCACCCGCACCCGCCCGGCCAGCGGCCCGGACCGGCGGGCGCCGGCCGGCACGGGATCGGCGCCATGGCCGGAGACGGGAACGGCGGAGGGCATTTCGGCGCTGGGCATTTCGGCCTCGATGTCGCGGGGAAGGGGCGCCCGGCGGCGGCGCAATGATGGCGGCTCGTCTAACACAGGCGCCGCGCGGCCGTCACGCGCAACACAGCCGGCTCGATTGAGCCTTGACATCCCGCATGGCGGGCTGCCAAGGAGCACCCTCCCTAATGACACCCGAGGACCTTTGCCGTGGCGAAGCCTGAACTCGGCACCAAGCGCACCTGTCCCGTGACCGGGCGCAAGTTCTACGATCTCAACAAGGACCCCATCGTGTCGCCGTTCACGGGGGAGAGCTACCCGCGCTCCTTCTTCGAGCCGGCGGTGCGCGGCGCCAGCCGGGCCGAGCCCCGCAACGCCGTCGAGGAGCCCGATACGGACGAGGCCGAGGCCGACGTCATCAGCCTCGAAGAGGCCGATGAGGAAGCCGCCGGCCCCGCCAAGGTGCCGGTGTCCGACGATGAGGTGGATGACGACGCCATCGAGGCCGATGACGACGACACCTTCCTGGAGGAAGATGAGGATGATGGGGACGATGTCTCCGATTTGATCGGCGAGGGCCTCGAAGACGACGAAGAGGCTTGATGCTGGCCGCGGCCTGTGCTTTAAGGCCGCTCTCGCTCGGGACATTGAGTCGTCCCGAGCATCCCGCCGCGGGGCTTCCCGGCGTCTTTTCAGGGCTTTAGCCCTAAGACGCACCCGCGGCCCGGTGGGGCCATAGCTCAGTTGGGAGAGCGCTTGAATGGCATTCAAGAGGTCGGCGGTTCGATTCCGCCTGGCTCCACCAAATCTTTTCCCAGCCTGATCATCCCGCTGCCGGTGAAAAGCCCGCGCTGACCACCCGGGTTTGGCGTTGATGCGCCTGTCCCGGCGTGCCCGGAGGCGATCCGTCGCATCCCCCACCGAATTCTTGGGCGTTGGTTGTCGGCCTCGGCTTTCGAGCAGGGCTTGGCGGATTCGCTCGGGCGACTCGCCTGTGGCCCCCGAGCCCGGCGCATATGCCGGTGAGGGCCCCGGGATGCCCAAGTCCCGCGAGATCCAACACTCGCTGTGATCCAGGATCCTGCGGTTCACCAGCCGCGCTGTTCCCCGGGCGCGCAGTCGCCCAAAATCCCGCGGCGATCCCACGCCCGCGTGCAGGCCGGCGTGGGACGATCGATGTCAGATCCCCGCCGCGCCGCCATCCGCCCGGATGTCGTGGGCGCCTTCCAGATTTCCCTTCGGATGCAGCACCACCGCGCCCGCATGCCCCATGGTGTCGCTCAGCGCATCGGGCAGCACTGCGAGGTCGTGTCCGGCGGATTGGAGGGCGGCGATCAGCTCATCCGGGAATCCGGCCTCCAGCCGCAGCTGGGTCTGCGTCTCGCCCCAGGTGCGGCCGAGCAGCCAGCGCGGCCGCGCGATGGCCTCCCCCAGCGGCATGCCGAACAGGACGTGGCGGGAGAAGATCGCCGCCTGGGTCTGCGGCTGGCCTTCGCCGCCCATGGTGCCGTAGGCGATGATGCGGCCGTCGCGCAGCACGGCGAGCGCCGGGTTGAGGGTGTGGAACGGCCGCCGCCCCGGCGCCAGGGTGCGCAGGTGGCCCTTTTCCAGCACGAACGAGGCGCCGCGATTTTGCATCAGCACGCCGGTCGCCGGCAGCACGCAGCCCGAGCCGAACTCGAAGAAGATCGACTGGATGTAGGAGACCACCAGCCCCGATCTGTCGGCAGCGCCGAGCCAGATCGTGTCGCCGGCATTGGCCGGCGCCGGCCAGGGCAGGGCGCGGCGGGGCGCGATTCGTGCCGCCCGGGCATCGAGCGCGGCGGCCGTGAGGAACTGCGCCGGGTCGTGCGGCAGGTGATCGGGATCGGTCACCACCGTATCGCGCACCAGGAAGGCCTGCTTGGTGGCCTCCACCAGGCCGTGGACATGGGCGAAGCTCTCCGCCCGCCCCACCTTCAGGCGCTCGAAGAGGGCGAGGATGAGGAGCGAGGCGAGGCCCTGGGTCGGCGGCGGCGCGTTATAGAGCGTGCCGGCCTCCAGCTCGACCTTCAGAGGCGCCCGCTCGCGCGCCCTGTAGCGGGCGAGGTCGGCGCGGGCGAGCGGGCTGCCGATGCGTTCGAGGTCGACCGCCATCTCGCGGGCGATGTCGCCGCGATAGAAGTCGTCGAGCCCGGCCCGGGCGAGGTGGTCGAGGGTGTCGGCGAGCCGCGGGGCGCGTTGCAGGCTGCCGGGCTGCGGCACCGCGCCGTCTACCAGGAAGGCGTCGGCGAAGCCGGGCACGGATTCGAGCTGCGCCTTCTTCTCCTGCGAAAGCCGCGCCTGGGAGGCGGAGACGGGGCTGCCCGCGGCGGCGTAATGGATGGCGCGCTCCAGCAGGCGCGGCAGGCTCATGCGGCCGCCGTGCACCCGCGCGCCCTCGGCCGCGAGCTGCCAGCCGCCCACCGCGCCGGGCACGGTGAGCGCGGCGAGCGGGCCGCGGGTGGGAATCGTCTCCAGTTCGCGCTCGTGATAGGCGGCGATGGTGGCGGCGCCGGCCGCCGGTCCGCACGCCTCGACATAGCGCACCCGGCCCGAGGGTTCGCGCACCAGCCAGAACCCGTCGCCCCCGATGTGGTTCATGTGCGGGTAGACCACGGCGATGGCGGCCGCCGTGGCGATGGCCGCCTCCAGCGCGTTGCCGCCTTCTTCCAGCACGTCGCGGCCGGCTTCCACGGCCAGGGCATGGGGCGCGGCGACGATGCCGGCGGCGGCGTGGACGCTCTCGAGGGGGAGGACAGTCGACATGGGCGATCTCCGTGCGGCCCCGGCCCGCGGGCGTCGACCCGGCGTGCCTCTTGACCGCATCCTCCCCGCATCGCACTTTGCGCCCCCGCGCACCAGCCGGCCTCCGGCGGATGCGCATGGGCATCGCGGAAAAATCAGCCGCGGATGATGGCCCGGTGGGGCCTGGGAGCAGGATGGATGGCGGGACGCGTGCGCTGGAGCAATGTGGTGACCGTGTCGAGCGCGGCGATTCTGGTCGGCACCGAGTCGGTGGCGACCGGGGTGGCGGCCGGCTGGGCGCTCGGCGGCCTGTTCCGGCTGGGCGATATCGGCGAATATGTCCTGATGGGCGTGCTCGGCCTGATCGGGCTCTATTTTGCGTGGCTCTATTTCCGCAAGGCGACCATTGCCGAGCCCCTCACCGAAACTTGATCTGCGCGTGGACCCGGTCCGCGCGACCGGGCCGGCCTACGGGCCTTGAGGCCGGTATGTTTTTCCCGTCAATCGGTTGGCGCCGTCTTCCGGGCTGGCGATCGGGGATCCGGGCGACACGGGGCGGGCCAAGGTGGCGCCGGCTTCTGGCACGATTTTAACCTGTGCCCCCACGATCAATATTCATGTATCAAATCCAACGAAATGTGTGTTACCGTGCGAGCGGCCGGTGATGAGTGCGCAGACTGAGTTTTTAGGTGCGGACATCCGGCTAGTCCATTTGGCTGCGAGGCGAGAAGCAGGTGGTGGGAACGAGCGTTGTGCGAAGGTGTTACCTAACGCACCCAGTATGTGCGTAATAATATGCACGGCAACGTGGTCCATTTCACCAGTGGTGGATAGCTCTCTGGCCCAATTTGACGACTGACCTCAACGGAAATACACATGAGCCGTAACCGAGACTTCCGAGAGCCGCGCCGCCGTGGCTTTGACGACGACTTTGCGCCGCCGCGTGACCGCGGCTTCGGAGGGGACCGTCCCTTTTCATCGCCGAGCAGCTTCAGCGCACCCGCTCCGTCCGGCCCGCCCATCGAGGCGACAGTGAAGTGGTTCAACCCGGAAAAGGGTTTCGGCTTCGTTGAGCTTTCCGACGGGTCCGGCGACGTTTTCCTCCACGCCCGCGCCCTTGAGGTCGCCGGCCAGGAGAGCGTGCCTCCCGGTTCCAAGCTTTCGGTGCGTGTCGGCCAGGGCCAGAAGGGCCGGCAGGTCACTGAAGTGCTCGAAGTCGACACCTCCACGGCGGAAGCCGCTGCGCCTCCGCGCCGCAGCTTCGGCGGCGCCCCGGGTGGCGGCGCTCCGCGCAGCATGGGTGCTGGCGGCGGTGGCGGCGGTCCGCGCGCTGCGTCCGGCCCCACCGAGGAGCGGGTCGGCACCGTGAAGTGGTACAATCCCGATAAGGGCTTCGGCTTCATCGCGGTGGAAGGCGGCGGCAAGGACGTGTTCGTCCACGTCACCGTGATCTCGCGTTCGGGCCTGACCGATCTGGCGGAAGGCCAGCGGGTGGTGGTGCAGGTTGGCCAGGGCCCCAAGGGTCCCGAGGCCCGCGGCATCGAACTCGCCGACTGAGCCGTCGTTCCGGCTTCGGCCGGAGTTGAACGCTGATTTTTTTGGACGGGCGGAGAATTTCCTTCGCCCGTCCAATGTATTTTTCTGGAGCTTTACAAGAACATGGCGCAGCACGACGAGGCCGACCTCTCCGCCCTTCTCGAACGTCTCAAGACCGCGCAGCGCAATCTCCTCCTGACCGCCGCCAGAAGCGCGACTCTTCCTTCCGATGGCGCGCTGCGCAAGATTTCCGAGCTCGAAGGCGCCATCGCCGCCACCGAGGCGTTGATCCAGGAAGAGCGCGAGCGCTAGAGGGATCTCCACTCGCGCAGGCTCAAAAGAAACGCCGTGTAGAGAATCGGTTACTTTCGATGCGGCGGTATTCAGTTAAAATGCTCCGGCCTGAACCGGTGAGACACTTCAGTCTCGCCCAGTCCGGGCCGGTGTAGGCGGTTCAACCGCTCCGCTTCCATTCCGGTCTTTGGCGAAGGCCCGACGCATTGTTTTCGGTGCCGCGACGCGCGATCCGGTGCGCTCCACATGCGCCGGGCGTGTGCGCAGACCGCGTGCTGATCGGGTAATGCCTTGCCCATCAATGTTTTGGAGAGGGCTGGCGATCGGGGCGAGATGGCCATCCTCGCGCCATTGCTCGACGAGACGATGCAGGATCGCCTCCCCGGGCAGGAAAATAGAAGTCACGCCGCGCGCGCTCACGCTAAGTAATCCATAAAAATCGCGGCTCGCCGCCGATCGACGACACGCCGGGCCTGCCTCTGTTCACGGGGACCTTTGACCCGGACCCGCCAGAGCCGATCGATCGCGAAATCGCCTTCTGCCGGCGACCCGCGAACCTCATGCATCGACGGTCAAATTCCGAACTGTTCCGCACAAGGACGTTCTCGAGCGGAGCGGCTGCCGGTTCACGTCAAGAAACCGCGCCGGATCATAAGTCTAAGGGATCTTCGCGCGCCGCCGCCAGCGGAAAGTCTTCTACCGCGAAGCGTCGTCTGTTCCCGCCTCGAAGCCATGCCGCAGCGGGCCGCAAGCCCCGCCCGAAACTCTTCCCCATCCCGTCCGCATACTGTTCCGCAGGGCCCTCCGGGCGGTGCAAGCCGGCAGGGACCGCGGTTTATTGCGGTGCATTGTCATCGCCCCGGATCAGGGATATGGGTGAGCATCCCACGCCCGGGGCGGCACGGGGGATCGCTTCGACCAGGTCGACGTGATCGGTGTGGCGCGTTGGGGCATGTGAGCACCATCCGGATCCGGCCATGTTCAGTGTTTCCCGCGCACCTGTCTCCCGGATGGATTGAGCCGACCTCAAGATGGCCACCAGCAATTCCCGGGATCGCAAGCGAGTCTTGCCCTTCTCCGCAGAAGTCGGAGCGCTCGGCGTCGTATTCGGCGACATCGGCACCAGCCCGCTCTACGCCCTCAAGCAAGGGGTGCTGGCGGTGGGCGGCGCCCAGTTCATCGCCAGCGACGTCCTCGGCCTGCTCTCCCTCATCACCTGGAGCATCATCCTTTCGATCACGGTGAAATACGTGACGCTGGTGCTGCGGGCGGACAATGATGGGGAGGGCGGAATCCTCGCTCTCTTCACCCTGCTGGATCTGCACCGCAGCGCGCTGGGCCTGCGCTGGTACCTGCTGGCCGCCGGGCTGGTGGGGGCGGCGATGCTCATCGGCGACGGCGTGCTGACGCCGGCAATCTCGGTGCTCTCCGCCATGGAGGGCCTCGAGGTGATCGCGCCCGAACTCGACCACTGGGTGGTGGTCCTCACCATATTGGTTCTGATCGCCATCTTCCTGTCGCAACGGCTGGGAACGGAGCGCATCGCCAGCTTCTTCGGGCCGGTGATGCTGGTCTGGTTCGGCTCGCTGGGGGCGCTCGGAATCTACGGCATCGTCCAGGCGCCGCACGTGCTGGCGGCGTTCGATCCGCGCTACGGCATCGCGCTACTGATGGATCATCCCGGGCTTGCGGCGGTGATCCTGGGCGCCTGCTTCCTCGCCATCACCGGCGGCGAGGCGCTTTATGCCGACCTTGGCCATTTCGGCCGCCCGGTGATCGCCCGGGCCTGGCTGTTCGTGGCCATGCCGGGGCTGCTGCTCAACTATTACGGCCAGGGCGCGACCTTGATGGTGGACCCCAACGCGGTCCGCAACCCCTTCTACGACCTGTCGCCGGATCCGTTCGACCTGCCGCTGCTCTTCCTGGCGGCGGCGGCGACGGTGATCGCCTCCCAATCCATCATCACCGGCGTGTTCTCGCTCACCAAGCAGGCGATCGAGCTCGGCTACCTGCCGCCCATGCGCATCCGCTACACCAGCGAGCACAATGAGCAGCACATCTATGTGGGCCGCCTGAACTGGCTGCTGATGATCGGCTGCGTCGCGGTGGTGATCGGCTTCGGCTCGTCGGAGAAGCTGGCCTCGGCCTACGGCATCGCGGTGTCGGGGGCGATGGTCGCCACCTCGATCCTGTTCGTGGCGCTGGTGCACCGGGCCTGGAACTGGCCGAGGCCGGCGCTGTGGCTGATGGCGGTGGGGCTGCTGAGCATCGACCTCGCCTTCACCGCCGCCAACATGACGAAGATCCATGACGGCGGCTGGCTGCCGCTGGGCATCGCCGGCATCATCATCGTGGTGATGGTGTCGTGGCGGCGCGGGCTCGAGGGTGTGGTGGCGCAGCAGGTGCGCTTCACCGAGCCGCTGGATGATTTCGTCGCCCGGCGCGACCGGGCCAACGACGCGGTGAGCCCGCGCACCGCCATCTTCCTCTCCCGGGCCGGGGCGATGACCCCGGTGGCCCTGTCGCGGCTGTCCGAGGTGCTGAAGGTGCGGTTCGAGAAGGCGGTGATCGTCTCGGTCTGGATCGCGGCCCGGCCGCGGGTCTCGGTGGAGGACCGGATCCGCGTCACCACGCTGGACGACGCCTTCGTGCGGGCGGACCTGCGCTTCGGCTACATGCAGCAGATCGACGTGCCCTCGGTGCTCGGGCCGGCGCTGAGCGCGCGGGGCATCGATCCGGACGCCGCCATCTACGTGATCGGCCACGAGCGGATCCTGCCGCCGGACGAGGTGACGCGGCTGGCGGACGTGGTGGCCCACGTCTTCGCCTTCCTCGCCCGCAATGCCGAGCGCTCGGTGGACCGCTTCGGGCTGCCGCGGGCGCGGACCATGGAAATCGGCTACCCGGTGCGGCTGTGATCGCGCCGGTGTGAACATTCTCCCTGCATCCGCCGCGATCGTGTGCCAGGAAGGATGGTCCGGGCCGGCGGAAAAGCCTTCAAGTCCGCGAGAAAATATGCAGAGCTTGCAGGCGCGCGCCGCGACTTTCCCCAAGGGTGCGCGGCATGTGGCCCCCTCCGGGGCGAAGCCCGCGCGGCGCCGGTCGACGACCGAAGCCGATGTGTAGGACACCACAGACCACAGACGGCGGAGCGCGCATGGCCTCACGGTCGGTTTTTTCGAAGGTTTGGGTGTTCCTGAGGGACCGCGTGGGCCTGCATGGCCTGGGGCTGATCTTGAGCCTCATCATCATCGCCTTCGCGGTGACCGTGCTCTACCGGATGCTGCACGACCTCAAGTTCGACGACGTCGTCACCGCCATGCGCGAGAAGAACCCGCTGCATGTGGCCGCCGCCTTCGTGCTGGTGGCCTGCGCCTACATGACGCTGACCCTCTACGACTGGTTCGCCCTGAGGACCATCGGCAAGACCGAGGTGCCCTACCGGGTCGCGGCCCTGGCCGGCTTCTGCTCCTATTCGGTGGGCCACAATGTGGGCTTCACGGTCTTCACCGGCGGCTCGGTGCGCTATCGCATCTATTCGGCCTGGGGGCTCGGGGCGATCGACGTGGCGAAGATCTGCTTCGTCGCCGGGCTCACCTTCTGGCTCGGCAACATCGCGGTGCTGGGCCTCGGCATCATCATCCATCCCGAGGCGGCCACCGCGGTGGACCGGCTGCCGCCGCTGGTGAACCGGCTCATCGGCATCGCCGCGCTGTGCGTGCTGATGGGATATGTGGTGTGGGTGTCGATGCGTGCGCGCACCATCGGCCGCGCCAACTGGTTCGTGACCCTTCCCGGCGGCCGGCTGACGCTGGTGCAGATCGGCATCGGCATCCTCGATCTCAGCCTGTGCGCGGCGGCCATGTACATGCTGATGCCGGCCTCGCCCTATATCGATCCGGTCTCGCTGGCGGTGATCTTCGTCACCGCCACCCTTCTGGGCTTCGCCAGCCACGCGCCGGGCGGGCTCGGGGTGTTCGATGCCGCGCTGCTGGTGGCGTTGCCGCAGTTCGACGTGGGCGAGATGGTGGGCGCGCTGCTGATCTTCCGCGTCTTCTACTATCTGGTGCCGTTCGCCCTCTCGCTGCTGCTGCTGGGGGCGCGGGAGTTCAGCCTCGGCACGTTCCGCCTGCGCGGGGTTCGCTCCGACTGGCGGGTGCAGGATGGCCAGGCCGAGGCTGGCGCTTGCGCCCGCGATCCCGAGGTGGTGCCGGTGCGCGAGAGCGCCGGTCGGGCCGAGCTTTCCGCGGCACCGGCAGAGCCGGGCGTCGAGCGTGGCCGGAAGATCGGATCAGGGGCCTGATCGCGCGGCCTTCGAGGCGGCGTACAGGGCGGCCGGAGGAGCTCGGGTGAAGATCCGCCGTTCGAGGCGGGGCCTTTTCCGCCAGGGGCGATCGGGCTGATGGCGCGGGGCCCGAAGGTCCGGACGAGGCGCGCGGTTCGCAATGGCACCGAGCGCCGGACGGACGCGTTCGGATGCTGTGGTGCAGGCGTGTTGTGCGCCGTGACGTCTGGAGCGCCTTCGGTCGACCAGCGTGACTCCCGCCGATTTCTGGCTGGCGCCGCGCGGGCTTGATCGAAGACCGATGAGCCATCCGCACGGGCCTTCGGCATCGGCGCCGACCGGCGGTCTCAAGACCTGTGTCGGGATGATCGGGAAGACGGCCCGCTCGAGCCATCGCATCAGCACTTAGGGCGCTGCGGCTTCGCGCCGCGGCCACCTATACCAAGGGCCGGTGAGGCTGACTCACGGGCCCGTCGCCAAGCCCGCGCTGTGCCTGGGGGAATCAGCTCGGGATCGGTAGAAGTTGCCACCGGTCGAAGACCGGTGTGGATCGCACTACTGCGGCTTCGTGCCGCCGCCGAGGCCAAGGCCGAGCCCGAGCAGGGCCGGAGGCAGGCCGCCCTTGCCCTTCGGAACCTTCATCACCTGGAGCCCGGGCGGCAGGCGGAAGCGGTCCGGCGTCTGCGGATCGCGGCTGAGCTGGGTGACCTCGTAGACCGTGTAGGTCTTGCCCTTGATCTCCGCCTCGGTGCGCAGGGTGATGCCGTCGGCGGTGATGCACAAGGTGGTGGGCCCGATGCCGGCGCCGGCCGGGGAGGCTACCTGCCACAGGTCGCACGCCTCGCCCGCCACCATGCCGTTCTGCCCGGTCCGGGTGCCGTCGGCGGCCAGGGCGCCCACCGAATATTCCAGCGGGATGTCGGTCTCCACCGCCATGTTGGGGATCGCCGGCACCAGCAAGGTGATTCGCCGCTCGGCAAGATCGATGAAGCCCACCATGGCGGCCGGCACCCCGGGCTTCGTCATCTCGGCCCGCATCAGTCCCCTGCTGTGGGCGAGATCGAGGCTGGCGCCGCTGCGCAGCTTTGCCTTCAGGGCGAAATCGGTGCGGGGCAGGGGCAGCGGCTCGGCCTCGAACAGGGCCCAGCGCCGCCAGTTGTGGCCGCTGCCGATCGCCTGGGCGCACCGGTGCAGCTGGCCTGGGCCCGCCAGCCGGAGGACCTCGACCGCATCGCGCAGCGCGTGGGCGAACTGCTGGCCAGGCCGCTCGCAATGGACGACGCGGTGCAGGTCGCGCTGCTGAACAACCGG
>CALMSN010000037.1 GCA_937872325.1 uncultured Xanthobacter sp. | reverse complement strand
CCTCCGGCCGCGCCAGCATGTCGATCAATACGCCCAGCCGCATGTCCCCGAACTGCTTATGCCCATGGACACGTGCCGCGGAGTAGACGACCCAGCCGCGCGGCATGGGGCAGAACTCGGCTGCCGCTTCGATCAGGGCGGGGGCGATGGTGGGCAGGTCGCCCTGCACGTTCACCACGAACCGCACCCCCCCCACGTCGGAAAGCTTGCCCAGCGCCTCGAAGATGCGGTCGGATCCGGATTCGTGGGTGTCGGCGGTCAGCACCGCCTCGAAGCCGGCGCCGCGCACCGCTTCGGCGATGGCGGCGTCGTCGGTGGCGACCACGGCCCGGCCGATGCCCGCCTCCTGCGCCCGCCGGGCCACCTCCACGATCATCGGCCGTCCGCCGAGGTCGGCGAGCGGCTTGCGCGGAAAGCGGGTGGAGCCGATGCGGGCCGGGATGAGGATGATGCTCTCCCCGCCCGCCGGCGCTGTTGCGCAGGCGGCCTCAGGCACAGGCAGCGCTCCTTGCGGGCGCCGGCGCCTTCACCACCTCGTCCAGCGCCTTGAGGCTGCGCAGCAGGTCCTCGAACTCGGCGAGCGGCACCATGTTGGGGCCGTCGGAGGGGGCGTGGTCGGGATCGGGATGGGTCTCGATGAAGACCCCCGCCACCCCCACCGCCACCGCCGCCCGGGCGAGCACCGGCACGAACTGGCGCTGGCCGCCGGAGGAGGCCCCAAGCCCGCCCGGCTGCTGCACCGAATGGGTGGCGTCGAAGATCACCGGGGCGCCGGTGGTTTCGGCCATGATCGGCAGGGCGCGCATGTCGGAGACAAGGGTGTTGTAGCCGAACGAGGCGCCGCGCTCGGTGACGAGCACGTTGGGATTGCCGCCGCCGGTGATCTTGGCGACCACGTTCGCCATGTCCCAAGGCGCCAGGAACTGGCCCTTCTTGACGTTGATGACCCGCCCGGTGGCCGCGGCGGCGAGCAGCAGGTCGGTCTGGCGGCAGAGGAAGGCCGGGATCTGCAGCACGTCCACCGCCTCGGCCACCGGCGCGCACTGGTCGATCTCGTGGACGTCGGTGAGGACGGGGACCTTGAACCTCTCCCGGATCTCGGCGAACAGCGGCAGCGCCGAGGCGAGGCCGATGCCGCGCTTGCCGCCGAGCGAGGTGCGGTTGGCCTTGTCGAACGACGACTTGAAGATCAGGCCCATGCCGAGCTTGTCGGTGATCTCCTTCACCGCGGCGGCGACCTCCAGCACATGGTCGCGGCTCTCGATCTGGCAGGGGCCGGCGATGACGGTCAGGGGCAGGTGGTTGCCGAAGCGGACGCCGCCCGCCTCGACCACGGCGTTGGCCCCCGCGCTTTGCTTGGTCATGACCCCGGTTACTCCCAATGGACGGACCCGCAGCCGGATCCGCCGGCCGGCGGGGCGGCGCAGGATCGGCCGGCACCCAAGGCGGTTCAACATAATGGCGCCGGCGCCCCGACGCTAGAGCGCGCCCCGCCCGGCTCGCAGGGTGCGTCCTCTATCAACCGGTTAGAGCGCGGCGCCTCAGGCGACGCCAAGCCGCAGCAGATCGTGGACGTGCAGGATGCCGAGGGGAATGCCGGCATCATCCACCACGAACAGCGCGGTGATGTTGCGGGCATTGAGGATGGCCAGCGCCTCGGTGGCGAGGCTGTCGGGATCGATGGTCCGCGGCGCCTTGGTCATCACCTCCTCCACCTTCAGCTTGAGGAGGTCGTCCGACATCTTCCGGCGCAGGTCGCCGTCGGTGACGATCCCGGCCAGCCGGCCGGCGGCGTCGACGATGCCGATGCAGCCGAAGCCCTTGGCGGTCATCTCGATGAGGGCGGCGCTCATAAGCGTGCCCTCGGCGGCCAGCGGCACGGTGGCCTCGCGGTGCATCACGTCGCGGGGGAAGCGCAGGCTGGCGCCGAGCTTGCCGCCGGGATGGAAGTTGCGGAAATCCACGGCGCTGAAGCGCTGGAGCTGCAGCAAGGACACCGCGATGGCGTCGCCCGCCGCGAGCTGGAGCAGCGTCGAGGTGGTGGGGGCGAGATTGTGCGGGCAGGCCTCGCGGGCTGCCGGCAGCACCAGCGCCAGGTCGGCGGCGCGGCCCAGGGCGCTGTCGGCGCGCGAGGTGATGGCGGCGAGGAAGATCCCGAACCGGCCGCAATAATTGATGATGTCCCTCAGCTCGGGGGTCTCGCCCGACCAGGACAGCGCCAGCACCACGTCGCCAGCGGTGATCATGCCGAGGTCGCCGTGGCTGGCCTCGCCGGCATGCACGAAGAACGCGGGTGTGCCCGTCGAGGACAGGGTGGCGGCGATCTTGCGGCCGACATGCCCGCTCTTGCCCATGCCGGTGACCACCACCCGGCCGTTGCACTGGGCGATCTTCTGGATCAGCGCAGCGAAGGCCCCGCCGAGCTCGCCGGCAAGCGCCGTGCGGAGCGCTTCCAGGCCAGCGATCTCGATCTCGATGGCGCCGCGGGCAAAGGCCAGGGCCGTCTCGGTGTTGGACAGCGCCGCGGGGGCGGACAGATCGGCCATGGCGATGGACTTTCGTGTTGGGCGTGGGAGGGCCGGCCCGCCATTGGCCGCGGCGTTGGACGGGACGCCTGTGTCGTCAAGGCCGGGTGGCGGCGCCGGAGCCGAGCCGCCGCCCTCTGAGTCTCACCTCTCGGCCGGCTTGATGCTTCGTCTGGCTTTTACCGGGCGATTTTATACCATCCTGCGCTCATCATGACCCGTGTGCCCACTGGCGAAATCCGATGGACATGATGCGCCAGCCTTAAGGGCGCCGCTGTCAAGCGATTCTAAGACGAGAGTCACGACCAGCTGCGCCGGCACCTCCTTGATTTCTTCTCAGCCTACAATTTCACCCGCAGGCTCAAGACCCCCAAAAGGCCTCTCGCCGGTAGAATTCGTCCGCCGGAATTGGACAGTCGAGCCACATCGATTCAGGTTCGATCCAACCCATCAAATGCCGGGACTGAACAGCTAAATATATCGGTCGTCGCGAGCGAGATGACCGGTCACATAATCCATGACGCCGGCGCCAAGATCCCGGAAGGCTGTGCCGATCCCGGTGGCCTTCAGCTTGGCCATGTCGGCCTGGGTGAAATACTGGTAGCGGCCCCGCAGGGCCTCCGGCATTTCGATGAACTCGACGTCCACCGGCCGGTTCAGCGCCAGCTCCAGCGCCCGCACGATGTCGATGAAGGACTGCGCCCGGCCCGAGCCGATGTTGAAGATCCCGCTGACCTGCGGTCGCCGGTAAAGCTCCAGGATGGTCCGGGTGCAGTCCTTCACATAGACGAAGTCGCGCCGCTGCTCGCCGTCGGCGATATCGTCCCGGTAGGATCTGAACAGCCGCACCGTGTCGCCCCGGGCGACGGTGTCGAACATCTTGCAGGCGACGCTCATCATGTCGCCCTTGTGGTACTCGTTCGGCCCGTAGACGTTGAAGAACTTCAGCCCGGCCCACTGCGGCGGGCGCGGTGCCCCGGCGGCAAGGCGCATCGCGAAAATGTCGTCGGTGGCCTTCTTGCTCCAGCCATAGGCGTTCAGCGGGCGCAGCGCCGCCAAGGCAGCGACGCTTTCGTCATCGCCGAAGCCGCTCTCGCGCCCGCCATAGGTGGCGGCCGACGAGGCGTAGATGAAGGGCACGCCATGGGCCGCGCACCAGTCCCACAAGGCGACGGTGGCATTGATATTCAGCCGCACCAGCTTGTCCACGTCGCGCTCGGTGGTGGCGGAGATGGCGCCCATGTGCACCACCAGCTTCACCTCGCGGGCCACGTCGTCGAGGAAGGGCAGGAGGCCCTCCGGCGCGACGAAGGCGGCGACCCGCCGCTTGGCGAGGTTGCGCCATTTCTCGCCGTCCTCGAACCAGTCCACGGCGACGATCGGGCCTTCGCCCGCCGCCTCGAACTCCGCGACCACGTTGGATCCGATGAAGCCGGCCGCGCCGGTGACGATGATCATCGGATCCCCGCGGCGCCGCGGGGCAGGCCGTGCCCGGCCGCCCGCTCGATGGTGGATGTGGTGCTGCGCCCCGGCACGAGGTCGAACCGCAGCACCTCGCCGCCGCCCGCCAGCACGAGGTCGGCGCCGACGATGTCCTGGATGGCGTAGTCGGACCCCTTCACCAGCAGGTCCGGCGCCAGCTCGCCGATGAGGGCGCGCGGGGTGTCCTCCTCGAACAGCACCACCGCGTCGACGCAGGCCAGCGCCGCCAGCACCAGAGCCCGGTCGGCCTCGGTGTTTATCGGCCGCTGCGGCCCCTTGAGCCGCCGGACCGAGGCATCGGCATTGAGCCCGACGATGAGCCGGTCACAGTGCGCCCGGGCGAAGTCGAGGATGCCGATATGGCCCACATGCAGGATATCGAAGCAGCCGTTGGTGAACCCCACCTTGAGCCCGTCGTCATGCCAGCTTTCGCGCCGCTCCCTGGCCTCGGCACGGGACAGGATCTTGAGCTGCGGCGCGGCAAGTCCGTTGCGGGAGCTGGCGTCCAGTTCCTCGATGAGCTCGGAGCGGGTGGGGGTGGCGGTGCCGCGCTTGCCCACCACGATGCCGGCCGCGGCGTTTGCCACCCGCGCCGCCTCGCCCAGTGGCGCGCCGGCTCCCAGGGCCAGAGCGAGGGTGGCGATCACGGTGTCGCCGGCGCCCACCACGTCCGCCACCTCCCGGGCCCGGGTGGGAATATGCAGCGGCGCGCCGACGCGCTCCACCAATGTCATGCCCTTCTCCGCCCGGGTGATCAGCACCGCACCGATGGCCGTGCGCGCGAGCACCCGGCGCCCTGCAATGACCGCATCGTCGTCGGCTGCCGGCGACAGGCCGGTGGCGAGCTGCACCTCGGAGGCGTTCGGGGTGATCACGCTCGCTCCGTCGTAACGCTTGAAATCCATGGATTTGGGATCGACCACCACCGGCACGCCCGCGGCGCGGGCCAGGCTGATGGCGCCGGCGACCACGGCATCGGTCAGCACCCCTTTGGCATAGTCGGACAGCACCAGCACCTGATGGTCCTGGATGAGGCGCTCCAGCGCGGCCAGCAGGGCGGCTTCCACCTCGGCCGCGACCGGGGCCGAGTCCTCGCTGTCGGTCCGCAGCATGTGCTGGCCGTGGGCGATGAAGCGCACCTTCTCGGTGGTCGGCCGCCCTGCGACCTCCAGGAGAGCGGTGGTGATTCCGGCCGTGCCGGAAAGCAGGCGCTCAAGCTCCACGCCGCTGCCGTCGACGCCGACGACCCCGGCAAGGGTGCAGTGGCCGCCGAGGGCGGAGATGTTGCGGGCGACGTTGGCGGCGCCGCCGGCAAAGCTGCGCGTCTCGGTCACCGAGAGCACGGGCACCGGGCTTTCGGGAGAGATCCGGCGCACCATGCCGCCGATGAAACGATCCAGCATGACGTCGCCGAGGCAAAGTACCCGGACCGTCGCAAAGCGCTCGATCAAGGACATGGCCCGGTCTCCCGCGCCGGAATGATGCAGCCGTTGGTCCACATGGGCAAATGCTGTGAAACAGACGGGCCTCGGCGTCAAGGTATGAACGCAAGGGGAGGCGGCGCGGGGGGCCTCAGGCGGAGCGATGGATATCGAGACAACCCTCGATCGCGCGGCCCTGAGGGAGACGGCGATCGGCAGGCTGAGGGTGCCGGCCCACCCGGACGCCCACGCGGGCATCGACCTGTCGCTCCTGGCGAGGACGCCGGTGGCTCTGGCGAAGGCTCTCGGCCGACGGGGATTGACGCGGCAGAACGACCAGCCTGATGGAGACGGTCCATTCAACGCCGTGGGTTGCCGGCCGTGCTTCCTTCCCTTCGGATGGGCCGTTCCGTCGAAGTCAGCGACCAGATGGCAATTGGCGATGAACCGCGGGCAAGGCACTCAAGCCGACTTCTCCAATCTCCGGAATACGGCGACGTTCTCACCGTGCGTCGGCCCTCAAAGGTCCGATGATGAGGAGGGTGGGGCCGACCGTTCTTCCGTCTGGGATGAAAGGGGCATGTCGACGCGGATGTTCCGGGCGGGACGGAATATGATGTGCCGCAGATGGTCGAGGACCATCCGCACCCGTTTTGCAAGGGGAGGGTGCCGTGGCGGAACGATCGCCAGCGGAAGCGCGGCGCGCAAGAATGCCAGTCGGGAGTGCGTTTGGTCGCCCGACGGCGAGATGCCGATATAGGGCGTGCAACTGAGCCAGGGAAGGCCGAACCGCGTCAGCACGGCCGAGATATCGTCCTCGTAGAGACGTCCCGCGATGAACCCATTGGCGGCCTTGTTGTTGCCCACCGGCTCGGTATGCCGCACCGGTGTGCTGTCGAGCACGGCGAAGTCCGTGGGCTGTTCGTATACGAGGTTGCACCAGATCAGGTCGATGCCACTCTCGTAGCCGAGCCCGTAGAGAGGTGCGATGGCCTCGAGCGCGTCTTTGCGGAAGACCGGGCACATCATCTCGATGTAATTCACATGTCGCAGGACGAAAGCCGGCTGGCGCAGCAGGCCCGCATAGGTGAAGTGACTGTCCCAGGTGAGCGCGGGTTGGGCAATCTTGAGCCGGTACTTTTCGCAAAGTGCGAACATCCGGTTGAGGGTTTCGGTATCCGCATCGAGATCTTCGTCGAACAGGCAAATGTAATCATAACGGCGCCACAGGTCGCGATGCTCGCGCAGGAAGCCGTCATAGCCCGCAACCTTGTAGCCCGGCCGGTGCTCAAACCGGACACCGCTTCCAGAGACGGGCGGGAGCGCCGTGTCGTAAGCGCTGAGGAAGACATCGAACGCCCGCGGCCCCTGCAGCCATCGCTGATGAAGGCTCTTCCGGCCGATTCGGGATACGAGAAGATAGCGCGGGCTGCGGCCGTCGGCGTGGTCGGGCCGCGCTTCATCCTGCTTGGTCATGGCCTCCCCCTGCATCTGGCCGGCAAGGCCGGGTTCGTCGCCCCCAGTGTATCTTCACCCGGCCTTGCGGCCGGCCTTCCACTCGGCGACGATCCCTGGCAGCAGTTCGAAGTTCAGCTTGGCCTTGGCGCGCATCTCCGGCAGTCGCTGCTGCAGAATGGCGGCATAGGCATCCCGACGATTCCACACCGCGAGAACCTTCTCGTCCGATTGCGGATCGGAGAGGAATGTGTCGAGTGGCACGACCAAGCCTTCGTCGCGGGAATCGACGCCGAGGGTGTCGGACATGATGCCGTGACCCTTCACGCTGTAGCCGATGACGAAGGTGGGCACGCCCGAAGACAGTCCGCCGATGGCGACATGCATCCGCTCGGCAACCACCATCTGGCAGCGGGCGATTATGGCCTTGAATTCGTTGCTGGTGAGGAAGCCCCGGGCGAGCCGCACGTTCGGATTAAAGTCGAGACGGCGCATCAGGGCGTCGGCGACGATGAGATCGTTGTTGCTGGGGTCGGTGTCCTCGACATGCGGGATCAGCAGGACCTGGGCACCGGTCTCGGCAAGCAGCCGGTGGGTCAGGCGTTCGAGCGCATCGAGATGGCTGGTGTTGTCCGCGGACGCGAACAGGCTGATACCGCCGCTGACCGACAGTGCGATCACCGGCCGTGCGGGATCAAGTCCAAAGGACTGCATGATCTTGGCACCGAAATCACCCGGCGTAGGTTCCAGAAGGAATGCGGTGTCAGCGGTCAGGCGAACCGTCTGCGGCGCCATGCCGAGGTCGTTGAGCACATAATTGTAGCTGGCGGTCTCCCGCACGGTGACAAGAGGGCTGTGGCGCGCGACCGACAGGAAGCTCTCGCGGTGCTCCACTGCGCGGAATGGACCGATGGACTGGCCGAGAAAGACGACCGGCACGTTCGCCGCCATCAGCTTGCGAACCGGAACAAAATAATTGTCGGGGCTGCCGTAGTCGGAGCTGATATTGTCGCCGCCTGTGAATACTGCGAGATCGTAGCTCGGCAGAAGCCGGCCGACCTCCTCCAGGGCCTGCATCGGCTTGCCACCAAGCTTCATTGCGAGAGGTGCGAGCAATCCGGCCTTGTCGACGAAATTCTGACGCCAGCCATAGAACGGATCCTCCACCATGCGCAGGCCGCGCTGTTCGGCAAATGGCCTGTTGGCGGTCACGTTGCGTGTCATGACGTCGATCTGAGCGCCAGGAAACACCTTGGCAAGCTCCGCCGCCTTGGAGGTGACGAGCGCATCCACTCCGCGATTGGTCATCAGAGTAACCATGCAAATCAGGATCTTCATTCGCAAACTCCGATGGTGGATGGGGCACACCGCTCCGGCAGGAGGGTTTCGTCCCGCTCACAGCGGCGACCGACGGGACGATGATCAGGGCCAAAAGGCCGTCATGGTTGCCTCTCGGCTCATGCGACGTGGCCGAGGCCACCGACCGTAATTGCGGGCATCAGCTGGGAAAACCTCCGCGACCGCGAGGCCAGCGTGCGGACTACCAATCTTCTGCGGGGGTCACTGCATGATCAGCCGGATTCCGTGAATCGGGAATATTGTGCACTGCACGTGGCTGCTGATTGCTAGCCCCGAATTGGCTGGCGCGCAAGCAAAGTTGGTGCTTCAAGTTGGCCGCTGCGGATCACGCCCACGCCCGCATTTATCGGCGAGGCGACCATTCCTGCCCCTCCCCGATTACCTTATAAATCAAAGGATAAAGGAGAAGGTGGATAAGGAGAAGGCGGCTGGTATGGTCGGAACTCTAAAAAATTCCGGCTGGCGCGTTTCTGGAACGGATCGCCGCCGGGATGTTGCACTGCGGCATGTTTGGTGTAGTGTGCGTGCGCACATGATGCGCGTTGCCTCGCGAGGTTGGGGGTTATGGCCTTGCCGAAACTTGCAGTAATCGTGGCCTCCCTCGGCCGTCCGGACAATCTGCGGGTCCTTCTCGAGCGCCTTGCCGTCCAGACCCGTAAGCCCGATCAGGTGTTGCTCTCCCTTGAGAAGCCTGAGGACGCCTCGTCCTATGAGGACATTCCGTTATCGGTTGAAGTCATCTACGGGCCGCGCGGCCTGACGCGCCAGCGTAACCGGGGACTGAATGCGCTCCAGCCCGACATCGATATCGTGCTGTTCTGCGACGATGATTATGTGCCGTCAAAATATACCGTCGAAGGTGTTCTCAACGCTTTCGACGCCTTCCCAGAGATCAACGGGATAAGCGGCCGGCTTCTGGCCGATGGCGCCCGCGGCCCTGGCATTCCGCCTGCCCGGGCCGTCGCCATGGTGGATGCGGAAGATGAACGCCTGGGCGCTGCTCCGACACCGACGAAGATCGGTGCCATGAACGGCCTCTACGGCTGCAACATGGCCATGCGGATGAGTGCTATCGGTGGTCAGCGATTCGACGAGGATATTCCCTTGTACGGGTGGCTTGAGGACACCGACTTTACGCTGCGGGCCACACCGATGCAGATCCAGACCGACGCCTTCTTCGGCGTCCACTGTGCTGAGAAGGTCGGCCGGGAGAGCCGTGGTGCCGTGCTTGGCTACAGTCAAGTTGCCAATGCGATCTATATCTACCGCAAGGGATTGATATCGATTCCACGGCTGGCTGGGTTGCTGCTGCGTCCGATTTTGAACAACCATCTGAAGTTGCTCACGCCGGAGCCGTGGATCGATCGGGCGGGCCGTGCTCGCGGCAACCGCGAGGCCATCAAGGATCTCATTCGCGGATGCTGCCATCCGCATCGGGTGCTCTCCCACTAGGCAGTGTGGGCTTTGGGATTTCCAAAGCGCGTGAGGCGTGATTCCGGCGGCTGCCGGCGGATCCACGCCATGCTGAGGCGCCAGGGCATCCTCATGAATCACACGAAGCTGCGCCCGCTGTCGCGGCAAGAAATGCTGTAGGTGTGCCGGCCCAGGGTCCCAATCGGGCGTTGAACGCGCGGCGGCGATGGATCTGCCGGATCGGGTACAATGTCCCCTGAAGTCCAGATTTCGCGTCGGATGCCATCACGGATCGATGGCGCTTCGGAGTTGTCGCGGTGGTCGACGACTCCAGCCGATAGTGCCTGTCTCTGATCGCCGACACCTCGCTGTCCGGCCTTCGGGTGATGTGCGAGCTCGATGCGCTCACCGCAATCCGGGCCAAACCGGCGAACATCGTCTCGGACCCAGGCACCGCTGACCTCGATGGCGGTTCTCAAATGATGCCAGCAGATGGGCATCGAATGGCACTCCATCGCCCCGGCTAAGCTCACCCTCGCAGGGCTGACTGCGATCACCTCAGCCGCGGCGCGGTGGCTCATGCCCCGTTCACCGCGGCAAGAGCATGGACCTGAGGGCCGAGCGACAGCGCCTTGACCATGCCTGCCGGCCTCCAGCCCCGGCAGGCAACTTGAATCAGCGCGGCGCTGATTTGAAAAGTTATTCCGATTCAATTTGATCGGACAACGCTGCAGGCCTCTGTGGAAAATCGGACAGGTCGGTCCGTGGCGTCCTTTCGGCGCGCGGCGCATCGAAAACCTGGCTCCATGCGCGGCGTCGCGCCGGCGTTTCCTCCTGCCGGAGCACCAAAAATCCGCAGCTGGCCCTCAGCGGCCGGTGGTGGACCGGGTTCTCGGTCAGTCGAAGCGGCCGTCGGTCGCGGCCTCCCAGCGGGCGATAGCCGTTTCGAGCCGGCCCGTGGGGGCATGGCCGCGTGCCTTGAGCCAATCCGGGGCGATGTCGGTGGAGCGGATGAGTTTGGTGATCCGGTCCGGATGGATGCCGAGGCCATATGGAGACAGCGGTTTCAGCAGATTTGCGGCAAGGACCAGGGGCAGCTTGGGGAAGACCATAGTGCGGGCGGTCTTGAAGTGGGTCTCGCGCATCATCTCGACGATCTGCGAGATGGTGTAGCGGTCCGGGTAGCAGCCGTTGAAGCGGATGAAGCGATCAGGCTGATCGAGCGCGAAGCCGATGGCCTCGATCAAGTCCTCGACATAGAAGCAAGCCTTGATGGTGTCGGTCCGGCCTGGATAGACGAAGAAACCCTTCTTCAGCAGTTTGGCGAGGCGAGCGAAATTGCCGCCTTCCGAAGCGCCGAAGATCACGGCCGGGCGTACTATGACGAGGCGGCGCGCCTCGCTCTCGTTCATCCAGGCCTCGTGAATCCCCTCCGCCAAAAGTTTCGACCAGCCGTAGGCCGACTTCGGCGCAGGCGGTGTGGTTTCCGTCTTGCTCTCCTCGCCGGGGCCGTAGACCGAGATGGAACTGGTGAAGACCAAGGTCTTGACGTCATTCGCTCGAGCGAAAGCACAGATGGTGGTCGCTCCGCGAACGTTGGTCCAGTAGTATTCCCAATCTTCGTGGCCGGGCGTGGTGTGGACCGCCGCGAGGTTGAAGATCTCGCTCACGTTCGGCACCAGATTGGGGTCGATGGCCTCGCGCACGTCGCACTGGATGTAGTCCACGCCGGGAACGCGAAAGCGCGGCTCTTTCGAGATATCCGCGCAGACTATGCGCTCACGCGTCCCCGTAGCGGCCAGGGTGCGCGCCAAGTGGGAACCAATGAATCCATTCCCGCCGAAAATGATCGTGACTTTCGACATTTCGAGCCCTGCTCCTTGACTTATTTTTCAATGGCCTTCGGCCATCCATGTTCAAAGCATCGGGGGTTGGGGCCAGTCGGGCGGGGCGCGCGGGCGCTCCGGCCGACGCCCGGGCTCGCCCCGTTCATGTCGGCTTGCGTACCATCATGGCCGGCAGGAGCTCGTCCTCGATAATATCGATCAACTCGTCAGCCCAGTGGGTGATGTCGAAATTCTCCGCAAAGACGGTTTCTGCGTCCTCGCGCATTTTGCGATGCTGGTCGGGATCCATGGTGATGAAGCGCCGCAGCAGGTCCTCGGTGGCGGGCAGGGTGTCATCTGCCACAAGGCCGCCGCCGCCGCTTTCGATCTCACGCCAGATGTTGATCTTGTTGGAGATCAGCACCGGGGTGCGGCAGGCCAGGGCTTCCGCGACGGCGATGCCGAAATTCTCCTGATGGGACGAAAGCACGAAGGCTTCCGCTTGGCGGAAGGCGCCCCATTTGGCATCGCCGCTTACCATGCCCGGCCAGTGGATGCGGTCCGACATGCCATATTTCGTGGCGATCATTTCCAGCTCCGGCTGCCAGCCGATCCGGTCCGGCCCCGCCATCACCAGATCGATATCGGCCGGCTTGACCTTGCAGAATGACTCCACCAGCAGGTCGCAGCCCTTCTTCGGATCGATCCGGCCAAGGAAAAGCAGGAACTTGCGATTGTTGAGATCCGGCATGAGGGTGCGGAACGCTGCGACCTGCTCTTGCACGTTGCCGGGCGGCGGCGTGATGCCGAACTTCACCACCCGCTCGTTGTATTTGCTGTAGCCGGAGAACACGCCGCGGGCCAAAATGCGCTCATCCTCGGCGGTAAAAAGCACCATCTGCGCATCGCGTAGAATCTTGCCCAGGAAAGCCGACCAATAAGCTTGTTTCTTCAGATGCTTCAGCGGATAGGCCTGCTTGAACCAAGGGTCCATCATGCCGTGGGTATAGACCACATAGGGAATAGAGGTCCCCGCCAGTGCCTGCCACGCCGCCAGTGCGTGGTAGCACCAGATGCCGTGTACCACCACGGCATCGTACTGGTTCAAATTCGCCTTCAGCCACGGCAGCAGGGATTTGGTGTAGCCGTAGGCCGGCGCCAGGGAATTGATCCAATGTGGCTCGCCGAAGGCATGCACCTTGAATGGAAACGCCTTGATGAATGGGGCGTCCGGGGGATCAAGGGTCACCACCTCGGGGATGGCGCGCGCGAGCTGCGCCGTGGCTGAGACCAGCATGCCCTGTACCGGTCCACCGGACTTGCTGTCGATGGTTTCCAGCATGTGCAGGATGCGCAGCTGTCGCCCGCAGTCACTCGTTTCAGGTGTTGTCAGCATCGGATCGCCCCGTGAATCCCTGCAATCAGTTTGCGTCCGACCCCGTGCACCCGCTCGAAGCGTGTTCGAGCGACGTGGAAACCGGTTCGCGTGAAGAGGTCGCTCTAGAAGGTGGGTGCCATGCCGGGCAGCCGCATCTTCACCGGCTTAGCCGGATAGCCCACAGCAATGGCGAAGGGCGGCACATCGTTGAGCACGGTGCTGCGCGAACCCACCACCGCCCCCTTGCCGATGGTCACCCCCGGCGCGACGAAGACGTCGGCGGCCACCCAGGCCTGTTCCTCTACATGGATCGCACCTTCCACTAGGGGAAAGGTCGCGTCACGGAAATCATGGGTCGCTGCGCACAGATAGGTTCGCTGGGACACGCAGGCATTGGCACCGATGAAGATCGGACCGAGGCTGTAGACGACCGCATTGTCGCCGATGCCCACGTGATCGCCGATCTCCACCTTCCACGGATAGGTAATCCGCACAGACGGGCGGATCTTCACCCCGGTGCCGACCTTCGCACCGAACAGGCGGAGCAGGAAGTTGCGCCAGCCGTAGAAAATCTGCGGCGAGCAGCCGAACAAAGTCGATTGGACGATCCACCAGAGCTGGCAGGTAAAAGCCGAGCGTCCTCTGAAACCGGCCGGCGGATGAGAGCGGGCGAGGTCCTGGACGACAATGTTGGCGGGAATGTCCCTGACCGGTGTGTACATGGCCCGTTCTCCACAATCTGCTACGGTTTACGAGTGCGTGGCTCGCAAACGTGAGGTACGCCCCGTCTCAGGCCGCAGCGGCAAACCCAGCCCCCTGCGCCCGCAGGTGGCCGGCGAGCCTTGTTGCCATGGCGACAAGGGTGAAGGTGGGATTTGCGTGGCTGCTGGTCGGGAAGCTGGAGGCGCTGAGGACGAAGGCATTCGGTACGTCGTGCAGCCGGAGATTGCCATCGACCACGCCCTTGCGTGGATCGGAGCTCATGCGTGTCAGCCCGATGCAGTGGCCACCCACCGGCACCGCCTCTTCGCGGATGAGCTCTTCCAGCCGAACATCGTCGAACACCAGCGTGGCGAGGCCGGTGGCGCCTATGGCATCGCGCATCACCCGGAGGCTGCGAGCGATGGACTGCACCTCCTGCTCCGCCATACGCCAATCCACGAGGCTCACCGGCATGCCGAAGCGATCGGTCTCGTCGGTAAGCACAACGCGGCTGTCCGGATTGGGGATCTGCTCGCAATTGAAGTCGATGGGATAGATGCCTGCCCTCGACTGCAGCGCCACATAGGGAATGCGATGATAGCGCAGATAGCGCTTCACGATCCAGTCGGTCACGAAAGCCGAGAGGCCGGGCGCGCCGCGCACGAGGTTCCAGGCATGCTGGCCCCAAAAGCTCAGGCCCTGCGGCATGCTGTCGGCCACCATGCGCTCGATCATGGTGATCTTCCTTCGGTATTCCGGTAGGATGAACTGCTTGGCCAGAAACATCATCGATAGCACGGCGCTGCCGTGGCGCGGATCGACGGCGGTCGGGTGGTGCAGCCGAACCATGAAGTTGAGCAACTCGTGCCGACGTTGCGCTTCAGGTGACAAGGTGAGGCGGCGGCGACCATAAATGCCTTCGGGCGTCACATGGAAGCCCCAGTCCACCGGTGTCGCTGGATCGCGCAGATGCAGGTGGGCAATCCCGCCCTCGATATGGGCCATGAGATGGCGGCCCAGCGCATCGCTGGTGTTGCCGAGCCCCGCCGCATGGACATCGTTCGAGGCCGCGAGCAGGCGGAAGCTCTCGAAGCCGCCGCCGGCCACCACGAAGCTCTTCGCTCGGACCACGAACCGGGTATCGGCGAGGCTGGAGAAGAGGGCCTGGGTTACCCGCGTGCCGTCCGGCGTGGTCACCAGGCGGGTGCAGGTGGCGGCGGTAATGATCTTCAGGTTGGGCGCCGCGGCGAGGGTCGGGCCCCACTTGCGGCCGAAATTGGTCGGCGCGCTGAAACGCTCGAAGCTGGTGGACTCCACAACCTCGGAGGCAAAACCGGCGATGAATGCGCCCGGCACCGGCAGAGAGGTGCGGACGTCGAAATCGGCCTTGCCGATCTCGCAATAGGCCGCGGCCTTATCGTACCAGGGGTCGAGTTCGCTGCGGCGGAACGGCCAGCCGCTGTCGGGAACATAGTCGCGCGGCTCAAAATCGATGGGATCATAGGGTACGCAACGCCCGCCCCAGATAACCGATGCTCCACCGAACACCCGCCGGCGATACATGTCGAGGGCAGCGAATTTGCCCGATACGGAACGGCCCTGGCTCAGGCTATCGGCCTCGTCCGAGCTCTTCATATCGCCGGATTCAGTGAGAACGACTGAAATGCCGCTGCCCGCAAGTTCGGCCGCAAGCGTAATCCCGGCCGGCCCGGCGCCGATGATCAGGAGATCGGTTTCAATAACGGTTTCATTGGGAATCGTGCGCCCGTCAGTATGCATCCTGATCGCAGTCCTGCTGTCCCATTCTGGCGGAGCCCGGCGCGCCGTCTCTCAGTGAATATGCTCCGGACCAATGTGTGTCATCGGGACTTTAGAGGGCCTCGACGGCTTCAAGGAGGTGGGCGCTACTGGTGGTTCCGAGCAGTGCCACAGAAACGCCGGGGGCATGGAGGGCCGCATCAAGCGCCATGCGAAGAGCATGCTGCCGGGCGGCCGGCGGTTCGGCATTGTGGACGGCACTGCCGGTAAGGATCTCCCGGGCGATGACCTCAATGCCGCGATCGGCCAGTCGGGCTGCGATGTCACGGGCGCGGAGGTCCCCGAAATGCAGGGGAATCTGCGCCACTGCGACGCGGGGGTCGGCCAGTGCCGCTTCCGCTCCATCAAGATCCTCGCAGGACACGCCAAGGCGGCGAAACAGCCCTCGTTCCCGAAGGCCGTCCAGCACGCCGATGGGAGTGCCTGAAGCGATTTCCTGCGCTGTGGCGCCATGCAGCATAACGGTGTCCACAGCGTCGACACCGAGCCGCTTCAGGCTCTTTTCCAAAGCGCCGGCGAGATACGCCGGCTCGAAGCTGGTGGGCAGCGTGCCGGCCCGCGCCGCTTTCACGCGTGCCGCTACAGCCGGAGACAGAGAAGCAAGCCGCTTCAGCGGCGCTTTGATCGGCAACAGCAGTCGCATCTTGAGCGGAAAACGTTGGCCGACCTTGGTGCAGATCCGCGCCTGCGGCAGATGGGCCACTGTCCGGCCGATGAACCGTTCGCTGTCACCCTGGCCGTAGATGTCGGCGGTATCAAAATAGCGTATGCCGGCCTTATAGGCAGCAAGAAGCAGGGCTTCGGGCGTCTCCTGCGACCGGGTAAGGGCCGAACCAAGCCGGCTGCACCCAAGGCCAAGCTGCGCGCCCCCATGGCGTTCCACACTCCCGGACTGTGGCATCAGAGCGCCTTAGCCGGAGCGATGACAAGGGGCCCACTGGCAGCGACAGGGCGCGGGCTTGGTGTCGGGGACGGCGAGGCCGGCTTGAACAGGTCGTGGAGAAATGCCTCCAGCGCCGTGCTGGACCAGTATTTTTGTGCGATCTCGGGCGCCCGCGCTCGTTCGGCTGCCAGCCGCCGACGGATCTCATCGGGCGACGAGTGCAGGAATTCCACCATCTCGCTCTCGTCGAAGCAGAAGGAATAATCCTCAAGCCCCACGACTCCTTCGGCCGCGACACGATTGACGATCGCCGGCAGGCCGAATGACAGGCCCTCTGGAATTTTGGTCTTAAGCCCACCCGGAACATAGGAGAAAATGATAAGGCCATCCACCTTGGAGTACCATTCGGCCAGCTTCTCCACGAAGCCTGTAAATTTTATCCGGGGATGCGCCTCATACGTGTGGTGGCACTTGCCGATGATCAGCAACTCGTGGGGGATGTCATAGGTTTTCCAGATCCGGATCAACCCTTCGATGGACAGGCGGTTCTGGCTGAGCTTGTCGCCGCCGATGAAGGCGAAGCGCAGGGTCTGTGGATCGAGGCGCGGGGTAACCGGCGCCACGTTGTAGCCGATCACATGACGGTGCAGCCGTGCGCGGCGCGGCCCGGCCAGGTGGGCCAGCAGCCGGCGCTCGTAATCGCTGGAAAACACGACGTCGTCGGCGAAATGGACGATCGATTCCTCGAGGCGGCGCATCCGCGCGGATTCCAGCGACAAAACACCATCGGACACTGCGGAGCCGGCGAAACGAGTATAGGCCGTCAACTTTTCACCCAGCACCCCCAGTTCCAGACCCAGCCCCAGTTTTTTGTAGATGCGATATCGGCGGAACATGAGATCGTCGATGTCGACAATGATGCGGTAGCCTTCCCGCCCGCCCGGGCATTGGGCCAGGGCGCGTTTGAGCAGCGGCACCAAGCGCCCACCATCTACATGGATGACCTGGGGGCGGCTTTCACGGATCGCCTGCGCCAGCCGGCTCACGTTCTCCGCAGTGTCGAACAGGGCAACCTGGAGGGCTTCATTCCCGAACAGACAACGCCGAGCAATGGCACCCAGCATGGTGGCCTTACCCGATTCAATTGCCATCCGCGGAATGAATACGCTGAAATCGTGACGAGCCTCGAGAACTTTTATCCAGCGCGAAACAATCGCCTTGCGGCCGACGTCGCTCACCATCGAATAGTCACGACTCAGGATGGATAATACGCGCACCATCTGTGCTTCCCTCTGCACGTACAATCGTCGTGCCATCCCTGATCAAACAGGGGATGTCACCGTGAGTGAACGGTGGCTACGCCAGGAGTAGCGGCATGAAAGACAACCCCCTCGCCATCCGGAGTTGTGCACGCCCGACATGTACAGCAGTCACTTGCGACGCTGGACCGTGGTCAGAATGCCTTATGCTGCTCCGCAGCGCAAGGTGCTGGCGACGACGTTGGGGCTAACGGATAGGCAAAGAAGGTGTTGGTATCTCGTTCCGATTTGGCCTTGGCTGCCGTCCTCTCAAAGAGGTTTGCTGCTGGCGGACATAAACGCTGAGCCCGCTTGTCACGGTCAGGATGATCCAGAACAGGATCGGCACGCCGAGCACCTCGGTCAGATATCCTTCCAGCACGGATCCAAACAGGATGGCCACGAACAGGCCGAAGAGGTAGCAGACTTCGCTGCCAAACCCGAGCTCGCGACAGGTGACTCGCAAGCGGAAAAAACTAATTAGTGCCACGCTGGAGAACATGACCAAGTAGAGAACGCCAAAGGCCGCCCATCCGCGTAGGAATGAATTCTCCGAGGCGAGGCCGAACGTCCCCATACCCCAGATGGGGTCCTCCACGATCCTGTCCCACAAATAGCCCCAGGCGCCCGAGCGGGTGTCGAACTGGGCACCCTGCCGGGCAAACGGATCGGCGGCAGCCCCGCTGGAGTCGTTCCCGTAAATCAGAAGGACCACCACTGCGGCAAACACCATGGCAAGGACTGCCGATAGCAGCCAAGTTTGGATGGAGAAGCGCGAGCGGGCCCAGTATGAGAAGAACACTCCGGTAACGAAAATAAGAAGGCCCGTGCGTGAGCCCGTCAGCACCAGCAATCCGAAACCGCAAGCGAATACGCCAGCCGCCAGCCAGCGCATTTTTCCAGAACAGCGAAAGAATGTCATGACATTGATGATCGAGAAGATCGCCAATTGCACGCCTAGGAAATTCGGATGAGACGTCGTTCCGAAGAGGCGCGGATTTCCGGTCACGAACCCGTTGCCGGTGAGGATATTGAAAATATTGATAAAAATAACGGCTGACGAAATAAAGAAAAATGAGTCGCAGATGACGTTCAGAAACGTCCCGGGGCCAGAGCGATAGGCGATGTTGGTACATGCCAAGATGATGGTGAGGTAAAATAGTGCGCCAGTAAAAATCTTAATTCCGAGGTCGGGGGACTCGAAGCTGCTCCGATAGCCAGCATAGCCCACATTGGCGAGGAGGATGAGGGCGGCCAGAGGAATGAACAGTGTGACACGCCTCTGCGAGACAACCGACAGCGCGAGAAGCGCTACTCCGGCGGCAACCAGAAGTAGTGAGTTGCTTTTTATGAGCTCGACCAAAGGATGTTGGGTCAGAGTACTCCACCACTTCGAATCGGCTAGCATCGACGCGTCGTCGCGCATAGCCCCTCCCAGAAGCAGCAAGAAGAAGCCGCCCTTTTCTATAACATGGCTCGTCAGAGATAAGACTGCCGGCCGCGGTGTTCTCCGAACCACGCGCTGGGAAGCCACCCCTCCGATACTCCGCCTTGGTCCTGGCATTGCTTAAATGTACCGCCGTAAGCTCATGAAATTGAATCGCGGCTCGTCCGACCATCCTGCCGACCAAGCGGCGGCACCATGCCATAGCGGGTGTTCATTTGTCACCCGGCTTGGTCCAGATGCGGACGTAGTCGATGAAGAAAGTGGAGGGTAGGGTGCCGGGATCTGGAACTCCGGGTTTATGCTCAAACACCTCACTGTCCAGGACAAGATTCAGTGGGTCATGCGAGTTTGTATTCTCTACTTTGTAGACGAGAACGCCATCGACATAAAACTTGAGATATTCTTTGCTCCAATCGAAGCCGTAGACGTGGAAATCATCGGCCAGATTGTAGGGGGCTCGCCAGCCGCCAGATTTCCAAGTATGCGGGGTTCCGTTCGGCATTGGATAATCGTGCACCGAGATAAGTTGAAGATTTTCCATCCCTGGGGCGCCGGCCCATATCTCGAATACGTCGATCTCCCCCCAATATTTCGGCTGCTCCGTCGCGTAGAACCAGAAAGCGCTGGAGCCCTTGGAGCGCATGGGTTTGGCGCGGATCTCATAATATCCGTAGCTGAAAAAATCACGACTCTTGACGGAGGCGGTGGAGTAGTGATCGTAGCCTTTGGCTGCCAATGCAGGCGGTGACCGTTCCTCACGCATGGTTATCTGTAGGAAGCCGTCCTTTGTCACCGCATTTTCCTTCGTGTAGAAGGAGGGCTTGCGGCCGATCAGTTTGGGATCTTTATGATACCACTTGGTGAGATCAAGCTCGTCGGCATTGAATTCGTCGCTATGTGCCTCGTCGAACACCCATCCACCCTTGTTCCCTTGGTCAGACAGGGGTAAGCGATCATTAGCCGCAGCAGGCAGCGGACCGAGCGGGCCAACCCTCAACCACGTTTTGCCTGCTGGTTCCGCATCCGGCCTCTGATCCGCCTGGGATGCGCCGAGCCCTGTGAGGCCTACGGCCATCGTCAAGACCAGCAGCCCGAGCCGCAGCCGAGCTCGCGAGGGTTGCGGACCGTTCTGCTTGTGGGGAGCTGAGACATCTTTGCCAACGGTTGCTATCCGCGCATCGTCCTCGGCTACCCGGTAACCCAATCGGCGCCGTATCAGGCTGCAGATGTTCCTCATCGTGCCTTCTCCCTTCCGGCGTCGCATTCAGACAAAGGAATTCGCGCTAGGCTGGATCGTCAACATTGTTGAGCTGACGCGGATCGCCTTGTCCGGACACAGTTGGGTCGCCCAAGATCTCACGCGCGCAACCTGGCCGAGCAGGGACGTGGGGGCGCCGGCCGGTGGATTGAAACGACACCCCTCGACGTACCGGACGCTTCGCCCATCTCGCCTTGCTACGGCTATTTCTCCACGAACGCCTTCTCGATCACGTAGCTGCTCGGCTCCGAACCCGAGCCCTCACTGAAGCCGCGGGCCTCGAGGATCTCGACCATGTCCTTCAGCATCTGCGGGCTGCCACAGAGCATGAACCGGTCGTCGGCGGGGGAAAGGGGCGGCAGGCCGAGGTCGCTGAACAGCTTGCCGCTGGTGATCAGGTCGGTGATTCGGCCCTGGTTCCGGAACGGCTCGCGGGTGACCGTCGGGTAGTAGACCAGCTTCTGCCGGATCTCCTCGCCCATGAACTCGTCCTGCGGCAACTCCTGGGTGAGGTAGTCGTCATAGGCAAGCTCGGCGACGGTGCGCGTGCCGTGAACCACGATGATCTTCTCGTAGCGCTCGTAAGCCTCGGGGTCCTTCACCACCGACAGGAAGGGGGCGAGGCCGGTGCCGGTGGACAGCAGATAGAGCCGCTTGCCGGGCAGCAGGTTGTCCTGCACCAGAGTGCCGGTAGGCTTGCGGCCCACCAGGACCTTGTCGCCGACCTTGAGGTGCTGGAGCCGCGAGGTCAGCGGACCGTTGGGCACCTTGATGGAGAAGAACTGGAGGTCCTCGTCGTGGTTGGCGCTCGCCATAGAGTAGGCGCGCAGCAGCGGGCGGCCCTCCACCATCAGGCCGATCATGGTGAACTGGCCGTTGAGGAAGCGGAACGCGGTGTCCCGCGTGGTGGTGAAGGTGAACAGCCGGTCGGTCCAGTGATGGACGCTCTTGACCGTCTCTTCGTTGAAGGCGCTCATGAC
The DNA here is from genome assembly GCA_937872325.1 of uncultured Xanthobacter sp. Classification (GTDB taxonomy): domain Bacteria; phylum Pseudomonadota; class Alphaproteobacteria; order Rhizobiales; family Xanthobacteraceae; genus Xanthobacter. Next base: position 7,931 of record CALMSN010000037.1, on the reverse strand, counting down.
TGACCTTTGGCTAAATCCTCGCCGGCCCCCATGGCCGCACCTGCCGGTGGCGGCCCTTCCGCGCGGCGTTACGGCCCAGCGCAGGGAGCAAGACACACTTTGCTGCGCTGCAGATTGCGGCGACCCTATAGGATCGTCGCTCACGGCAAAAGTGCGACGCTATGTCTCTATTCCCCGGCTGCCCAAGGCGGCCGGGGATTTCCTCCGTCTACCTGGCACGTGGAGTCGCACCCGGTGCCCCGCCGGCGGGGCATGGGAATAACCGCGATTTCAGAGGCCACTAGCGGATCGGGCGCTAATTGGGCGGGATCAAAGTACCGTCAAGCAGATTCTTTGCCCTTCACGCGGTGGTCTCGTAACTTCCTGGCGGTATGGAAAATTGGTGCGGCGCACTATCGGCCGCCTTGGCGTGCGGATATCTCCATACTACTCTCCTCCGCGCCTGTCGCGGGGGATGCGAAGGGCCCCCACCAGAGAGGATCGCCATGCAGATTGTACCCGTCATCTTGGCCGGTGGCACGGGCACGCGCTTGTGGCCGCTCTCCCGCACCAGCCTGCCCAAGCAGTTCCTTCCGCTCGGCTCCGAGCTGACGCTGTATGAAGAGACCCTGCTGCGGGTGGGTCAGAACGAGGGCTTCCTGCCCCCGGTGGTGATCACCAACAGCGATTTCCGCTTCTTCGCCCAGCGCCAGGCGGCCCATGTCGGCGTGACGCCGTCCGTTCTGCTTGAGCCGGGTCGGCGCGACAGCGCTCCGGCTCTCATTGCGGCTGCGCACTATGTGGCGCGGCAGTCTGGGCCGGAAACCCTCGTGCTCGCCCTCGCCTCCGACCATGCGGTCACCGATCCGGCGGGATTCCGTAAGGCGGTGCAGGTGGCGGCCAAGGTGGCAGCGCAGGGTCGCATCGTCACCTTCGGCATCACCCCGGATGCGCCGCGCACCAGCTATGGCTACATCAAGTGCGGCGACGCGATCGGTCCGGACGGCGCCTTCGCGGTTGAGCGCTTCGTTGAGAAGCCGGACGCCGCCACCGCCGAGCACTACGTGGGCGAGGGCTATCTCTGGAATTCCGGCAACTTCCTGTTTCCGGCCGGGCTGATGCTGGCCGAGGCGGAGCGGTATGAGCCCGCCATCACGGCCGCCGCCCTGCGCGCCGTGGAAGATTCCAGCCGCGACCTTGGCTTCGTGCTGCTGGATCCGGCAAGCTTCCTCTCGGCGGAGGCGAAGTCCATCGACTTCGCGGTGTTGGAGCGGACCGACAAGGCGGCGGTGGTGAAGGGCAGCTTCGGCTGGTCCGATCTGGGCTCGTGGGATGCGGTGCATGAGCTCGGCCCGTCTGACGCGGCGGGCAATGTCACCACGGGTTCGGTGGAACTGCTGGAGACCTCGGGATCCTACGTGCGTTCGGAAGGGCCGCTCGTCACCGTGATCGGCCTCGACGCGGTGACGGTGGTGGCAACCGAGGACGCCGTCCTGGTGATGCCGTCCGCCCGCGCCCAGCAGGTGAAGGATCTGGTCGGCCAGCTCAAGGATGCCAAGCGCGGCGAGGTGGACAGCCACCGCAAGGCGCACCGGCCCTGGGGCACCTACCAGACCATCTGCAACGGCGAGCGGTTCCACGTGAAGAAGATCGTGGTCGAGCCGGGCGCCAAGCTCTCGCTGCAGAAACACCATCATCGCGCCGAGCACTGGGTCGTGGTGCGCGGCACCGCCGAGGTGACGGTGGGCGAGAAGGTCTTCACCGTGAACGAGAACGAATCCACCTACATCCCACTCGGCAGCGTGCACCGGCTGGCCAATCCCGGCCGCATCCCGCTGGAGCTGATCGAGGTGCAGACCGGCTCGTATCTCGGCGAGGACGACATCGTCCGCCTTCAGGATATCTACGCCCGGGCCTTACCGGACGGGACGGCTCCCGCCGGCGGGAGCCGTCCCGTCCGCGGGGTTCGGCCCGCTGGGCGTGGTCCTTAGGCCGCCCCGGCCTGTCTTGATGCCGCCAGTCCTGCCTTCCGTCCGTCGTGCGCGTGACAAGGTCCATGGCGCGACGCGCGGCGGGCGAGTTGAGAATTGCCCGGCGGGTCATTATTGCCTTGCGGCGCGGCATGGCCACGACTCCCCAGGGAGCCGCGCGGCGAAGCAGAGGCACTGACATGCGTGTGACAATGATCGGGGCGGGTTATGTGGGGCTTGTCTCCGGCGCCTGCTTCGCGGACTTCGGCCATACGGTGACCTGCGTCGATCTGCAGGCCGAAAAGATCGAGGCGCTGCAGCGCGGCGAGATCCCCATCTTCGAGCCCGGCCTGTCCGATCTGGTGGCCGCCAACGTCAAGGCCGAGCGCCTTTTCTTCACCACCGACCTCGCGGCTGCGGTGGGCGAGGCGCAGGCGATCTTCATCGCGGTAGGCACGCCATCACGGCGCGGCGACGGGCATGCAGACCTGTCTTATGTCCACCAGGCGGCCCGCGACATCGCCTCGGCCATGGGCGACTATACGGTGGTGGTCACCAAGTCCACGGTGCCCGTCGGCACCGGCGACGAGGTGGAGCGCCTGATCCGCGAAGTGCGGCCGGATGCGGCCTTCGCCGTGGTGTCCAATCCCGAATTCCTGCGGGAAGGCGCGGCCATCACCGATTTCAAGCGGCCGGACCGGATCGTCGTCGGCACCGAGGACGAGCGCGCGAAGGCGGTGATGACCGAGCTCTACCGGCCGCTCTACCTCAACCAGTCGCCGCTGCTGTTCACCTCGCGCCGGACGGCTGAGCTGACCAAGTACGCCGCCAACGCCTTCCTCGCCACCAAGATCACCTTCATCAACGAGATCGCCGACCTGTGCGAGAAGGTGGGAGCCAACGTGCAGGAGGTAGCCCGCGGCATCGGCCTCGACAACCGCATCGGCGGCAAGTTCCTGCACGCCGGTCCGGGCTATGGCGGATCCTGCTTCCCTAAGGACACGCTGGCGCTCATCAAGACCGCCCAGGACTGCGGCGCCCCGATCCGGATCGTCGAGACCGTGGTTCAGGTGAACGATCAGCGCAAGCGCGCAATGGCCCGCAAGGTCATCGCCGCCCTTGGCGGTTCGGTGCGCGGCAAGACCATCGCCATCCTCGGCCTCACCTTCAAGCCGAACACCGACGACATGCGCGACGCGCCGTCCCTCGCCATCATCACCGTGCTCCAGGATGCCGGCGCCCGCATCATCGCGCATGACCCTGAGGGCGAGGCGCAGGCCCGGCTCCTGCTGCAGGACGTCGCCTATGTGGATACCCCCTATGCCGCCGCCGAAGGCGCCGACGCCCTGGTAATCGTCACCGAATGGGACGCCTTCCGGGCGCTGGACCTGAAGCGCGTCCGGGGATTGCTGAAGGCGCCGGTGGTGGTGGACCTGCGCAACATCTACCGGCCCGACGAGATGGTGGCGCTCGGCTTCACCTATGTCAGCGTCGGCCGCGGGGAACAGCCGGCCGGCTGAGCAGGTATCTTCATGCTGCTTTGCAGCATCTCTCGGGCAAGGTATTGAAAGCTGGCGGTTCTTCGTCTGCCCAAGATCGCGAGGATGCGTCCCCGCCGGGGCGTCATCGCGACATTTCTGCGGTTGCGCGTGCGTTTCCCGGCGTGTCATGTTGCGGTGCGATGGCGCCATGTTCCCAGCGATCCGCGCCATGGCTGGACGGGTATTGCGGCGTGCGGCATTCCCATCCCGCGCGCGGCTGCCGTGGACCATACCGGGAGTATCCAACCTGTCTTCTGCACGCCGGATCATAGAGGACGAGATGTGGGTGGGATGCGGGTTTCGCGCCGTCACGGGGCCGTCGACCTATGCGACGCACAGGAACGCAGGCGATGTTGCGGTGTCGGAGTGCTCGACGAAACCGTGCTCACTTCGGCTCACGCGCGTGGTCTTGCCGGAGTATGGCGATCCGGGTCCGGCGCCGTCCCGGCGGGGTGGGGTGCAGATTCCTGCCAGGCGCCAAGGTTTCTCTCAGCGCAGGTCGCATGGCTGCGGTCCGGCTTCTGGCGAAGTGGCTGGACTTCGCGGCCCTGCTGGAGGCTCCCCGCTCGCTGGCGCCGGGGGGCTTCGGCCTGGTGGTCCTGGCGACATCAACGTTGCCGATCCCCGGGCCCCGGACTGGGAAGTGCTCGTCCGGCGCCCAGACCCTGAGCCGCGCCCTCGCGCCGAGGCCCGGCGCAAGACCTGCATCGCCGATCGGCAAACGCGGGGTGTGCCGAAGCGCCGCCACAGATCTGGTGCGATATGACTTCCGGAAGACTTGCGAAGAACACGGCCGCCCTGTTCGTGCGCCAGATTCTGATCCTGGGTGTCAACCTCATAACGATTAGGGCCCTGCTCGGCGCGCTCGGCATCACCGATTTCGCCTTGTTCAACGTGATCGTGAACGTGGTCATGATCGGCTCGTTCCTGCCCCTCGCATTGGCGACGATCACCCAGAGGTACTTCGCCTTCGCGATCGGCCAGGACGACCAGGCGGCCTTGAAGCGGGTGCATGATGCCGGCTTGGCGCTGTGCGCCGCCGCCACGATCCTTGCCGTCCTCGGGCTCGAGACCGTGGGGGCTTGGTTCGTCGCGGGACACCTGGCCGTCGAGCCTGATCGACTGTTCGTGGCGCAGGTGCTTTTCCAGCTTTCGGCGCTGTCCTTCGTCATCAGCAATTTTTCGGGCTTCTATACCTCGGTCATCATGGCCCATGAGGACATGCACGTCGCCGCGATGTTCGCGGTCATGGACGCGGTCTTGCGCCTGGGCGCGGTGCTGGCCATAACCACCTTCGCCGCCGACCGATTGATCCTCTATGGCCTGTTGCTGTGCGGGATTTCGCTCATCTACGCGATCGCCCAGTGGGTGTTTTGCATTCGCCGCTACGCCGAATGCCGGGTCGCTCGGATCCGATTCGAGCGCAAGACACTGCGCGAGATGCTGGGCTTCGCCGGCTGGACGGTGTTCGGCCAGATCACCACCATCAGCCGCAATCAGGCGGTGACGATCCTGATCAACCAGGCCTTCAACCCGGCGACGGTCGCCGCCCGGGCACTGTCGGTTTCCGTTTCGGCACAGGCCCTGAACTTTTCCACCAATTTCTCGGCGGCACTTCACCCGCCGATCATCAAGGCCCATGCCGCGGGTGAAGCGGCGCAGATGTTCCGGCTGATCTGCACCGGGTCCAAAATCACCTTCTTCCTGGTCTGGCTGGTAACCTTGCCGCTCATCGCCGTCATGCCCGGGATACTGGGGCTGTGGCTCGGCACCTATCCGGAAGAGACGGTGCTGTTCACGCGGCTGGCGCTGGTCGAGAACGCCATCGTCGCGATCAGCTTTCCGTTGATGACGGCGGTGCGCGCGGCGGGGCAGGTGCGGTTCTATGAGCTGGCGCTGGGCACGCTGCAGTTTCTGGTGCTGCTGGTCTCGTGGCTGCTTGTCCGGGCGGGTTATCCAGCCTATTGGGTCTATCTTGTTGCCATCGCGGTGAATTTGGTGATGTTTGCGGTCCGGCTGAGCATCGTCAGCCATCTGACCGGCCTGCCAGTCGGGGACTATCTGCGCCAGGTGCTGCTGCCGGTCCTGTGGGTCGTCGCGATCTCGACCGGCCTGGTGGGGGCGTTGCTTTGGCTGGTGCCCGCAGCGGCGTCGTTGCCGCTCGTTCCTGCCCCCCTTGCCGTCGCGGCGCTGATCCTGGCCGTGCCGGCCTGTGTCATCCTTGCCCTCGGCTTGACACGTGGCGAGCGGCAGACGGTGCTGGGCATGATCCGGCGCAGGCTGGCCAGGTTCGGAGGACGCGCATGAAAATCCTGGCATTAGGCGCGACCGGAGCGATCGGCAGCCAGTTGATCGCGGCCCTTGCGCCTCAAGAACATGAAATCCATGTCACCACCCGCAGGTCCCGGGCGTCGGGCGGCCCCGTTCGTTACATCGAGGGCAATGCGCAGGACAGGGCCTTCCTTCGGGGCTTGTTGCGGCAAGACTGGGACGTGATCGTGGATTTCATGGTCTACGACACCCCGACCTTCCGGGACCGGGTGGAGGCGTTGCTGGGCGCGACCGGGCAGTATGTCTTCACCAGCACGGCGCGCGTCTTCGCCGATTCCGTCACGCCCCTGACCGAACGCTCGCCAAGGCTTCTGGACGTATCGCAGGATGCCGCTTTTCTGGCCACCGACGAGTACGCCCTCACCAAGGCCCGGCAGGAGGATATGCTGCGCGCTTCAGGGCGCAGCAACTGGACCATCCCCCGCCCCTACATCACCTTCGGCGAGGGTCGGCTGCAACTGGGCACGTTGGAAAAGGAAGCGTGGCTCCATCGGGCGCTGAACGGGCGGAGCATCGTCTTCTGCGATGCCCTGATCGACCGCTGGACCACGATGACCGAAGGGTCGGATGTCGCGCGGATGATCGCCGCGTTGCTGGGCACTCCGGCGGCGCTGGGCGAGGATTTCAATTTGGCCGGGGATCAGGCGATCACGTGGCGCGAAGTTCTCGAGCTCTATTTGGAGGAGCTGGAGGCGCATCTGGGGATCCGGCCCAAGGTCGTGCTGCAGACTCCGGACGATTTCTGCAGGTGGGCGGGGTCGGTGCCGCAGGTCCGCTATGACCGGATGTATGATCGACGGTTCGACCCCGCGAAGATCGCCGGGCCGCGGCAGCCAGCCCCCCCCCCCGCGTGCCGCACCACCCGCACCCCCCCCCCGAAAAACCCCGGGTTCATCGGAGCCGACGTCCACGCCACGATCAGTTGTCCCCGCTCCAGCCCCAGAAGCACCTGCGTCCGCACCCGCTCTACCGGGTGCGCCACGCTCACCACCAGCGCCCCAGCCGGCGCCAGGCACAGCAGCCCCCCCACGATCAGCACCCAAAGACGCCGGTTCGACCTCATCCCATCCCCTCCACCGGACCCGCGCCCAGCAGCCACGCCGCCGCGGCACGCAGCATCCGCACCAGCCCGCCGCACTCCGGACACTTATCCCCGCTCAACCCCCGCAGGTCATACCCGCACTCGCGGCAGTGACCGGGCAGGACCCTCCTCCCCGCGCGCCACCAGAGCAGCCCCGACGCCAGCACGCTCAGCGCCAACCACGGCCACAGCGGCACATAGTCAACCCGCAGCGTCAACGTTGCCGTCGGCATGCCCAGACCAACCCGCCCCGCGCCGCTTGTCGGCCTCCACCAGCTTTCCGGGCCCACGAGGATCGACGCCATCCCCTGCGGGCAGCTCACCGCCCACGCGTTCCCCTGCCGCGCCAGCGCTCCATCGGACCGCGCAATCTCCAGCCGCCCGGATGTGACGCCAACAACCAACCCCCCGCTGCCGCGCCAGGTCGGCCGCGCCAACCCCAGCGCCAGAGCCCCACCGATCAGAACGCTCGCACCCAGCGCCGCCCACATCCCGCACCGCAGCACACGCCGACCCATGGCAACCTCCATCGCTTAGCGCCCCGACCGCTTCGCCGCCTTGACCTTGCCCCCTCTAATCCCAATCGCCCCCGCCCGCTCAACCACGTACCCGCACTCCCCGCACGTCCGCCGCGACACCGGCCCATCCCAGAACGCGTTCATCGCCACCGCCAGGTCCTTGTCGATTCTCTTGAGCACGAACTGTGCCTCGTACACCAGGGTGTCGCACTTGGGGCAGTACCACCGCAGCCCGTCCTTCTGCGGCCGGCCCTTCGCATCCACGCCCCGCGGAAACTCCATGATCAGCCCCAGCGTCCCCGCCGGCCGCTGCGGCCGGTGGCGCTGCGCCGCTTCCCCGACGGCGAGAGCCTGGTGCGGGTCGACCACCGGCCCGGCGACGACGCCATCCTCGTGCGCGCCCTGCACGATCCCAACGCCAAGCTGGTCGAGCTCGCGGGCGACGACGAGGTGAAGCGTCGCGGACTGCACGCGACCGGCGCTGTGGTTCTTGCCGAAGGGCGAGAGGAGC
>CALMSN010000036.1 GCA_937872325.1 uncultured Xanthobacter sp. | reverse complement strand
CGCGTCTTCCAGCGCGGCGACGCGGTCGCCCTGAGTCTTCGCGACCGCGCCGATTTCGGCAATCGCGGCGTCGAGTGCGGGATAGGGCGGGTCGCCGGCAGTGGCGCGAGTGATCGCCACTTCCTCCAACCCGGAAACGATCGTTGTGGTCTCGCCGCGCAGCGGGGCGAGTTCGGCCAGCGCGGTCTGCGCGCGGACCCATGGCTCCGAACCCACGGCCAGACCGCGTGCGACCGCGACGCGCGTCTCCGCTTCCAATGCCGCCGATTGGAAGCGCTTGGCCGCGACGTCGGCCAGCATACGCGCCTCGGCGATGCGCCCGTCCAGCGCGGCATCGGGCGTCGCCACCGGATCGGGTCGCGCCGGTTCGGCGTCGCTGCGGCTCTCGATCGGCCGGGGCAGCAGCGAGGGATAGCCGCCATCGGCGGCCGTGCAGGCGGCAAGGGCGGCCAAGGCGGCGGGGATGGGGGCAAGACGGGCGGCAGAAGCCCCGGAGCCGCCGCCCCCTCGAACCGGACACCGGGCCGGGAGGCATCCGGCCTCGCGGCATCCGCCCCGTTCCAGGCCCGGTCCGCCGACGCTGTAGCGGCTGCAATCACCGCGCCGCTGGCAACCAGCACCGGATCGCTTCGCGAATCCGCCGGGCGCGCCGACACCGAGACACACCGACGTCACGCCCCGCAACCGGGCGACCCCGGCCGCACGCCATACGGCGCGCCGCAGCGGGGCGCCCGCCACGCCGACGGAGCCACCCAGGAATGAGTGACAACCGCAACATGTTCATCGCCATCGGGATCTCCATGGCGATCCTCATCGGCTGGCAATATTTCTTCGGCATTCCCCAGGCGGAACGCCAGCGTCAGCAGCAGCAGATCCAGCAGCAGGCGGGGCAGCCGGCGCCGGCGGCCAATCCGTCCGCGGCGACGCCGGGAGCGCCGGCCTCCGCCAGCGCTCCCGCGGTGCCAGGCGCGGCTTCGACCGCGCCGGTGCGCCCGCTGAACCGGGCCGAGGCGCTGGCCACCAGCCCGCGCGTCGCCATCGACACTCCGAGCCTGAAGGGCTCGGTCTCGCTGCGCGGCGGCCGGATCGACGACCTCGTCCTCACCCAGTACCGCGAGACGGTGGACCCCGGCAGCCCGAACATCGTGCTGCTGTCGCCCTCCGGCGCGCCGCATCCCTTCTACGCCGAGTTCGGCTGGACCACCGCCGCCGGCTCGGCCGCGAAGGTCCCCGGCCCCGACACGGTGTGGACCGCCGGCGGCGCCGCGCTGACCCCGCGGGCGCCGCTCGTCCTCACCTACGACAACGGCGGCGGGCTGATCTTCCGCCGCACGATCTCGGTGGACGATCACTACATGTTCGCGGTGAAGGACGAGGTGGAGAACCGCAGCGGTGATGCGGTCACGCTCTATCCGTTCGCCCTGGTCTCGCGCCACGGCCTGCCCAAGACCGAGGGCTTCTACATCCTGCACGAGGGCCTCATCGGCATCCTCGGCGAGCAGGGCCTGCAGGAGATCACCTACGCCAAGATGGACAAGGAGAAGCCGCATGCCTTCTCCAACGTCACCGGCGGCTGGCTCGGCATCACCGACAAGTACTGGGCGGCGACCGTCATTCCCGACCAGGACGTGAAGTTCGACGCCAAGTTCTCCACCGGCTTCCCCGGCAACACCCAGACCTTCCAGGCCGACTTCCTGGCCGCGCCGAAGACCATCGAGCCCGGCGCCACCGTCGGCTCGGGATCGCGGCTGTTCGCCGGCGCCAAGGTGGTGCAGATCGTCGACGGCTACCAGCAGACCTACAAGATCGACCGCTTCGACCGGCTGATCGACTGGGGCTGGTTCTATTTCATCACCAAGCCGCTGTTCCTGGCGCTGGACTGGATCTACCAGGTGGTGGGCAATTTCGGCGTCGCCATCCTGATCGTGACCGTGCTGCTGAAGGGCGTCTTCTTCCCGCTGGCCAACAAGTCCTACGCCTCGATGGCGAAGATGAAGGCGGTGCAGCCGGAAATGACCGCCATCCGCGACCGCTACGCCGACGACAAGGTGAAGCAGCAGCAGGCGCTGATGGAGCTGTACAAGAAGGAGAAGATCAATCCGGTGGCGGGCTGCCTGCCGATCCTGATCCAGATCCCGGTCTTCTTCGCCCTGTACAAGGTGCTGTTCGTCACCATCGAGATGCGGCACGCGCCGTTCTTCGGCTGGATCCGCGACCTTTCCGCGCCGGATCCCACCACCATCTTCAACCTGTTCGGGCTCATCCCCTGGGATCCGAGCTCGGTCCCGGTGCTGGGCGCCTACCTGATGCTCGGCGCCTGGCCGCTCATCATGGGCGTCACCATGTGGGTGCAGATGAAGCTGAACCCGGCCCCGCCGGATCCGACCCAGCAGATGATCTTCAACTGGATGCCCATCATCTTCACCTTCATGCTGGCGCACTTCGCCGCCGGCTTGGTGATCTACTGGGCCTGGAACAACACCCTGTCGGTGGCCCAGCAGGCCGCGATCATGAAGAAGAACGGGGTGAAGATCGAATTGTGGGACAACATCCGCGGCATGTTCCGCAGGAAGGCGACCTCCAAGGGCTGACCCCGAACGCCCGTGAGCCCGCTCACGGGCCGGTGGTGCAAGCCGCACGGCGCTGGAGTTCTGAACTGGCCGGCGCCGTCGAAGAGCGAAGGTCCCAGAGTGATCGGAACGGGATCGGCACATGCCGGTCCCGTTTCTGTTTGTGCCTGAGGCCGGCCCTCGCAAGGACACCGCCGCCAGGTCGGCGAAACGCAGCGCTGGGAATGGGTCGACGACGCACAGGCTGCGGGTTGCGGCGACCATCGCGCCGCCCCCTCCCGGCACGAAAAAGGGATGTCCGGGTCCTTCCTGGCGAGGGCTGCACACGGATCGAAGAGGCGGATCGGCAGTCGTCCCTTCGCCGGCCCGTCTCGCGCGCAAATCGGGCGGCCATCCGGACGCATGTGGCAGAACGTCTGCCTCCGCGCCGATCCCGCGACATCCGTCACCGATACACGGCCCCTCCCGCGGGCGGGAAAGAGCCGCGAGGGCGTGCGAACAGGAATGAGGAGAGAGTGTCCACCACGCCGCGGGCACGCTTTCAAGCGTACCGGCTCGGGGGAAGAGGCGGCGTCAAATCTCGAATCCAGAGCGTTTTCCGCGAGCCGCTACGCGCGGAAAACTTGGACGCCAAACGTCCGCGAGGATGCCTCATGGGCCTTCGGTCAAGCCCGCGTGGCGCTTCCGCGTCCCACTTGCCCCCGGGGCCAAGAGCGGGGCCGATGGAATCTCAGCCGCCAGCCCCTTACCGTCCCGTCCCGGCGCCGGGACGCGGCACTGGTTCCCTCAGGCCGCCACCTTGCGCAGGGCGTCGATGACGTCGTCCACCACGGTCTCCACCAGGTCGCGGTCGTCGCCCTCGCCCATCACCCGGATCACCGGCTCGGTACCGGAGGGGCGGATCAGCAGGCGGCCGCGCTTGGAGAGGCGCAGCTCGGCGTCGGCGATGGCGCGCTGCACCTTCTCGTCGTCCAGCGGCCGGCCGGAGGCGTAGCGCACATTCTTGAGGATCTGCGGCAGGGGCTCGAAGCGGTGGCACACCTCAGACACCGGCTTGCCGTGCCGGGCCACCACCGCCATCACCTGCAGCGCCGCCACCAGGCCGTCGCCGGTGGTGGAATAGTCCGACAGGATGATGTGGCCCGACTGCTCGCCGCCCACATTGTAGCCGTCGGCCCGCATCCGCTCGAGCACGTAGCGGTCGCCCACCGGGGTGCGGGCCATGGAGATGCCCTCCCCGGCCAGATGCCGCTCCAGCCCGAGATTGGACATCACGGTGGCCACCAGCCCGTCGCGCGAGAGGCGGCCGTCTTCCTTGAAGCTCTCGGCTACCACCGCCATGAGCTGGTCGCCATCCACCAGATGGCCCTTCTCGTCGACGACGATGACCCGGTCGGCGTCGCCGTCGAGGGCGATGCCGATGTCGGCGCGCATCTCCCGCACCTTGGCGGCGAGCGCCTCCGGCGAGGTGGAGCCGACGTCGCGGTTGATGTTGAGGCCGTCCGGCTCGACGCCGATGGCGACCACGTCGGCGCCGAGCTCCCACAGCGCCTCGGGGGCGACCTTGTAGGCGGCGCCGTTGGCGCAATCCACCACCGCGCGGATGCCCTCGAAGGACTGGTTCCGCGGCAGGGTGCGCTTGGCGTACTCGATGTAGCGGGCCTGCACGCCCTCAAGCCGCCGGGCGCGGCCGACCTCGGCGGGCTTGGCGAGGCGGCGGCCGAAATCCTGGTCGATCAGCGCCTCGATCTCGCGCTCCACCTCGTCGGAGAGCTTGAAGCCGTCCGGGCCGAACAGCTTGATGCCGTTGTCGTCGAACGGGTTGTGCGAGGCCGAGATCATCACCCCGAGGTCGGCGCGCATGGAGCGGGTCAGCATGCCCACCGCCGGGGTCGGCACCGGGCCGAGAAGCAGCACGTCCATGCCCACCGAGGTGAAGCCGGCGACCATGGCGTTCTCGATCATGTAGCCGGAGAGCCGCGTATCCTTGCCGATCACCACCCGGTGGCGATGATCACCGCGATGGAAGACCACTCCGGCCGCCATGCCCACCCGCAAGGCGAGGTCGGCGGTCAGCGAGGCATTGGCGCGGCCACGCACGCCATCGGTTCCAAAATACTTGCGCGACATGCTCTCCCTCGGTGCGGTCACCGTCGAAGCGATTCCCCCCGTCCCCTCATGCCATTTACCATTCCCGCGCCGGCTCTGCGATCACATTCGGTGACGCTTCTGACACGGGCGCGAGCAGGAGCCTCTGCAACCTGAAGCATGACAGGACCCGGTTAACGAGGTATCCGCCGCCCCATCGCCGGTCCGGCCGCGCGCAACGATTGCGCCGGGCCGCCCGGCAATGCTACCGCACCGCACCGCCTCCAGGAGATGAGCCGTGCCCGCTTCCCTTGACGTCCTCGCCATCGGCAACGCCATCGTCGACGTACTCGCCCGCGCCGAGGCGGACTTCCTCGCCGCGCACGGCATGGCCAAGGGGGCCATGGCGCTCATCGACGAGGCCGGCGCCCACCGGCTCTACGCCGCCATGGGGCCGGGCACGGAGGCCTCCGGCGGCTCGGCCGCCAACACCGCGGCCGGCATCGCCTCGCTGGGCGGCGCCGCAGGCTTCATCGGCAAGGTGAAGGCCGACGGGCTCGGCACCGTGTTCGCCCACGACATCCGCGCCGCCGGCGTCACCTACGCCACCCCGGCGGCCGAGGACGGCCCGGCCACCGCCCGCTGCCTGATCCTGGTGACGCCCGACGGCGAGCGGACCATGAACACCTATCTGGGCGCCGCCCAGAACCTCACCCCGGCCGACATCGACCCGGCGCTGGTGGAAAGCGCCGCCATCACCTACCTCGAAGGCTATCTGTGGGATCCGCCGCCGGCGAAGGAGGCCTTCCTCGCCGCCGCCAAGATCGCCCACAATGCCGGGCGCAAGGTGGCGCTGTCGCTGTCGGACGCCTTCTGCGTCGACCGCTACCGGGCCGAGTTCCTGCATCTCATCCGCTCCGGCACGGTGGACCTCGTCTTCTGCAACGAGGCCGAGTTGAAGTCGCTCTACGAGACCGCCGACTTCGATTCCGCCCTCACCGCGCTCCGCCGCGAGGCGAAGGAGGCGGTGGTGACCCGCTCGGAGAAGGGCGCGTCCTTCGTCACCGCCGGCGCGGTGGTGAGCGTGCCGGCCCATCCGGTGGAGCGGGTGGTGGACACCACCGGCGCGGGCGACCTGTTCGCCGCCGGCTTCCTCGCCGGCGCCGCTCGCGGCCGCGATCCGGCCACCGCATTGCGCATCGGCGCGCTGGCGGCGGGGGAGATCATCTCCCAGCTCGGCGCCCGGCCGCAGCGCCCGCTCATCGACCTCGCCCGCGAGGGCGGCCTGCTGCCGTGAGCGCGGGACGCCCGGCGGCGCTGCAGGCGGACCCGGCCCACGCCCGGGCCCACGACGCCCTCGCCCGGGGCGAGCGGACGCTGCTGGTCGTGGGCGGGGCCGGCACCGGCAAGACCACCTTCCTCAACGCCCTGCGCCGGACCGAGGGCGACAAGGTGGTGCGGCAGGTGTTCCTCGCCCCCACCGGGGTGGCGGCGCTGCAGCTGGGCGGGCAGACCATCCACTCCTTCTTCGGCATCCCGCCTCGGCTGTTCAATCCGGACGAGGTGAAGCCGCGCCCCCATGTGCGGCGGCTGCTGAAGAAGCTCGACCGGGTGGTGATCGACGAGATCTCCATGGTGCGGTCCGACCTCGTCGACGCCATCGACATCTCGCTGCGCACCGCCCGCAACTCGCGCGAGCCGTTCGGCGGGGTGCAGATGGTGCTGGTGGGCGACTTCCTCCAACTGCCGCCGGTGGTGCCGCGGGCCGAGGAGGAAATGCTGGGCCGGATGGGCTATGCCGGCCCCTTCGCCTTCCATGCCAAGGCCTTGGCCGATCTGCCGGTGAGCGTCGCGCCGTTCGCCACCGTGCACCGGCAGAGCGAGCGCGACTTCATCGCCATGCTGGACGCCATCCGCCGCGGCGTCGGCGCGCGGGAGGCGGCGGAGGCGCTGAACGCCGCCTGCGTGCGCGATCACCGGCCCGGCGCCCAGCCGGTGCTGCTGACCCCAACCAATGCCCGGGCCGAGGCCTACAACGCCGCCGGCCTCGACGCCCTGCCGGGGAGTGCCCGGGAATATGCCGGCGACCTGAAGGGGGATTTCGGGCTCGACGGCGACCGCCTGCCGGTCAACGACCGGCTGCTGCTCAAGCCGGGGGCGCGGGTGATGGCGCTGCGCAACGACCCCGCCCGGCGCTGGGTCAACGGCTCGGTGGGCACGGTGCTGTCGCTGGATGCGAAAAGCGCCACCGTGCGGCTCGACACCGGCGGCCTCGCCGACATCGAGGCCCACACCTGGGAGCGCATCCGCTACGGCTGGGACGACGCCTCGGAGCGGATCGAGGCCGACGTGGTGGGCACCTACACCCAGTTGCCCCTGGCCCCGGCCTGGGCGCTGACCATGCACAAGGCGCAGGGCCTGACCCTGGACGACGTGCGCATCGACCTCGGCAACGGCGCCTTCGCCCCCGGGCAGGCCTATGTGGCACTGTCGCGGGCGCGCTCGCTGGCCGGGCTATCGCTGGTGCGGCCGATCCGCGGCTCGGACGTGCGGGTGGACCGGGAGGTGGCGGCCTTCATGGCCGCGTGCGAGGGGGCGGGGTGAGCGCTCCACGACTGCGAGGCGGGCGCCCATGACGGATCCGGCGACCGTGCTTTTCCTGCCGGGTGCCGGCGGCAGCGCTGCGTTCTGGCGGCCGGTGGCGGCCCGGCTCGGCCTGGACGGGATCTTCCTCTCCTGGCCGGGACTCGGACACGAGCCGCACGAGCCGGCGGTGCGGAGCATCGCGGACCTGGTGTCGCAGGTGCTGGCCCGGATGGACGCACCGGTCCATCTGGTCGCCCAGTCCATGGGCGGGCTGGTGGCCGTCAAGGCGGCGCTGGCGGCTCCGGACCGGGTGCGGCGGCTGGTTCTGGTCGCGACCTCCGCGGGGGTGCCGATGGCCGACCTGGGCGGAGCGGATTGGCGACCCGACTACAGGCGGGCGTATCCGCGCGCCGCCGAATGGATCGCCGGCCACGAGGAGGATCTTTCCGCCGAGCTGCCGAAGATCATCGCGCCGACGCTTCTCATCTGGGGCGACGCGGACCCCATCAGTCCGCCGGCGGTGGGAGAGCGCCTTGCCGCGCTACTGCCGAACGCCCGCCTTCGCCTCGTCCGTGGCGGCGACCACGACCTTGCCCGCAACCAGGCGCCGCAGGTGGCCGAGCTGGTTTCAGCCCACCTGTGGCCGGGCGGCGCGGAGGCCCTCACGCCTGCGCCCAGCGCTCCGACCTGAAGGCGCGGGCGATGGCGACGGCGCGGGCCGTCTCGAGGTCGTCGGCGGCGGGGTCGATGCCGGCGCAGGCATCGCGGGCGGCGCGCAGGAGGTCCACCTTGGGGTGGGTCTCGCCGTCCTTGTCCCGGTAGCCGAAATAGTCGCAGGTCGCGACCAGCAGCAGCTTCTCGAACAGCGGCGGATCGCGGAACGCGCCGGTGCGCTCCAGCATCGCAGCCACCGGGCCGGCGCGCATCGCCGAGGTGCGGTGCACCCGCTCGCACTCGTTCAGCGCTAGAAGGGCCAGCTCGCGGCAGGGCTGCGGCAGCGCGAAGCGGTCGCAGATGGTGGCGATGCACGGGGCGGCGCGCTCGATGTGGCGATAATGAACCGGCAGGTGCTCGCGCGGAGAATCCGGCTTGCCGGTGTGCATCACCAGCAGCGCCACCCGCACCTCCAGCGGCGCAGCGCGCCGGGCCGCCTCGTCCAGCGCGTTGAGGACCAGCCCGCCGAGGTCGATCTCGTCCGCTGCGTCGGTGATCTGCGGCACACCGAACAGCGCGTCGACCTCCGGCAGCACGATCTCCAGCACCCCGCACTCGCGCAGCGCCTTCACCATGGCGGCGGGGGCCGGGGCCATCAGCCCGCGGGCGAGCTGCGGCCAGATCTCTACCGGCGAGAGGCCGTCGAGGGCGCCGGCCTCCATCTGCTCGAACATCAGATCGAGCGTGTCCTCGTCCGCCCCGCCGCCCTCGGCCAGCAGCGCCGCGAGATGCAGGAGGGCGAGCCCGGGATGGGTCTCGACCAGATCCTGCGGCCGGACGGGGAGCGCCTTGTCCATCCCGCCATGGGAGCGCGCGCGGCCCGCCGAAGGCAAGCCCATGATATGGGCAAGCCCAAAGCGTAGGCAGCGCGGCGCCATGGGGCGGATCCTCGCCGGTGGGCCGCGGCGTCGTCCTGACGCGATCGCGGACCCGAAGCCGGTCCCCGCCCTACACCGGGACCCGCACTGTAGCGCGCAGGCCGCCCAGCGGGCTGTCGGCCAGGGTCACCTCGCCACCATGGGCGCGGGCGATGTCGCGGGCGATGGAGAGGCCCAGCCCCGAGCCGCCCGCATCCTGGTTGCGGGCATCGTCGAGGCGAAGGAAGGGGCGGAACACGTCCTCGCGCTTGTCCTCGGGAATTCCGGGGCCGTCGTCGTCCACGGTCACGATCAGCCAGCGGGCGTCGCGGGTACCGGTGATCTCCACCGTCTTGGCGTGGCGCACCGCATTGTTGACGAGGTTGGCGATGGAGCGCTTGAGCTGGTCGCCCTTCACCTCCACCAGCGGCGGCCCCATGAAGCTCGCCCGGGCGGCGGCGCCGTCGCGCTCGGCATTGAGCCGGAGGTCCTCCACCACCTGGGCCATGTCGGTCAGCGCCGCCTGCTCGCCCGGATCGCCGCGGGCGAAGGCGAGGTAGGCCTCCAGCATGCCCTGCAGCTCTTCCACGTCCTTCTTCAGCGCCTCGGTCTCCTCGCCCTCGGGCAGGAAGGCGAGCTCCAGCTTGAAGCGGGTGAGGATGGTGCGCATGTCGTGGGAGACGCCCGCGAGCATGGTGGTGCGCTGCTCGATCTGGCGCTCGATGCGCCGCTTCATCTCCAGGAAGGCGATGGCGGCCCGGCGGACCTCGCGGGCGCCGCGGGGGCGGAAATTCTCCACGTCGCGCCCCTTGCCGAAGGCCTCGGCGGCGTCGGCGAGGTTCTCGATGGGGCGGATCTGGTTGCGCAGAAACAGGATCGCCACCGTCAGCAGCACCAGCGAGGTGCCCACCATCCACAGCAGGAAGATGTGCGAGTTGGAGGCGTAAGCGGCATTGCGCTGGGCGAAGATGCGCAGGATCGCGTCGGGCATCTTGACCCGGATCTCGATCAGGTTGGAGCGGCCCACCGTGTCGATCCAGAACGGCGCCCGCACCCGCACCCCGATCTCCCGCGAGAGGGCGCTGTCGAGGCCGGAGAAGAACGGCTTCTGCCCCGGCGGCGGCAGCGAGGTCGGCGGCAGCACGGTGACGTTGAGCTGCAGCGTGCGCCAGGCGATGCGGCGCAGCGCGGCATGCTCGTCGTCCGGCGGAAGCAGCGGATAGAGCGCCACCACCGCGGCGATGTCCTGGCTGACGGCGGCCGAGAGGCGGCGGGTCACGGTGTTGTAGTGGCGCTCCATGAACACGAAGGCGACCACCGACTGCAGGATCACCATCGGCGTGACGATGATGATCAGCGAGCGCGGATAGAGCCCCTTGGGCGTCACCCGGTTGATCCAGGCGCTGACCCGGGCGTTGGCCTCCCTGAGCCGGGCGCCGATGCTGCGCAGGCCGGCGACCGATGCCGCAGCCATGCTCAAGGCGTCACCACCAGGCGATAGCCGATGCCGCGCACGGTCTGGATATGCACCGGATTGGCGGGGTCACGCTCCACCTTGCGACGCAGGCGGTTGACCTGCACGTCCCCCGCCCGCTCGCTGGCCGCCCCGCCGCCCGCCAGCGCGAGGCGGGGCACCGTGTCGCCCGGCGCCTCGGCGAGGGCGCGCAGCATGTCGCGCTCGCGCTCGGTGATCCGGATCACCTCGCCGCCGCGGGCCAGCTCGCCGCGCTCGAGATGGAAGCTGAACTCGCCGAAGCGCACGCTCTCGATGGCCTTCTGCGGCGGCGGCAGCGCCCGCTTGAGGATCGAGCCGATGCGCAGCAGCAGTTCGCGCGGCTCGAACGGCTTGGCCAGATAGTCGTCCACCCCTGCCTCCAGCCCGGTGATGCGGTCGGCGGTCTCGGCGCGGGCGGTGAGCATGAGGATCGGCACCGCCGACTGGCGCCTGAGGTCGCGGGCGAGGTCGAGGCCGCTCTCGCCCGGCATCATCACGTCGAGCACCAGCAGGTCGAAGGTGAGGCCCTCCAGCCGGCTGCGGGCCTCGGCGGCGGAGGCGGCGGCGGTGACGCGATAGCCGTGGCCGGTCAGGAACCGCATCAGCAGGGTGCGGATGCGGCTGTCGTCGTCCACCACCAGGAGATGGGGCGCATCATCCGGCAGCGGCGCGGACGGCGGCGGGCGGGCGGCATCGGCGGCGGTGTCGGACATCGGGAACTCCATGTCGGGATCGCGGCGTCGGGGTCGCCGCGCGGCGTCTCCGGGATGCCGGCGCCCGCGCCGACAGATTGCCCGCGCCGCCGGCCCCGGGCAATGCACGGCGGATGCGGCGGGGCTGGCGCGCGATCCGGGCGGGCCTCTCTCGGCCGGGCCCCGGGACGGCGCCCGGACACCCGCCGGAACCGGGCCGGGCCGGCAGAAGGACCGGACGGCGCCCTATCCGGCGTCGGCGGCGCGGTCGGCGCGCTGGATCAGGCGCTCCACGCCGGCGCGATCCTCCGGGTCGATCATGGCGAGAAGAAAGCGCTCGGCGGCGCCGCGGGCGTCGGGGCCGCAGGCCTTCAGCGCCCGGGCGATGCGGCGGCTCTGGATGGCGACGAACTCGCGGGCCAGCGCCTCGCCCTTGGGGGTGGGATAGAGCAGACGCTGGCGGCGGTCGGCCTGGCCGGCGCGGCTCTCCACGAACCCCTCGTCCACCAGCTCGCGCAGCACCCGGCCCAGGCTCTGCTTGGTGATGCGCAGGATGTCGAGCAGCTCGGTGACGCGCATGCCCGGATGGCGGTTGACGAAATGGATCACCCGATGATGCGCCCGGCCGAAGCCGATCGGCGCCAGGATCTCGTCCGGATCGCCCACGAAATCCCGATAGGCGAAGAAGAACAGCTCGATCAGGTCGATCAGCGGCGCCTCCGCCTCGGGGGCGGCGGAGCGCGGTCGATCCGCCGCTGCGGCCGGCGCCAGGAAGGAATTTATGTCAGTCATGTTGACTTTTTCAGTGCGATCGTTACTTAAGACGGGCCGTTGACGAAATGATCGGTCGTACAAACCCTTTCAGGCAACCGATCCTTTCGCTCTGTTGCCAGCTTCGGAGGCTGGCGTAAAGATATTCCCATGCGTCCGTGCTGCCTAGACGACACGGCCCCATGTGGCGCAAGGGAAAGGCCGCCGCCAGATGCGGCCCGACAGAAGGGAACCCCGCGCGGGTTCCGACAAGGAGTTGACCCATTATGAGCGTGCCCGGCCTTCCCTTCGATCAGCGTGATGGCTTCATCTGGTATGACGGCGTGCTGGTGCCGTGGAAGGATGCGAAGCTGCACGTTCTCTCCCACGGCCTGCATTATGGCAGCACCGTCTTCGAGGGCGAGCGGGCCTATGGCGGGGCGATCTTCAAGTCCACCGAGCATTCCGAGCGGCTGAAAGCCTCGGCCGAGGCGCTGGACTTCACCATCCCCTATTCCATGGCCGAGATCGACGCCGCCAAGGCGCTGACCCTGGAGAAGAACGGCCTGGTGAACGCCTATGTGCGGCCGGTGGCCTGGCGCGGCAGCGAGATGATGGGCGTCGCCGCCCAGAACAACGCCATCCACCTCGCCATCGCGGTGTGGGAGTGGCCGAGCTACTTCGATCCCGAGGCGCGCACCAAGGGCATCCGGCTCGACCTCGCCGAGTTCCGCCGCCCCGATCCCGCCACCATCCCCTGCAAGGCGAAGGCGGCCGGCCTGTACATGATCTGCACCATCTCCAAGCACAAGGCGGAGCGGCGCGGCTTCGCCGACGCGATGATGCTGGACTATCGCGGGCTGGTGGCCGAGTGCACCGGCGCCAACATCTTCTTCGTCAAGGACGGGGTGATCCACACTCCGACGCCGGACTGCTTCCTCGACGGCATCACCCGCCGCACCGTCATCGGCCTCGCCCGGGATTCCGGGATCCAGGTGGTGGAGCGCCACATCAAGCCGGAGGAGCTGGCCGGCTTCACCGAGTGCTTCGTCACCGGCACCGCCGCCGAGGTGACCCCGGTGGGCACCATCGCCGACTGGCACTTCACCCCCGGCGCCGTCACCCACACGCTGATGGACGCCTATTCCGCCGCGGTGCAGCCGAAGAAGAAGGCCGCCTGAGCAGGCACGGGAGCGGGCGCGCCGCCATCCGCGCGCCCTGCCCGGCCGGCGAGCCCCTCGATCCGCGCGCTGCCGGCCGTCGGCATCGCGGCCTCAGCGGGCGCCGCCGTCCGGCCGGGCGGCGGGGGTCCGCTTGAGGATCCGCCCGATCGCCTCCGCCACCAGCACCGGCAGGCAGGCCCGGCCGGCATCGCCCCGGGCGGCCGAGCCCGGCGAGGAGAACAGGTAGGTGGTGGCGCCGTAGAAGTGCACCACGTTGGCGCGGTCCCGATCGGCCAGGATCTCGTTGACGATCCGGCCATAGAGCTGCTCGTGCCGCACATGGGGCACGAAGGGCGGGTCGACCAGAACCAGGTCCACCCCCCGCCGGTCCAGCCATTGCGCGGCCTTTTCCAGGATCCGGGCGAAATCCTGCGGATCGGTGGCGGCGAGGGCGTCGCCGACCCCCACCTCCCAGATCACCAGATCCGGATCGAGCCGCTTCACCGCCGCCCGGATGCGCTCGAAATCATCGCGGGCGAGGCCGCCGGTCCCGAAATCGTCGAGCACCTCCAGGCGCAGGTCCGGCAGCCGGCGCAGCAGCTCCGCCTCCAGCGCGGTGCGGCGTTCGACGCCGGGAGCCGGATCGTCGAGATGGGGGCCGACCAGCAGCAGCCGCACCGGCGCGGCCCGCGCGATCCGGCGCTCCGTCCGGTCGAGGCCGTGGTCGAGCTTCAGGAAGATGTCCGGCACCCGGCACGGCGAAGGGGGGGCCGGGGCTTGGGCGGCCGCCGGCACGCCGGCGAGAAGCGCGAGCCAAACCAGGGCGAGCCCGGGGAGCGCAA
This sequence comes from uncultured Xanthobacter sp., assembly GCA_937872325.1. Lineage (GTDB taxonomy): Bacteria > Pseudomonadota > Alphaproteobacteria > Rhizobiales > Xanthobacteraceae > Xanthobacter. Next base: position 6,311 of record CALMSN010000036.1, on the reverse strand, counting down.
AGCCACGAAGCGCCGGGCCACAAAGCGTGAGCCTGCGCAACGCACGCCCAAGAAGTGCGCGCCCATGAAACGCTAGACCGAGAACCGCCGGACCGAGAGCAGCCAGACCAGGCATCCCGCCCCCACGAAGCGGGCGCCCGGAAAATCCGCGCCCAAGACACCCACGCCCAAAAAGGCCTCGCCGCAGCCCGGCGCGGCGCGAAGCGGTCGCCCGGCGGCGCGGGCGAAGAGGCGCCGGGCTGCCGGTCATCGCGTCGCCGCGGTCCGGTCCGCACGCCGTACCCCGTGGCGATGCCAGTCCAGCGCGAAGGCGAGCGCGCCCTGCCCCAGCACGCCGGCCGCCAGGATCAGCAGATCGAAGGACAGGGCGCCGGCGAACTCCGGCCGCATCACCTGCGCCGCGAGGCTGAGGACGGTGCCGAGGCAGAACACCGGCAGCGGATGCCGGCCCATAACCACCAGCGGCTGCGCCATCAGGTGGGCGTAGAGCCGCCCCAGCGGCAGCCGGGAGACGCAATAGGCCAGCGCCAGCACGTGCAGCAGCCGCGGCAGCGTCAGGTTGACCTTGTCGAAATCCCACAGGAAGGCCGGCAGCGGCGAGAAGTCCGGCGTCACCGGATAGTCCAGCAGCGCCCAGGCCGCGGCGGCGGCGAGATAGGCCGGCGCCACCACGTCGAGCACCCGGTTTGACACCCGCACGCCGGATTCGATCCCCTGCCCCAAAGCAAGGCCGCAGGCGAACAGGAACTGCCAGGCCAAGGGATTGAAGCTCCAGCCCCCGTCATTGGGCCAGACCGGGGGCGCCCAGCCGAAGAGCTGGGCGGCGACATAGAGGGCGAGCGAGACCGCAAGCCCCAGCATCGTGCTGCGGGCGAACAGCAGCAGCAGGACCGGCAGCAGCAGCAGGATGCTCACATAGAGCGGCAGGATGTTGAGATAGGCCGGCTGGAAGGTCAGCAGCGCCACCCCCACCAGCGCCTCCACCGGCTGGGCGACCAGCACGTCGAGGTGGAACCACTGCAGCACCCGCATGTCGCCGGTGCGCACCACGAACGCGCCGATGACCGCCACCGCCACCAGCACCAGCGCCAGGTGGGCCACGTAGAGCTGGAAGGCCCGCATCAGGACATCGACGATCCGCCGCGAGCCGAGCCCGGCCCCGCTGTCGCGCAGATAGGCGAAGGCGGCGGAGACGCCGGCCAGCAGGACGAACAGCTCGGCGGCGTCCGAGACCCCGAAATTGCGATGGGTGAAGGCGTAGAGCACATGGCCGGGAATGTGGTTGACGAAGATCGTCAGCAGGGCGAAGCCCCGCCAGAAATCGATTCCCGGTCTGCGCACCGCCGTCATCCGCCTCACTCGCCCTCCGGCCATCAATGCAACAGGTGCCCCGCCACCGCCCCGCCCGGGCACCGTTAGCGGAGCAAGCAGGGGGCCGGCGGAATGAACTGGCGGCCTCACCTGAAAGGCGCTCCTGATAGGCGCTCCTGGGGAGACCCACGGGGAGACGAATCAGCGCCGCACCCGGCCCGGAGCGCCATCCTACCGGACGAAGCCCCCGAACAGGATCACGTTACGTCATGGTCGTGAACGAATTGGCCCTCAGGCCGCGTCCATCCCCGGGGCGCCGAGGATCCGGCTCACCAGCCGGGCGGTGAAGTCCACCATGGGCACGATGCGCCCGTAATTGAGCCGGGTCGGGCCGATCACCCCGAGCACGCCCAGCACCCGGCCCTGCCCGTCGCGATAGGGGGCGACAATGGTGGACGAGCCGGAAAGCGAGAACAGCCGGTTCTCCGAGCCGATGAAGATGCGCAGCGACTGCGCCTCCTCGGCCCGGCCGAGCAGGTCCACCACCTCGCGCTTGGCCTCCAGGTCGTCGAACAGCAGGCGGATGCGCTCCAGGTCCTCCAGCGCGTGCAGGTCCTCCAGCAGCTTGGCCTGGCCGCGGACGATGAGCTTGCGCTCGGGGCTGTCGTCGGCGGACCAGGAGGCGAGCCCGGCCTCCACCACCTTCTGGGTGAGCCCGTCGAGATCGCGGCGCAGCTCGGCGAGCAGGCTCTCCATCTCGGTGCGCGATTCCGCCAGCGTCCGGCCGCGGATGTGGGCGTTGAGGAAGTTCGAGGCCTCGGTGAGGGCCGCGGCCGGCAGGCCGGCGGGCAGCGCCAGCACCCGGTTCTCCACCTGCCCGTCCTCGGAGACCAGGATCACCAGCGCCCGGCCCGGATCGAGCGGCACGAACTCCACATGCTTGAGCCGCGGGTCGGTCTTGGCGGCGGTGACCACCCCGGCGCCGCGGGCGAGGCCGGAGAGCAGCCCCGAGGCCTCCTGCAGCACCCCTTCCACGGTGGTGGAGCGGGCGGCGGCCATCACCTGGGTCTCGATGTTGTTGCGGTCGCGCTCGGAGACGTCGCCCACCTCCATCAGCGCATCGACGAAGAAGCGCAGCCCGCGCTCGGTGGGCAGGCGCCCGGCGCTGGTGTGGGGGGCGTAGATGAGGCCCGCCGCCTCCAGGTCCGCCATCACGTTCCGCACCGAGGCGGGCGACAGGGTCATGGGGATCAGGCGGGAGATGTTGCGCGAGCCCACCGGCTCGCCGGTCGCGAGGTAGCTCTCGACGATCTGCCGGAAGATCTCCCGCGAGCGCTCGTCGATCTGGGCGAGCCCCCCGGTGGACAAAGTGAGCGACATGGACAGAAGCGGGTCGAGGGCCACGGGCGGTGCCTCACGCTTGCGGCCGGCGCGCCGGCTTGCGGATGCCTGAAACCGGGGCGCAGCCCGGCCGTGCATTATACGAGAGCTCCATGAGGACGCCTCGTGGAGCTCCGGTCAAGCCCGCGCCGCGCCTCAGCGGACCCACCTGGCGCCGGTCGCAGACCGTGGCCAATGGTATTATGTGTTGCCGGCCGCCCTTCCCATCAAGCCCATTTCGCTCCTACAAAGGCGCCGCCATAACGGACAGGATACCTTCATGCGCCCCTCACGCCGCGCCGCCGACCAGATGCGGGCCGTTTCCTTCGAGCGGGGCGTCATGCGCTACGCGGAAGGCTCGTGCCTGGTGAAGTTCGGCGAGACCCACGTGCTGGTGGCGGCGACCCTGGAGGAGCGCCTGCCGCCGTGGCTGAAGGGCCAGGGCAAGGGCTGGGTGACCGCGGAATACGCCATGCTGCCGCGCGCCACCCACGACCGCACCCGCCGCGAATCCTCCACCGGCAAGCCCTCCGGCCGCAGCCAGGAGATCCAGCGCCTGATCGGCCGGGCGCTGCGCTCGGTCACCGATCTGGTGGCGCTGGGCGAGAAGCAGATCACCCTCGACTGCGACGTGCTCCAGGCCGACGGCGGCACCCGCACGGCGGCCATCACCGGCGCCTTCGTGGCGCTGCATGACTGCCTCTCCTGGATGCATGCCCGCTCCATGATCCGCACCATGCCGCTGAAGGAGCACGTGGCCGCGGTCTCCTGCGGCATCCATGACGGCACGCCGGTGCTCGACCTCGACTATGCCGAGGATTCCACCGCCGAGACCGACGCCAACTTCGTCATGACCGGCTCCGGCGGCATCGTCGAGATCCAGGGCACGGCGGAGAAGACCCCGTTCACCGAGGCGGAGTTCCTCTCCCTCCTCGGCCTCGCCCGCACCGGAGTAGGCCAGCTGGTGGAGCTGCAGAAGCTGGCGCTGGCCGCCAAAAGCCCGGCATGAACGCGCCGCATCGCCGGCTGGAGGAGCGGCTCGTGGTCGCCACCCACAATCCGGGCAAGCTGGCCGAGATGCGCCAGCTGCTGGCGCCGTTCGGCGTCGAGGCGGTGTCGGCCGGCGAGCTCGGCCTGCCCGAGCCGGAAGAGACCGCCACCAGCTTCGCCGGCAACGCCCGCATCAAGGCCGAGGCGGCGGCGCAGGCCTCGGGCCTGCCGGCCTTCGCCGACGACAGCGGCCTCGCGCTCGATGCCCTGGGCGGCGCGCCGGGCATCCACACCGCCCGCTGGGCCGGGCCGGACAAGGATTTTGACGCCGCCATGGCCAAGGTGGATGCGGCCCTGACCGCCGCCCATGCCACCACGCCGGAGCAGCGGCGGGCGCATTTCATCTCCGCCTTGTGCGTCGCCTGGCCGGACGGGCATGTGGAGGCGTTCGAGGGCATCGTGGACGGGACCTTCGTCTGGCCGCCGCGCGGGGCGCGGGGGTTCGGCTACGATCCGATCTTCCAGCCGGACGGCCACGCCCGGACCTTCGCCGAGATGACCGCCGACGAGAAGCACGCCTTGCCGCCTCTGGGCCTCGGCCTGTCGCACCGGGCGCGGGCCTTCCTGAAGCTCTCGCAGGCGCTGCTGCAGCGCTGAGAGCCGGCCGGGGTGCCGATCAGCTTGGTGCCTGTGACAAAATTTCGTGGACCCGGCCGGCCGGGTCTTTCGGCCGGCTGCGGCGTCGCCGATCTTCGCTGATGCTTTCGGTTGCGGCGAAGATCGGCAGCCGGCCAGAATCCTCCCGGCTTCTCCAACCCGAGGTTTCGCCCGCGGTGCGTGTCCTCCTCTCCGGCGTGCCGGCGAGGGAGTGAACCCTTCCCTGAGCCCACATGGCACCTTGCCCGCCCCCTCGCGCGGTTGCGGCGGGCTGAGAGCTTCCAACAAGACCTACGGGCTGACGGCGGCCGAGGAGTTTTGGGTCTCCTGCCAGGCGCCGGGCGCGGTCGATGCCGCAAGCATCGGCGAGGATCGGCAACGCCGCAGAAGACCCAAAAGGCCCGATCAGCCGACCCCAGAGGTTTTGTTAGAAGCTCTTGGGGGCGAGACCGCATCGTATGCCCTCCGGGGCAAACGCTTGCCCCGGCCTTATCCCTGCATCCGCTCGGGCTGCGTGCAACAAGACGGCAACGACCATCCCCTGTCGTCCGCTCACATTCCCCGCGCGCAAGATATAGGGCTCCGCCGCCTCTTCCACATCTCGGGCCAAGTCGATGGCTCGGCTCCTCGAAGGGCGAAGGCGCCCGCCGTCCCCTGAACAGGGCCCTCGCATCGAGTTGCGTTCTCGGCCCTCGGGTTCCGCCATATCCTGTGGTCGGCGGGCGTGATTCGCGGCCGCGCCGCGCCGGCGTCATCGTTTTGTTCACCAGTTGCGGTCAGGTTTCCGCGCGCGGGCCGGACAGGATCGCGCCGCCGGGATCGGACGCGACGGCTGCCGGCCGCGAGAGCACCCGCCCTTCACATCGTCCCCGCGTCGCGTTCCTTCAGCGCCCGTAGCCCAGAGGCCCTCCGATGACGAGCTCCCCTCCCCCGCCGCCCGGCCGGCCCGGCCCGATCCGCGCCACGGGCCCGGCCTGGACGCGCCGCAGCCTTCTGGCCGCTGGCGGCGTGCTCGCCGCCGGGCTGATCGCCGGCCTCGGCCGGCCCGCCCGCGCCGACACGGCGGAGGACCTGGAGGCCATCGAGGCGCTGAAGCCGGGCCAGTATGTCTGGTATCCCGACCGCGCGCCGGACGGTTTCGTGGCGGTGGTGGTGAACCTTTCCGAGCAGCGGGCCTTCGTCTACCGCAACGGCATCCGCATCGGCGTCTCCACGGTCTCCAGCGGCCGCGACGGCCATGCCACGCCCACCGGCGTGTTCACCATCCTCGGCAAGGACGTGGACCACCACTCCTCCACCTACAACAACGCGCCCATGCCCTATTCGGAGCGGCTCACCTGGTCGGGAGTGGCGCTGCATGCCGGCGGGCTGCCGGGCTACCCCTCCTCGCACGGCTGCGTCCACCTGCCGCTCGCCTTCGCCAAGGACCTGTTCTCGGTGACCCATGTGGGCACCCCGGTCATCATCGCCGACGCCCACGAGGCCCCCGAGGACGTGCTCGAGCCCGGCCTGCTGCTGGGCGGCGCGCTGGAGCAGCAGCTCGCCGGCGCGCGGCGGGCGGACGTGAGCCTTCAGGCGGGCGGCTTCGAGCTGCTCGACGGCGTCGCGGCGCAGCGCGTTGATCAGTTCCCAGACCAGCAGCCGGGATAATGGCTTTTTTTACTTTAGACATGCTTTAATAAATCTCAGACGTTTCATTCTAAGACAAGTCCTAAACCAGCCTGTTTCGATTTGGGAATGCCAGTGCTTTTGAGAATGGTCTTAAGACGGAATGTGTTACTCTGAATTGGGGGATTCTATGAGGACCGACGTGCGTAGTAATCTGTTAAAGTCCTTGTCTGCCGTCTTTGCGTGCGGACTCCTTATCTTTGCATTTCAAAACTGCGGCAAAGCGGGTTTTGATTCGGCGCTTGATACCGAAGCTGATCTGGCTTCGAATGCGACCGACACAGGTGCGCCTTTTGCTTTTAATG
>CALMSN010000035.1 GCA_937872325.1 uncultured Xanthobacter sp. | reverse complement strand
TTCCCGGACGACGATTTCGATGCGGCGGTGCTGCTCAACTCGCTCCACCATGTTCCCGGCCCGCAGATGGCCGCGGCCCTCGACGAGGCGGCCCGGGTCAGCCGCGGCGCGGTGCTGGTGATCGAGCCGCTGGCGCTGGGCGCCTTCTTCGAGGCCATGCGGCCGGTGGAGGACGAGACCGCCATCCGTGCCGAGGCGCAGGACGCCATCGCCGCCGCCGTGGCCGAGGGCCGGCTGCGCCTCGTCAAATCGGGCGAGTTCGACGACGTCCGCCGCTTCCCCGACGTGGATGCCTTCCTGGCGCGCGTGGTCGCGGTGGATCCCGCCCGCGCCGAGCCCGCCCGCAAGGCGCGGCCCGAGGTCGCGGCGCTGTTCGCCCGCTGGGGACAGCCGGAGGGCGAGGTGGTCGCCCTCTCCCAGCCGCACCGGGCGCACCTTCTCGCCCGGCCGTAAGATCAGGCCCCTGCCGGATTCGAGCGAGAGGCGGGATCAGCCCCGGGCGGCTCGACTCAGCCGGCGTCCCGGCCGAAGGACCGGGGCGGCCGATCGATCCGCAAGCCGGTTGAAACCGCTCCCGATCCGGCCGGTCATAGGCTTGCGCCACCATCCCGGCCCGGGGCTATAATCCCGTCTTCTGCCCCGAGGGAGACGCCGCCATGGACATGCGCCAGCTGCGCTATTTCGTGACCATCGTGGAGGTGGGCTCCTTCTCCAAGGCCGCGCATCGCCTGCGGGTGGCCCAGCCGGCGCTGAGCCAGCATGTGCGCAACATGGAGATCGACCTGGGGGTGGACCTCCTGTTCCGCTCGCCCCAGGGTGTGCGCCCCACCGAGGCCGGGGAGACCCTGGTGCGCCATGCCCGGCTCATCCTCGGCCAGATGGAGGTGGCGCGGGAGGCGGTGCGCCGCGGCCAGGCCGAGCCGGAGGGCGAGGTGCGCTTCGGGCTGCCCGGCACGGTGAGCCAGATGCTGTGCGTGCCGCTGATCAGCGCCGCCCGCCGGCGCTATCCAAAGGTCCGCCTCAGGGTGGCCGAGGCCATGAGCGGCTTCGTCCTGGACTGGCTGCGCGAGGGAAAGATCGACCTCGGCGTGCTCTATCGCTCGGTCAACGACCGGACCCTGCAGGCCCGGCACGTTTTGTCGGAAGACCTGCGCCTGCTCGGCCCGGCCGAGCCCATGGACAGGCCCCATCCGCCGCCGGGCCCGGTGCCGTTCGCCGCTTTGGCCGACCTCACCCTCATCCTGCCGAGCCACGGCCACGGCCTGCGCGACCTCATCGAGGAGCGGGCCCAGGCGGAGGGGGCGCGGCTGCGCACCGTCATCGACATCGACACCTACGGCCAGATCAAGCTGCTGGTGCAGGGCGGGCTCGGCTATTCCATTTTGCCGGCGGCGGCGCTGCGGGCCGAGGTGCACAAGGGGCTGCTGAAAAGCTGGCCCATGGGCGAGCCCGTGCTCTCGCGCGACCTGCACCTGGTGCGCCCCAGCGACCGGCCGCTGTCGAGCGCGGTGCGGGCGATCGAGGAGCTGGCCTATCTCACCCTCGTCCAGCTGGTGCGCGACGGCGCCTGGCCGGCGACCCTGGCCGTACCGAGCGACGACTGACTCGGAATCCCGCCGCCAAGCGCCCCGCGAGGAGGTATGTCGAAGCCGTAGTCAAAGCTTTTTGCTATGGCATCCAAGCCAAAATAGTCTTTTGAGATGACCCCCGATCCTCGCAAGATGGCGCCAGCCCCGACCGGGCGAAGAAGAGCCGCGCATGCGGCCAACGGGAGAAACGCCGATGAACCTTCGACGCCTCGCGGCGGCAGCCGGCCTGACATTGCTCGGCCTCGCCACTGCTGCCGCCCCTGCCCTCGCCCAGACCAAGCCGGCCGAGCTGAAGGTCGGCATCACCACCTATCTCTCTGGCGCCGCATCGGTATTCGGCATTCCGGCGCGTGACGCCGCGGAGATGATGGCCGCCGACCTCAACGCCAAGGGCGGCATCCAGGGCGTGCCGGTGAAGCTCTTCTTCGTCGACGAGGGCGCCGGCGTCGAGACGGTGATGACCGAGTTCCGCCGCCTCGCCGAGGACACCAAGGTGGACGTGATGTTCGCCTCCATCTCCTCCGGCGTGTGCAACAAGATCGCCCCGCTCGCCGAGGACCTGAAGGTCCTCACCTTCATGTGGGATTGCGGCACCCAGCGCATCCTCGAGGACGACAAGTACGAATACGTCTTCCGCACCCAGGCCAACGCCACGCCGGAAGTGCTCGCCTCCCTGCTCTATCTCCTGAAGACCAAGCCGGACTTCAAGACGATCGCGGTGGTGAACCAGGACTATGCCTGGGGCCGCGACAGCTGGGCCATCTTCTCCCAGGCGCTCAAGAAGCTGCGGCCGGACGTGAAGGTGGTGGCGGAGTTCTTCCCCAAGTTCGGCGCCGCCGACTATTCCACAGAGGTCTCGCGCCTGCTGGCGCTGAAGCCGGACGTCATTCTCTCCACCTCGTGGGGCGGCGACCTCGACACCTTCGTGCGCCAGGCCAACCAGCGCGGGCTGTTCCAGTCGTCGCAGTTCATCCTGCCGCTGGCGGAATCCTCGCTGCAGCGGCTCGGCACCGATCTGCCTGAAGGGGTCATCGTCGGCGCCCGCGGCGACCACTACTTCCTGCATCCCGAGCGGGTGAAGGACCCCAAGTTCACCGCCTTCGTGGAGGCCTTCAAGGCCAAGACCGGCAGCTATCCGATCTATCCGGTGGTCCACATGTCCCAGGCCTTCGCCGCGCTCGATGCGGTGTATGCCAAGGCGGTGGCGGCAGCCGGCGGCAAGTGGCCCACCGAGGCCCAGCTGGTGAAGGCCATGGCCGGCCTCTCCTTCCAGGGCCTCGGCCGCCCGGTCTCCATCCGCGGCGACGGCCAGGGGGTCGAGGACCAGCTCATCGGCATCACCCGGAAGGTCCCCGAATACGCCTTCAACATCATGGACGACATGATGATCTTCCCCGCCGCCAAGCTGATGCCGCCGGTGGGCAAGAAGTCGGAGGCGTGGATCGACACCCTGACGCCGGATTTCGTGAACACCCCGGCCGACAGCTTCAAGCACACGCGCTAGAGCCTCCGGCGCCCGTACAGGCACACGGAAAACGCTCCAGAACCATGGCTTGACGCGTTTCCTTCATGCGAAGCGGTCTCCGCTTCGCCCGGAAACGGTCCGGCGCGCGCCCCGGCAGGGCGCCCGGCAAGAGCCGGCAGGCCCGGCCCTGCCACCGCGCAGCGCATGCGGCGACGCCCTTTCGGGGGCGGCGCCCCCGGGGCGGGATGAGGCGCGGCCGGCGACAGCCGTCCCTCCCTCTGGCGAGCCGCAGGGTCGCCCTCATCCCGCATCCCAGGGTCATCGCCCCTCTTCCCCAAAACGGCCCGCGGCGGGCCGGCGCCGGGCGGACGGGCCAGACGGCAACAGGCGAGATCATGTCCTTCGATACCCTTGTGCTCGCCGTCTGCGACGGCGTGGCTTACGCATCCCTGGTGTTCCTGGTCGCGGTGGGGCTCACCTTCATCTTCGGCGTGCTGGGCGTGCTCAACATCGCCCACGGCTCGTTCTACGCCCTGGGCGCCTACCTGGCGGTGACCCTCGGCCTCACCATGGTGAAGGCCGGCTACAATCCCTGGCTCACCTTCCCGGCGCTATTCGTCGCCGCGGTGCTCATCGGCGCGGTGCTCGGCGGCCTGATGGAGAAGTATCTGCTCCAGCGTATCTACGACAAGGAGCAGGTGCTGCAGATCCTCGTCACCTTCGCCGTCTTCATGATGCTGGAGAACATCCAGCGCCTGGTCTGGGGGGTGCAGCCCTATTTCATGTCGCAGCCGGTGCAGCTGCTGGGCAACGTCTCGCTGCTCGGCATCAGCTACACCGCCTACCAGACGCTGTTCCTGCCGGTGATGGCCATCATCGTGCTCATCGGCCTACGCACCTTCCTGCGCCACACCTCGGCCGGGGCGCAGATCCTCGCCGTCACCGAGGACCGCGAGGCGGCGAGCGCCATCGGCATCAATGCGCAGAAGGTCTACTTCGTCACCTTCATCGTCGGCGCCAGCCTCGCCGCGCTCGGCGGGGCGCTGGCCGCGCCCACCACGTCCATCATGCCCGGCATGGGGGCGGAGATGATCGTCCTGTCCTTCGCCGTCGCCGCCACCGCCGGGCTCGGCCAGATCGAGGGCGCGGCGGTGGCGGCGCTGATGATCGGCCTCGGCCGCTCGCTCGCCGTCTACGTCGCTCCCGAATTCGAGGTGCTGGTGCCCTACATCCTCATGGTGATCGTGCTGATCTTCCGCCCCAGCGGGCTGTTCGGCGCGCCCCAGCTCAGGAAGATCTGAGATGGCGATCACGACCTCCTCCCTGCCCGCCGCCGCGCGCACGCCCTGGGGCTGGATCCTTTTGGCGCTGCTCCTCGTGGCGCTCGCCGCGGTGCCGTTCCTGTCGGCCTCGTCGCAGACCTTCCTTTCCATCGTCTATGCCAAGAGCGTAGCGGTGCTGGGCCTCATCCTCCTGCTGCAGGCGGGGCAGGTCTCGTTCGGCCACGGCATGTTCTTCGCCACCGGCGCCTTCACCGTCGCCTTCCTCGGCCGCTGGATGGGCGGGGGCGGCGACCTCGGCGTGGTGCTCCTCGCCAGCATCGCCACCTCGGTGCTGCTGGCGCTGGTGGTGGGCGTGTTCGTGGTCCGCTACCGCTACATCTTCTTCGGCATGCTGAACCTCGCCTTCTCGATGGTGCTCTACGCCATCCTGGAGAAGTTCTTCCACCTCACCGGCGGCTCGGACGGGCTGCGCATCCGTCGGCCGACCGCGTTCGGCATCGGCTTCACCCGGTCGGAGTTCGACACCGTCCTCTACTACCTGACGCTGGCGCTGGCCTTCCTGTGCGCGCTCCTGATCTGGCGCTACCTGAAGAGCCCGCTCGGGCAGGCGCTCAAGGCCATCAAGTCCAACGAGACGCGGCTCGAATATATCGGCCTGTCCGCCCGCTTCGTGATGCTCACCGGCTATGTGATCTCGGCCGCCCTGTGCGGCATCGGCGGGGCGCTGCTCGGCATCATCCAGGGCATCGCGACCCCGGAATACAGCTACTGGACGCGCTCGGCGGAGTTCGTGTTCATCGCCATCCTCGGCGGGGTCGGGCATGTGGCGGGGGCGCTCACCGGCACCTTCGTCTACGAGGCGGTGCGCACCTATGCGGCGGCCTTCGTCGCCGACAGCTGGCAGCTGATCCTCGGCGCGGTGCTGCTCGCCATCATCCTGAAGGCGCCGAACGGCATCACCGGCCTCGTCGAGGGCATGGTCGCCCGCCGCCGCGCCGGCCAGGGGGAGGACGCCCGATGAGGGACGATACCGCCCATCCCATCCTGCTGGAGGCCCGCGGGCTCGAGATCCGCTTCGGCGGCGTGGTCGCCGCCAACGGCATCGACCTCGACGTGCGGGGCGGCGAGAACCTCGCCATCATCGGCCCCAACGGCGCCGGCAAGACCACCTTCCTCAACATCTGCACCGGCTATCTCAGGCCGGCCGCCGGAACGGTGAGGTTCGAGGGGCGGGAGATCACCGCCCAGCCGCCGCGCGACATCACCCGGCTCGGCATCGCCCGCGCGTTCCAGATCCCGCAGCTCTTCACCGAGCACACGGTGCTGGAGAACATGCTGCTGGCCGCGGCCTCGCGCGAGCGGCGGTTCAACCCTTTCCGGCCGCTCCCCCGCATCGCCGAGCGTGAGGCGCGCGACTTTCCGCAGACCAACGCTGGCGTCGGGGCCTGGCTGATACCCCTCCACGAGCAGATCACCGGCGAGACAAAGCCCGC
>CALMSN010000034.1 GCA_937872325.1 uncultured Xanthobacter sp. | reverse complement strand
CGTGCACCCGACCGCGATCGGCTGTCGCTCCGCCCTCGTCGAACGCCTGCCCCGCACGCCGCGCCATCAGGTCGTCAATGGCCGCACTGCCCGGACCGGTATCGAACGCGATCAAACGGCCGTCACAGCCGATCCATGTGATGTTCGCAACACCGCCGATATTGACGACCGCAATCGGTCGTTGAGGTAGCTCTGCCGCCAGCGCGCGGTGATAGGCTGGCGCCAGCGGCGCACCCTGACCACCGGCGGCGATATCCGCCGCCCGCATATCGAAAACGACCGGGCACCGCGTGACGTCGGCCAGCACGTCACCCCGCCCGATCTGCACCGTGATGCCGGCCTCCGGCCGGTGCAGGACCGTCTGGCCGTGGAAGCCCACGAGGTCGAGGTCGCCGGGGGTGAGGCGCAGGGTGTCGAGCAGCGCCCGGACCGCCGCTGCATGCAGATCGGTGATCCGCGCCTCCGCCTCGGCCAGCCGGCCGGGCCGGTCGGTGCGGGCATTGACGCCGCGCGCATCCTCCATGGCGGCCACCAGGAGGGCGCGGGTCGCGCTGTCATAAGGCAGCGTCACCGCTGGGCCGAGCCAAGACACGGTCTCGCCGTCGGTCTCGATCAGCGCGGCGTCGATGCCGTCCATGGAGGTGCCGCTCATCAACCCGACGATGCGCATGCTCGTGCCCTCCCCCATGCAATCTGTGGCCGGACCTGATACACCACCGATCCTTTCCGGCGCGTGAGCGTCGCCCTCAAGCCCGATCTGTGTGATGACGACCACCTTCCGCTCCGACTTCCTGCGCACCCTCCATGAGCGCGGCTACATCCACCAGTGCTCGGACCTCGAGCGTCTCGATGCCAAGGCCGCGGAAGGGCCGATCACCGCCTATATCGGCTTCGACGCCACCGCCTCGTCGCTGCATGCCGGGCACCTGCTGTCCATCATGATGCTGCGCACCCTGCAGCGCACCGGCCACCGGCCGATCGCGCTGATGGGCGGCGGCACCACCAAGATCGGCGACCCGTCCGGCAAGGACGAGGCCCGCCGGATGCTGACCGACGCCCAGATTGCGGACAACATCGCCTCCATCCGCAAGGTGTTCGCGCAGTTCCTCGATTTCGACGGCGGCGCGATCATGGAGAACAACGCCGCCTGGCTCGACGAATTGAAGTACATCCCGCTGCTGCGCGAGGTGGGGCCGCACTTCACCATCAATCGCATGCTCACCTTCGATTCGGTGAAGCTGCGGCTGGAGCGCGAGCAGCCGCTCACCTTCCTCGAATTCAACTACATGATCCTGCAGGCCTACGACTTCGTGGAGCTGTCCAAGCGCCACGGCTGCATCCTGCAGATGGGCGGCTCCGACCAGTGGGGCAACATCGTCAACGGCATGGAGCTGGGCCGGCGGATGCACGGCGCCGATCTGTTCGCGCTGACCACGCCGCTGCTGACCACGGCCTCCGGCGCCAAGATGGGCAAGACCGCCGGCGGCGCGGTGTGGCTCGATGCCGATCTGCTCTCGCCTTACGAATACTGGCAATACTGGCGCAACACCGGCGATGCCGATGTGGAGCGCTTCCTGAAGCTCTTCACCGAGCTGCCGCTGGACGAGATCGCTCGCCTCGCCGCCCTGGAAGGCCAGGAGATCAACGCCGCCAAGGAGGTGCTCGCCACCGAGGCGACCGCGCTGCTGCACGGCCGCGCGGCCGCCGAGAAGGCGAAGGAGACCTCCCGCACCACCTTCACCGATGGCGCGCTGGCGGTGGACCTGCCCACGGTGGAGGTCGCCGGTGCGAAGCTCGATGCCGGCCTGCCGGTGGCCAACGCCTTCGTGGAAGCCGGCCTCGTCGCCTCCACCAGCGAGGCGCGCCGGCAGATCAAGGGCGGCGGCCTCAAGGTGAACGACGCCGCCGTCACCGACGAGAAGGCCCAGCTCACCCGCGCGGCGCTGACTGCCGAAGGCGTCATCAAGCTCTCGCTGGGCCGCAAGAAGCACGTCCTGCTGAAGCCGGTGTGAGCCGGCGCCGCCTCACCGCCCCGGGGCGGCGTCGGCGGAGGAGCGGAACTCGAAGATCTTGCGCAGGAAGCCCGGCGCCACCGCCGAGATGGGGTTGATGCGCAGGGTCGGCCCGCCGCCCATGGGGCCGACGATCTCGAAGGTCACCCCCACCAGCCCCTCGTTCGGCCCGCCGCCGAGGAACATGCCGATCAGCGGCAGCTTCGAGAACAGGTTGTTGAGGGCGTAGGCCGGCACGAAGGTGCCGCGGATGGCGATCCGGTCGGCGGCGAAATCCAGCGTGCCGTCGAACGTGGCGCCCACCGAGGAGCCCCAGAAGGCACCCTCGCGGAACACCACCTTGCCGGTGGAGCGGGCGAACTGGGCCTGCGCCTTCTCGAACGCCGCCGAGCCGCCCTCGGCGCGGCCGGAGGAATCGCGCGCCGCGCTGGAGAGCCGCTCCAGCCCCGGCTCGCCCTTGATGGCGAAGTCGGAGAGGTGGATCACGCCTTCCTGCGGGGTGTTGTCGGAGCGCGGGGGGTCCATCACCACCCCCAGCGTGCCGCCCTGCACCTTGGGGTAGATGTCGAGGAAGCGCAGCAGCGCCCCGGCATCGTTGGCGTTGATGTGCATGGCCTTCTGGCGGGCCTGGAAATCACGGATCTTGCCGCCCACCACCCCCTCGCGGCCGACCCGCGCGGCGAGGTCGAAGGCGGTGATCTCGACCCCGCGCCGGCTCACCGACAGATCCACCTGGCGCATCACCTCGCCATTGTTGCCGGTGAGGGCGCCGACGCGGGCCTCCACGTCGACATCGGGAGTCTTCTGGTTGCGCCGCTGCGGCGAGGGCGTGCCCATCAGGCTCTTCATGATGCCGCGGGCGTCCATCACCTCGCCGGTGATGCGGATCTTCAGCACCTCGCCCACCTTCTCGGCCTTCAGCTGGGCCTTGTCGCCGTCGGAGAGCTGGAACATGGGCAGAGCGGCGCCCAGGAGGTCGCCATTGTCCGAAAGCTCGATGGCGCCCTTGATGAGGGTGCCCGAGCCCTCCAGCAGGAAGTCCTCCAGCTTCACCGTGCGGCCGCGATCGTTGATGACGAAGCGGCCCTTGAGCGGCTTTCCGGCCGGCTTGCTGAGGCCGGGCACGAGGTCGGAGAGGCGGGCCTGGGTCAGGTCCAGCTCGATGGAGGCCCGGGTGTCGCGATTGTTGGTCACGCCGTTGAGGCGCGCCTGCACCGGGCCGGAGATGCCGGGCACGTCCACCCCCAGCCGCCCCCGCGCCGCATCGTCGAGGGTGGCGCTGACGCGGATGTCGGAATCCGCCGCATCCTTCTTCTTCTCGTACTCGAAGGCCATGGGCGCGCCGGCGAGCTTGCCCTCGCCGCGCAGCACGATGCCGGCCGGCGAGGCAAAGGCCTTCACCGTCGCCCCCTCCAGCCGCTGGCCCTTGAACACCTTGTCGACGCCGAAGTCGGTGAGGCTCGCCTCCAGCGAATAGTCGAGGTCCTCCGGCCGCGGCACCTGGCGGAAGAGGATGTTCACCTGCAGCAGCGCCGAGAGCCGGCCGCGCGTGGTGGACGGGTCGAAGGCCTGGCCGGCCGGCCCCTTCAGGGGCTCCATGCCGAGCACCTCGATGCCGGCGTCAGCCGGGCCGTCGAACTTCACCCGGATCTGCGCCGAGGGCTCGCGCGGGAAATGGTCGGCGATGAACATCACGCCGTCGCTCACCGCGATCTTGCGGTTCTGCGGTGTCACCGCGGTGCCGTCCGGCAGGGTGATGCGCACCGTGCGGCCGGTCACCACCACCGCGAGGCGGGCATTGGTAATGGGCGGCAGCCCCTTCACCGGCCGCAGGGTCACCCCCTGGGCGTTGAGGGCGAAACGCAGGCCCTCGTCGGGCATCGGCACCTGCTTCTGGCCGATGACGTCGATGGGCAGGTCGACGAACAAGGTGATGCCGTCCATCGTGCCGCCGCTGACGTTCTCCAGCACGAACTGCCGCGCCGGCGGGGCGATGGTGACCGGCCAGAACCGCTTCACGGTGGCCGCCGGCATCGGGCTTGCGCTGCCTTTCATCCGCAGCATGGCCACCGGCACGCCGAAATCCGCCGTGGCGGTGAAGCTGAAGCTGCCGGCGGCGCTCGCCAGCTCGCCCTGCTCGACCACGAGCTGCTTCTCCGCCCCCAGGAAGCGCCCGGAGATGGCGACCTTGGAGATGACCAGCGGCGGCTCCGCCATTTCGGGGCCGGCCAGCACCACTTCCTTCTGGGTGAGCGCGAAGGGCCAGGCCTGGTGCGCCTCGGCGGGCACGGCGATCTCGCCGACGAGGGAGATGGTGTTCTGGTTCTTCCAGGCCCGCACCGGATCCAGCACGATGCGCCGCGCCTCGGGATCGAGGCTGGCGGCGATGCGGGCGCCGTCGATGACGAAGCGCTCCTGGGGCTCCTCGCCGCTGCCCATGGCGCCCGGCCCCAGCACCAGCTCGGCGCGGGCGGCGCGCACGGTGCCGTCGAGGCCGATGCGGGCGCTGGCCGCCGCGTTGAGCGGCGTGTCCATGTAGAAGCGCCGGTGATCCTGGCTGAAGGCCTGGACCAGGTCGCGGGTGGAGACGTCCTTGACGGTGACGGTGATGGCCCGCTCGCCGTCGCGGGGCGGGCCGATCTCGGCCACCGCGGTGGAGACGTATTGCGGCCCCTGCGAGGTGAAGGTGAGCACCGCGCCGCCCTCCGCCGGGCGGGCGAGGCGGACGCCGATGTGCTGGAACACGATCCGCCGGCCGGAGCTCTCGTTCTCGACGATGAGGGTGCCGTCCTTGAGGCCGACGTCGGCGAGGGCGCCGCCGTCGAAGCCGGCATCGTCCACCACCTTCAGCCACTGGGCGAAGGCTTCGAGCCGCAGCGGATCGATGGGCGACCACGCGGCCGGGGCCGGCGGCACGGGCGGCTGGGTCGCGGGATCCGGCGCCGGGGCCGACGGGGCCGCGACCGGCGGCGATGACGGAGCGGGCGGGCTCGCCTGCGAGGGCGCCAGGGCGAGCGGCGCCGCGGCGCCCGCGCCGACATTGCCGCGCCCGGCGGAAGAAAGCGGCGTCGGAGACAGGGGCTTGGCGCCACGCCCGGTCGCCACCTGGAGGTGGCCGGCGGCGCCGATGCGCACGGTCATCTCCGCGCCGATGGGGTCGCCCCGCCGCGCCTTGGGCATCAGCGAGAACAGCGCCCCTTCCAGCTCCACCTCGGCCTTGGGAGCGCTGGCGACGAGCTGGCCGTCGGGGCCGGTGACCTTGATGTCGTGCACGACCACGGTGGTGCCGCCGCCGGCGGCGGTACCCATGGAGGTCTCGCCGATGGTCACCTTCTGGCCGCCGCCGATGCGCTCTTCCAGCGCCCGCTCGATATAGGGGGTGGCGAGGTTGGCGGTGAGCACGCCGGTGGCGACGAGGGCATAGAGCGAGACCACGGACAGCCCGGCCAGCGCGATCACGCTCACCGCGACGATGGTCAGGACCCGCGCCACGCGGCCCCGCGGCGCAAGGGCCCGCAGGCGCGCCCGCAGCCCCGACCCGCGCGCAGGACGCCCCGCCGGCCGCACCGGCCGTGTCGGCCTGGCCCTCACCTCGCCCCGCTCCTGCATCTCGCCCCCCGTCTCCCTTCTCGCCCGTCAAGGGCCCTGCGCCGCAACCCGATCCGCAGTCGCCCCTCCTCGATCCATACTTTCCCTGTAGGGCGTAAAGATGAGGTGGATCACGGCATCCACAAAATACCGCTCACCGGCGGATCGGCGCTATAAGAGCGTCTTCGCGGACGATCCTTCAACGCCCCGTATGACGCCGAACACGTCGAAAGGAAGGCGGATGGCCCATATTCCCGAGATCGGCGCCCCGGCACCGGCCTTCACCCTGCCCGGCGATGCCGATGCGCCCATCGCCCTTGCCGACTTCAAGGGCCGCAAGCTGGTGCTCTATTTCTACCCCAAGGCCGACACCTCCGGCTGCACCCGCGAGGCGATGGACTTCAACGCCCTGCGCGAGGCCTTCGCCGCCGCCGGCACCGCCATCGTCGGGGTCTCCGGCGATCCGGTTAAGGCGTTGAAGAAATTCAAGGACAAGCACGGCCTTGCCTTCCCCCTCGCCTCCGACGAGGCCAAGACCACCCTGGAGGACTACGGGGTGTGGAAGGAGAAGAGCATGTACGGGCGCACCTACATGGGCACCGAGCGCACCACACTGCTCATCGGCCGCGACGGCAAGGTGGCGCAGGTGTGGTCCAAGGTGAAGGTGCCCGGCCATGCCGCGGCGGTGCTGAAGGCCGCCGAGGCGCTGGCCTGAGGCCGTCGCCGCCGCGGCGCTCCCCGTTCCGGCTCCGGCATCCGGCAGTCCCGCCGGGTGCCGTTTGCGGCCGGCGGGCGAACGCCTATCCTGTGTCGCAATTCGATCCCGCCTGCGTTTCCGGAGACACGTGATGTTCATTGCCACCAATCGTTTCAAGGTGAAGCACGGTGCCGAGGGCGCCTTCGAGACCGTCTGGCGCGAGCGCGATTCCTACCTCGCCAGCGTCCCCGGCTTCGTCGCCTTCGACCTGTGCCGCGGGCCCAGCCGGGAGGACCACACCCTCTACATCTCCCACACGGTGTGGAAGGAGCGGGCGGACTTCGAGGCCTGGACCAAGTCGGACGCCTTCCGCCTCGCTCACCGCGACGCGGGCGCCGCCACCAACCGCGACAATTATATCGGCGGGCCGGAGTTCGAAGGCTTCGAATCGGTGCTGTCCCCCGTCCCCCGCGGCACGCCGGCCTGAGCCGGCGACGTCCGGCCCGGTGCCGGACACGCGCCCGAGGACGCCGTGCGGCCCCGCGCCGGTCGGGCGCGGGGCCGCCGGCCCCCGTCCCTGCCGGGGTGCGGCGGCCCGCCGATCGGCGCCACGTCGTGCCCCGGCAGCGTGATCGGGTTCTTGCTCCGCTCGCGCG
>CALMSN010000033.1 GCA_937872325.1 uncultured Xanthobacter sp. | reverse complement strand
GATCCGCAGAAATTCCGCGCCATCACCCGCTGGGGCAACCTCGACAAGGTGCTGGAAGGCATCGACGCCGCACAAGCCGCGGGCCTGAAGGTCAAGATCAACGCGGTGGCGCTGAGGGACTTCAACGACGCCGAGATGCCGGACCTGCTGCGCTGGGCGCATGGCCGCGGCATGGACCTGACCGTGATCGAGACCATGCCGATGGGCGAGATCGACGAGGACCGCACCGACCAGTACATGCCGCTGTCGTTGCTGCGGGCCAATCTGTCCCGCCAGTTCACGCTGACCGACATCCCGTACAAGACCGGCGGCCCCGCCCGCTATGTCGAGGTCGCCGAGACCGGCGGCCGGCTGGGCTTCATCACGCCGCTCACCCACAATTTCTGCGAAAGCTGCAACCGCGTGCGGCTGACCTGCACCGGCACGCTCTATATGTGCCTCGGCCAGGAGGATGCCGCCGACCTGCGCGCCCCGCTGCGCGCCTCCGCCGATCCGCGGGTGATCGATGCGGCCATCGCCGCCGCCATCGCCCGCAAGCCGCGCGGGCACGACTTCATCATCGACCGGGCCCACCGCGCCCCCGCCCTCGCCCGGCACATGAGCGCCACGGGCGGCTGACCGGGCTCTGATTGCGGCCATGCGGTGGCCGTGCCATGCCCGGCACGCCGGGCTGCGCCGCGAGCCCCCCGAAAAGCGCAATCCAGATCCGGCCGCCCATGGGCTAATTTCCGGAACGTCGCGTGGATACGGGGCGTCATGCCCGGACCATGCGCACAAGAATTAAGCAAATGCGCGCATCTTTCCGCCCAGCCGGCGGCGTCCCGGCGAGCGCCCGGCCCCGCGCCGGATGCGCTGCGCGGAAAAGGTGCACGCCCGGAAACGAACCAAGAGGCCCATCGTGAGCGTTGAACAGCACACCGCGCGTGCCCCCGCGCCGGTTCGTGCGAACTGCGGCCTTCGCCGCCGGCCCCCCATGCCCCTCCGGGGTGCGGCACGGGAGGGCGCGACGTGAGCCGGCCCGCGCACTCTGCCCCCGCGGCGCCTCAGGCTCCGGGTGCCCATCCGGCATCGAACCTCAAGGGCGTGCTGGCCATGGCGGTGGCCATGGCCCTGTACATGACCAACGACACCCTGCTGAAGCTGGCGCTGCGCGACCTGCCGCTGGGCGAGAGCCTGGCCATCCGCACCCTGGTCGCGGCCCTGCTGCTGCTGGCGATCGCCGCCCATGCCGGCGACCTCAAGGCCATGGCCTTCGGGCTGGAGCGGCGGGTGATGATGCGCTCGGGCATGGATACCGCCACCACGCTGCTCTACGTGGCGGCGCTTGGCGCGCTGCCCATCGCCTCCATCACCACCATCTACATGGCGGCGCCGCTGATGACCACGGCGCTGGCGGTGCCGCTACTCGGCGAGAAGGTGGGGTGGAAGAGCTGGGGCGCCATCGCGGTGGGCTTCGCCGGGGCGATCATCGTCACCCGGCCGGATCCCGACACCTTCAGCGCCATCGCTCTGCTGCCGCTGATGGCGGCGTTCTGCGGCTCGCTGCGCGACATCACCACCCGCGGCATCGGCATGCAGGTACCCGGCAGCGTGGTGGGCTTCGCCAGCAGCGTTATGGTGACCCTGGTCTGCCTCGTGTTCGCGGCATGGGAGCCGTGGCGGGTGCCGTCGGCGGCCGACCTTGCCTACCTGACGGGCGCGGCGGTGGCGTTCGCCAGCGGCACGCTGTGCCTCGTCTACGCCTTCCGCAACGCGCCGGTGGCCTCGGTGTCGCCGCTGCGGTACCTGCTGGTGCTGGGCGCGCTGATTTCCGGCTACTTCGTGTTCGGCGACCTGCCGGATGCCTGGACCACGATGGGCATCCTGCTGGTGGTGGGGGCTGGGCTCTACGCCCTCAAGGTGGAGCACCAACGCAGCCGCGACGAACGCCGGGCGGCCCGACACGCCGCCTCCGGCGCCTCGGTGATGGGCCACGCCGCCTGCGCCCCGCCACAGGATTGAGCCGCCCGGCCCGACGGGCTTCGACGGGCGCCGCCGGTGCCCTCGGCCGCGGCGCGCCCTGCCCTGCGGCCGGCGCGCCCCATGCTGGCCGCCCGATGCGGAAGGCCCGGCCGGGAGGGACCGGCGGTGGGCGTCCCGAACATTTCGAGCCCCCCGAAGCGCCGCATCACGCGCCTTCACACCGAAGGCGCTGGCGCGTTGCCGGGCCGGCAGCGGCCGAAGATCAGCGCCGATGGTGTGATGCCACCGACCGATGAGCGGCACTCACGGACCTTTCGCCAAGCCCCGCTCGTCCCTTGGACCTGCCATCCGCGCCGGGCCGATGGACCCGGGCGCCGTCGATCGACGTTGCGCAGTCACCCGGTGCCCGTACGCCCGGCGGTGGGGTCCCGAACATTTCGAGATCCTGGTAGCGCCGCATCACCCGCCTTCACACAGAAGGCCCGGGCGGCGCTGGCGCGTTGCCGGGCCGGCAGCGGCCGAAGATCACCACCGATGGTGTGATGCCACCAGCCCGTGAGCGGCACTCACGGACCTTTCGCCAAGCCCCGCCCGACCCCTGAGCCCGCCATCCGCGCCGGGCAGATGGGGCCCGGGCGCCGTCGATCGGCG
This sequence comes from uncultured Xanthobacter sp., assembly GCA_937872325.1. GTDB lineage: Bacteria > Pseudomonadota > Alphaproteobacteria > Rhizobiales > Xanthobacteraceae > Xanthobacter. The sequence continues at coordinate 2,173 of CALMSN010000033.1, read as the reverse complement.
TTGCCGCCGTCGCCCGGCGCTCACTCGTAGGCGAGGGCGGCCACGGGATCGAGGTGCGCCGCCTTGCGGGCCGGCAGGAAGCCGAAGACCAGGCCGGTGAGGAAGGCGCAGGCAAAGGCCAGCAGCGGCGGCCCCGGCGTCAGCGTCACGAACATCCCGAAATGCTGGAGCGCCAGCGCCGCGGCGACCCCGAGCCCCACCCCGGCAAGTCCCCCGGCGCCGCAGATCACCAGCGCCTCGGTGGAGAATTGCAGCATGATGTTCGCCCGCCGGGCCCCGGTGGCCATCCGGATCCCGATCTCCCGGGTGCGCTCGGTGACGCTCACCAGCATGATGTTCATCACCCCGATGCCGCCGACGATCAGCGAGATCGCCGCCACCGAGGCCAGGAGCCCGGTGAGGGTGTCGGCGGTGGCGGTGGCGGTCTCCAGCATGGAGGCGGTGTTGCGGATCTGGAAATCCTCCGCCCGGTGGCGGCGCTGGAGCAGGCTCGAAATCTCGGCCTGGGTCTGGTCGATGCCGGCGGTGTCGGCCACCGTCACGGTGATCGAGTTGAGGAAGCGCCGGCCGAAGATGCGCATGAAGCCGGTGGTGAGCGGGACGACGGCGATATCGTCCTGGTCCATGCCGAAGGCGTTGGCGCCGCGCGGCGCCAGGAGCCCGATCACCTCGAACGGCACGTTCTTGATCAGCACGTACTGGCCGATGGGGTCGCGGCCGCCGGGAAACAGCACCCGCGCCACGGTGCGGCCCAGCACCACCACCGGGGCGTAGCCGTCCATGTCGGCCTGGGAGAACATGGCGCCCTCGGTCACCGCCCAGTCGCGCGAGGTGGTGAAGCCGGGGCCGGAGCCCTGGATCTGGGTGGCGTAGTCGATATTGCCCACCCGCATGGTGGCGGAGGTGCTGCGATCGGGCGAGACGGCGCGGATGTTGCCGATCTCCTCGGCGATGGCGTCCGCATCCTCCGGCGTCAGCGAGACGTTGGAGCCGGTGGTGCGCACCCCCGGGGCGCCGGGGCGAATGACGAGGATGTTGGTGCCCAGCGAGGCCAGCCGGTCCAGCACCTGCTGCTTGGAGCCCTGGCCGATGGCCAGCATGGCGATCACCGCCGCCACCCCGATGACCACGCCGAGCAGCGTCAGCGCGGTGCGGAAGGCGTTGGCGCTCATGGAGCGGAAGGCCATCTTCACCGCCTCGCCGAGATCCGGCAGGAAGGCGTTGCGGGCCGCGAGGTCCATCGCCGCGGTGCGCGGGTGATCGGGGAGCGTCGCCGGCCGCTGGCGGGTGTCGGAGACGATCCGCCCGTCCTGGATCCGCACCAGCCGCTCGGCGTTGGAGGCCACATCCTTGTCGTGGGTGATGAGGATGATGGTGAAGCCCTCGCGGTGCAGCTCGGCGAGGAACTCCAGCATCTGCGCGCCGGAGGCGCTGTCGAGGGCGCCGGTGGGCTCGTCCGCCAGCAGCACCGGGGCGGCGTTCATCAGCGCCCGGGCGATGGAGACGCGCTGCTGCTGGCCGCCGGAAAGCTGGGTCGGCAGGTGCCTCGCGCGCTCGCCGAGGCCGAGCCGGGACAGCAGGTCGTCGGCCCGCGCCCGCCGCTCCCCCCGCGGCCGGCCGGCATAGATGGCGGGGATCTCCACATTCTCCTCCGCCGTGATGGCGGGGAGCAGGTTGTAGCGCTGGAACACGAAGCCGAAGGTGCGGCAGCGCAGGGCGGCGAGCTCGTCGGCGTCGAGATGGGCGACGTCGCGCCCGGCCACCAGGTAGCGCCCCAGGGTCGGCCGGTCGAGGCAGCCGAGGATGTTCATCAGCGTCGACTTGCCCGAGCCCGACTGGCCCATGATGGCCACGTACTCGCCCGGCATGATGGTGAGGCTGACCTCGTCCAGCGCCCGCACCACCCCCTCCCCCGAAGGATAGAGCTTGCTGACGTTCTCGAGGACGATCAAGGGCTCGACCGGGGGGGAGCCTGTGGGATCGGCCAGCGGGATGGGCGCGGGCGGGTGGCCATCGCCGGGGCCGGGGGTCATGATGTTCATGGCATGGGTCTCCGGCGCCGCGGTCACATGAACCGCGGCGGCGGGCCGGGCGGTGGCCCCGGATTGGTGGACCGCGGCTGCTGCGGCGCCGCGATCACCACGCTCTCGCCGTCGCTCAGGCCGGAGGTCAC
>CALMSN010000032.1 GCA_937872325.1 uncultured Xanthobacter sp. | reverse complement strand
AGAGGGCGCCGCATCTTCAATTTATTCAGTCCACCAGCGCCGGCATGGACTGGTTTGAATTCCCGCCGATCGCACGCAGGGGGATCCGGTTGGCGAGCGCGCAGACGTCCAATGAAGCCGCGGTTGCTGAACATGCTATCGCGTTGATGCTAAGTCTTACCAGGCATCTCCATTATGCGCGCGACAACCAGGCTCAGAGGTTGTGGCGAACGCCTGCGTCGAAGCCCGATTGTCGCGAGGCGGAAGTTAATGGAAAGACTCTCACGGTTGTGGGCCTCGGCAGAATTGGTCGACGTGTTGTTCGGGTTGCCAAAGCATTAGGGATGCGCACGATCGGTGTGCGGCGGACGCCTCGCGATGAGGGGGATGGTCCGCAGCATCTGCAGGGGTGCGTCGAACAGCTCCTCGCCGACCCGCCACAGCCCGGCGAACAGGCCCAGCACCAGCCCGAACACCGCGCCCAGCGCCAGGCCGGCGAGCGCACGTGCCAGCGAGGCGGGAATGGCGCTCTGCAGCTCGCCGGTGCGGAGCAGCTCGGCATAGGCGGCGGTGATCCCGGTGGTCGCCGGGCCATTAAAAAAAGCGCACCGCCCGGCCTTCGCCACCGCCCGCCAGCGGGCCAGGCGCACCCGGGGCATCCCCGCCGGCAGCAGCGCCCGCGACAGGAACCGCAGGCCCGGGGTGAGGCGCGAATGCGTCGGGCTCGCCGGATGCTCCCGGCTGAGGTCGACCAGGGCCAGGGCGACGGCCGGGCCCGCCTCCGCCTTCGAAATCGGCGCGGCGGAAAGATCGTTCCGGGTCAGGGGCTGGCTGGGGGCCACGATGTCTGCTCCTGAGGCTGCGGGGGCCGGGCTCATTCGGCGGCGGTGACGATGGCGGAGGCGGCGAGCGCGCCGGCATAGGCCTCGCGCGGCAGGTCGGTGGTGCCCACCGGGGCCAGGAAGCGGGCGAGATGGGCCGACCGGTCGCGCAGGAACAGGTCGCGCCCGATGGCCGCCACCGCTCGCGGCACGTTGTGGCGCAGGCTCGCGATGTCGCCCACCGGACGGCCGGTGGAGGTCATGGCCGAGAAGCCGAGGAAATGGATGTCCGCCAGGAACGGCGCCGCCCCCGGCTGCGCCTCCACCAGCTCGAAGCCGAGGCCGAGATAGGGCGCGGCGGCCAGCGCCTCCTCCTCGCCGGCCGCCGTCGCCACCCGGTCCGACCAGCGGGCGATAGCGGGCGCGAAATCGGCGAAGGGCGCAAACAGCCGCGCGTCCGCGAGATAGCCGGTGCCCACCACCACGAAATCGGCATCGACGGTGTCGCCGGAGCCGAGGGTGATGCGCACCCCCTCCCCGTGCGGCGCCACCGCCCGCCACGGCGCATCGAGATGCAGGCGGAAACCGGCGTGGGCGGTGGCCCGCTGCACCGCCGGCACCGGCGGGAACGAGGCGCGGCGGCGGAAATGGCGCATCACCGCCCATCGGTCGGCATCCGGCAGAGCGTGGAAATGCTCCCAGGCGCCGAAGAACGAGAACGGCTTCATAGCCGAGCCGCGGGCGAGGTCCTCGCCGCGGGAGAAGAGGTGCACCGCCCTGGCGCCGGCTTCCAGCAGCGCCCCGGCGGCATCGAAGGCGGAGGCCGCCGCGCCCAGCACCGCCACCGTGCGGCCCTTCAGCGCCGCCGGATCGAAGGCATGGGTGTGGGCGTAGAGATGCTGCGGCAGGCCGCGGCGCACCAGATCCGGCACAAAGGGGCCGCCCGAGCCGGCAATGCCGGTGGCCAGCACCAGCTTGCGCGTGGTCTCGGTGAAGCGGCGGCCAGGGGAAACGAAGTGGAGCCGCAGTGCCCCCTCCTGCGGCTCCACCCGCTCGAGGCTGACGCGGTTGCGCACCTCGATGGCGGCGGCGGCGCGGAACCAGTCCACGTAATCCGCCCAGATCTCCCGCGGCACGGCGGGCAGCGCGGCATAGGCCGCGGCGCCATAGGCGGCCTCGTACCAGGCCTGGAAGGAGAGGCTCGGCAGGCCGAGCTCCGGGCCCGGCGGCGCCTTCGGGGTGCGCAGCACGCTCATGCGCGCCGCGCCGCGCCAGATGCCCTCCCCGCCCGCCGCCGCCGCATCCACCACGCTGACCCCGCCGATGCCCGCGCGGCGCAGGCCGAAGGCGGCGGCAAGGCCGCTCTGGCCGGCGCCGACCACCACCACGTTGTGGTCGATGCCCTGCGGCGGCTGCACCCAGTCCGCCCCGCCCTCGCCGATGCGGGCAAGGTCGCGGCGGGCCTCGGCGGCGAGGCGGGTGAGGGCTTCGGCATCAGGCGTGGTCATGAAGGTCTCTCGGCTGCGGTGCGGGCTTTGCGGGAGGGGCGGTTCAGCCGCCGTTGGCGGCCGGCGCCCCGACGCGGTAGGGGCCGGGCGGCCAGGTGCCGTTGACCGCGAAGTCGCCGACGATGCGCTCGCGATAGATCCGCGGATTGTGGGAGGAGAGGGTGCGGGCGTTGCGCCAGTGCCGGTCGAGGCCGACCCCGCGCTTCGCCGCCGAGGCGCCGAGCGCATCGAACAGCAGCGTGGTGGCATCGAGGATGAGGGAGGTGACCACGGTCACGCTCTGGTTCACCTCCAGGTCGGCCACCGCGACGAACAGGTCCTGGCCGCCCGACACCTCGTTGGCCCGGGTCTCGTAGACCCGCTCCAGCGCCTCGGCCGCCCGCAGCACGGTGGCGCCGGCGCCGTAGGCACTGGCGCGCACCTTGCCCACCACCTGGAGGATCTGCGGATCGGCCCCGGCGCGGTCCGCATTGCCATGGCTGAACACCCGGCGGCGGCTGGAGACGAGCTGCGCCACATCCCCCGCCGCCGCCCGGCCGATGCCGGCGAGGGTGGCGAGGTGCACCAGCTGGTAGAAGGCCAGCGAGTAGCGGAACCGCCGGCGCTGCGGATTGATGTCGTCGGCCGAGAGCGCGACGTTGGTGAAGGTGGCGGTGCCGGAGGCGGTGAGCTGCTGGCCGAAGCCGTCCCAGTCGTCGACGATGCTGACGCCGGGCGCATCGGTGGGCACCTGGGCGAGGATGAAATCGCCATTCTCGTCATCGGCGCCGAGATTGATCCAGTCGGCGAAGAGCGAGCCGGTGGTGTAGTATTTCTGGCCGTCGAGGCGAAAGTTCTCGCCGTCGCGCACGAGGCGGGGGGAGAAGTGGCCCACCGTGTTGCCATCGGCCTCGGAGAAGCCGCTGCCGGACGTCTGCCCGGCGGCGATCCGCGCCACCCAGCGGTCGCGATAGTCCTTGAAGGGCGAGTTCAGCACTTCCTCGGTGAAGCCGAAATGCGCGCGCAGGGCGTTGACGACGTTGGAATCGGCCTCGCCCAGCTCGATCAGCAGGTTGAACAGCTCCGGCAGGGTGGCGCCGAAGCCGCCCTCGTCCTGCGGCAGGCGCAGGGTGGTGAATCCGGCCGCCTTCAGCTCGGCGATCTCCGCGCGCGGCAGGCGATGGGCCTGCTCGCGCTCCACCGCGCTCTCGCGGATGCGCCGGAAGATGGGGCGGAAATGGCTCGCCAGCTCCTCGTAGCGGGCCGTCGGGCCGGCGCCCCATGCATCTTCGGTCTGGCTCATGTGGTGGTCGATCCTTGCTGGCCCGCTCAGGCGCTGGTGGCGGCGCGGGCGGGCGGTGCGGAGACGGGGGCGAAGCGGCTGGCCGGGTGGGCGAGGCCGAAATGCGCGCGCAGGGTCCGCCCGCCATAGCCGGTGCGGAAGATGCCGCGCCGGCGCAGCAGCGGCACCACATGGTCGACGAACACCTCGAGCCCGTCCGGCAGCACGTCCGGCATCAGGTTGAAGCCGTCCACCGCGCCGGAGCGGAACCAGGTCTCGATGTCGTCGGCGATCTCCTCCGGCGTGCCCACCACGACCCGGTGGCCGGTGGAGCCGCCGAAGCGGCGAATGAGCTGGCGCACGGTGAGCCGGTCGCGGCGGGCGGCGCCCACCAGAGCGTCGAAGAAGGTCTGCATGCCGTCGGCGGGACGCTCGATTTCCGGCAGCTCGGCGTCGAGATCGAGCCGGGCGGGGTCCACCTTGAGGATGCCGGCGACCCGCTTCAGCCCGTACTCGCCGGAGGCGAGCGCCCACAGCTCCTCCTCGCGCCGGCGGGCTTCCGCGGCGGTGGAGGCGATGATGGTGCAAAGGCCGGGCAGGATGACGATGTCGTCGCCGCGGCGCCCGAAGGCCCGCGCCTGAGCGCGGATGGCGGCGGCGAAGGCCTGCGCCTCCTCCAGCGAATGGGCGACCGAGAAGATGGCCTCCGCATGCCGGGCGGCGAGGCGCTGGCCGTCGGCCGATCCGCCGGCCTGCACCAGCACCGGCCGGCCCTGGCTGGAGCGCGGCACGTTGAGCGGCCCGCGGACGTCGAAGTGCCGTCCGCGATGCTCGATGGGATGCACCCTGGAGGTGTCGATGAAGCGCCCGGAGGCCTTGTCGCCGACGAAAGCGTCGTCCTCCCAGCTGTCCCACAGGGCGGTGACCACGTCGGCGAACTCGGCGGCGCGCTCATAGCGCTGGGCGTGGGCCTCCACCTCGTCGAAGCCGAAATTGCGCGAGGCCGAGGCATCCGCCGTGGTGACGATGTTCCAGCCCACCCGGCCATTGCTGGCGATGTCGAGGGACGCGAAGCGGCGGGCCAGGTTGTAGGGGTCGTTGTAGGTGGTGGAGGCGGTGCCGATGAGGCCGAGATGCTCGGTGGCGGCGGCCACGTGGGCGAGCACGATGGTGGGCTCCAGCGCCTGGAAGGGGCGCAGCTCCGGCCGGTCGGCGAAGGACGGGACGTCGGCGAGGAAGATGGCGTCGAAGGTGCCGCGCTCGGCGATCCGGGCGACCCGCACATAGTGCCGCACATCCACGAACGCCCTCGGATCGCTCCCCTCCGCTCGCCAGGCCGAGCTGTAGAAGCCCGAATTGAGCGCGTTGACGTTCAGATGCAGCTGGCGATCGGCCATCTCGGCTCCTCCCGCGGCGACCGGCACGGCCGTCGCGGCGTCTTGTCGGGATACTTTATGGGCTAATTATATTTTGTCTATTGTTTTAATAGAAATTAGTTCGGACCAATCGCTCCGGACCGCAATCCCTTGCGGCGCAAGGGCTTTTAGATTGCGCCGGCCTCCGCTCAGTGCGGAGCGGGCACGCCGTGGCGCTCGGCGAGGAGTTCCAGGATCCGGCGGGTGTCGTTGACGAACGTGAGCCCGGCATGGTGCTGCGCATCGGCGGGAGGCGGCGCGCCGTCGCCGAGGATGAGCACCGGCAGGCTCTGGTTGGGCTCCCCCAGCAGCGCGATCACCTCGGCACGTGGGCGGGCGAAGCCGACGCGCCTCACCTCTACCGCCGCGGCGAGGCCGGCATTGGCTGCCAGCACGCCCTCCACCTGGTTGCAGTCCGGGCAGAAGAAAAGCTGACCCGGCCGGGCGGGATCCTCGAAGCCGGGGGCGATGAGAATGAGGAGGTCGCGGCGGGCGGCGTCGGTCATGGGCGGAGGTCCCGGAGAATCGAGGGCGGAAAAAAGACGGGCCTGCGGCGAACCGCAGGCCCGCAAGTGGGGAGAAACGCAGCAATTCAGGTCCGTGGCGGGACGCGGTGATCGGCACCCGCCCGGGTCTCCCGCCCCGTCAGGCGGTGGCGGCGGAGAAGGCGTCCAGCGGCTCGCCGTCGATGGCGGTGGAGGGCCGCCCGTCCACCCCCACCGGCACCTCGCCCTTGAGGGTGATGCGGTAGAGCTGGCGATCGAAATCGAGGCTGTAGATGTCGCGCGGGGCGAGATGGGCGGTGGTCCGGTTGTCCCAGAAGGCGATGGAGCCCGGCCGCCAGCGGAAGCGCACGGTGAATTCCGGCCGGGTGACGTGCTCGAACAGCAGTTCCAGAAGCTGCTGGCTCTCGCGCGGGGCAAGGCCGGTGACGCGCTTGAGGAAGGACGGGCTGACGAACAGCACCCGCTCGCCGGTCTCCGGAATCACCCGCACCAGCGGATGCTCGCTGACGAGCGGGCGGCGGCGGTTCTTGTCGCGGAAATCGTCAGTGCCCGCCTGCCCCTCGGGGGCGGTGAAGGAATGGATGCCGCGCAGGGTGTCGACGAAGCCGCGCAGGGTCGGCGACAGCGCCTCGTAGGCCACCACCAGGTTGGTCCAGAAGGTGTCGCCGCCATAGGGGGGAATGACGTCGGCGCGCAGGATCGAGGCGGCCGGCGGATTGACCGCGGCGGTGACGTCGGTGTGCCAGCCGGTCCAGGGGCGGATCAGCGGCTCGCCGGTGTGGCGGCCGGCGAAGCGGTCGCGGGCGACGGAATAGATCTGCGGGTGACCCTCCACGAAGCCGAACACCGGATGGCCGATGGTGGGCGCGCCGAAGGCCTCGGCGAGGGCGACGTGCTGGGCGTGGTCCAGCGGCTGGTCGCGGAAGAACACCACCTTCCATCGGGCGAGGGCGTCGCGGATCTCTGCCACCGCCTCTGGCGCCAGCGGCCGGGAAAGATCCGGCCCCTCGATCTCCGCGCCGATATGGCCGGTGAGCGGATGGATCGTGATGTGGCGCGGATTGAGCCCTGGCGCAGGGGCGTCCGCGGTTGGAGCTGGGGCGAAGGCGGGCGCGGCGCTGCTCATGTTTCGACCTTCCTCGGCGCGAGGCGGCCCGGCATCCGGGCATTACTCAACTTAATGCATCGATTTTATATAAAATCAATTGACGAAATGAGCGAGGCTCCTATCGTGAGGCTCCCGGACCGCCGCGGGCACGGCGCTGACAAGGACGTCTCAATGACCGACTATCGCTATCTCGGCCGCAGCGGCCTGAAGGTGCCGCAGCTGACCCTCGGCACGATGATGTTCGGCGGCCCCACCGACGAGGCGACCTCGCACCGCATCATCCGCAAGGCGAAGGACCGGGGCTTCACCTTCATCGACACCGCCGACGTCTACCAGCAGGGGGTGACAGAGCAGGTGGTGGGCCGCGCGCTGAAGGGCGATCGCGACGCCTTCGTGCTGGCCACCAAGCTCGCCAATCCGCTCGGCGAGGGGCCGAACCGCCAGGGCCTCTCGCGCAAGTGGATCATCGAGGCCGCCGAGGCGAGCCTGCGGCGCCTCGGCACCGACTATGTCGACATCCTCTATTTCCACCGCGCCGTCTTCGACGCCCCCCTCGGCGAGGCGGTGCGGGCGGTGGCGGACCTCATCCGCGCCGGCAAGGTGCGCTATTTCGCGCTCTCCAACTTCCGCGGCTGGCGGATCGCCGAGGTCGCCCACCTCGCCGACCAGCTCGGCATCGACCGCCCCATCGCCAGCCAGCCGCTCTACAACATCGTCGACCGCTCGGCGGAGGTGGAGCAACTGCCCGCGGCCCATTTCTACGGGCTCGGCGTGGTCTCCTACTCGCCCCTGGCCCGCGGCGTGCTCACCGGCAAGTACGCGCCCGGCGCCGCGCCCGCGGCCGACACCCGCGCCGGCCGCGGCGACCGGCGGATTCTTGAGACCGAGTGGCGGCCGGAATCCCTCCCCATCGCCGAGACGGTCGCCCGGCACGCGCAGGCGCGGGGCGTCTCGCCCACCGCCTTCGCCATCGCCTTCGTGCTGAACAACCGCCTCGTCACCTCGGCCATCGCCGGCCCGCGGACCGAGGCGCAGTGGGACGATTACGTGGCCGCGCTCGACTATCGCTTCACCGCGGAAGACGAGGCGCTGGTCGCCTCCCTGGTGCCGGAAGGCCACGTCTCGACCCCGTTCTACACCGATCCCGGCCACCCTGTGGAAGGCCGGGTGCCGCTGACCGGCGGCCGCGATGCCGCCGCGCGCGTCGCCGAACGCTCGGCCGCGCTGCGCGCCGTGCCGCCGCCCGCCGCCAAGGCCGGATAGGAGCACGCGCCGCCCGGCCCACGCCGCAGGCGGGGCACGCGTTCTCCATTGCTCGTTCACCGGGCGCTTCACCGATCGGATCGCACCGTGGAGCACGCCCCGGTTTCCGCCCTGCCCGCAAACGCGCCCTGAGAGAGAGATCCCATGGCCCCTTCGCAGTCCCGGCCCGGCCGGCAGCTCGCCCTCAACCTGTTCATCTATCCCGGCGGCCACCACGAGGCCGGCTGGCGCTATCCGGGCTCGACCCCCGACCGCCTCACCGACATCACCTTCTACCAGGACCTCGCCCGCTCGGCCGAGGCGGCGAAGTTCGACGCGGTGTTCTTCGCCGACGGCCCGGCCCAGGTGGACAACATTCGCTACGCCGCGCGCTTCCGGATCGAGCCGCTGACCTGGCTCTCGGCCATCGCCGCCGCGACCACCCGCATCGGTCTCATCGGCACCGCCTCCACCACCTATTACGAGCCCTACAACCTGGCCCGGCTCTACGCCTCGCTCGATCACCTCTCGGGCGGGCGGGCCGGCTGGAACATCGTCACCACCGCGGTGCCCCAGGCCTCCGGCAATTTCGGCCTCGCCGAGACGCCGAGCCATGCCGAGCGCTACGCCCGCGCCACCGAGTTCCTCGACGTGGTGACCAAGCTCTGGGACAGCTGGGAGGACGACGCCCTCGTCGCCGATGCCGCCTCCGGCCTGTTCGCCGACGATGCCAAGATCCACCCCATCGAGCATGTGGGCCGGCATTTCCGGGTGAAGGGCGCGCTCAACACCCCGCGCAGCCCGCAGGGCCGCCCGGTCTACGTGCAGGCGGGCTCGTCCGACGACGGCCGCTCGTTCGCCGCGCGCTACGCCGAGGCCATCTTCACCGCCCACCAGACGGTGGAGAGCGCCCGGGCCTTCTATGCCGACATCAAGCGCCAGGCCGAGGGGCTCGGGCGCAATCCGGACCATGTGAAGGTCCTGCCCGGCATCAGCCCCTATATCGGCGCCAGCGACGCGGAGGCCCGCCGGCTCCATGAGGAGCTGAACGACCTCATCCAGCCGGCCTATTCCCTCACCCAGCTCAAGCAGATCACCGGCGTCGACTTCACCGGACACCCGCTGAACGCCGAGGTGCCGCTGGACGCCTTCGCCGACGTCGGGCCGGCCAAGCAGGTGGCGAGCCGGTTCCAGCTGGTGGTGGACATCGTGAGGCGGGAGAAGCCGACCCTGCGCCAGCTCATCGACCGGCTCGCCGGCGCCCGCGGCCACTACGTCTTCGTCGGCACCCCGGACCGCATCGCCGACGAGATCCAGCTCTGGTTCGAAAGCGGCGCCGCCGACGGCTTCAACGTGATGCCGCCCTGGTTCCGCGGCGGCTTCGACCTGTTCGCCTCCGAGGTGGTGCCGATCCTGCGCCGGCGCGGACTGTTCCGGCACGAGTACACCGGCGCGACCCTGCGCGAGCATTCCGGCCTGCCGCGTCCCGCCAGCCTCTATGCCGGCGAGGCCCGTGCCACCGCCTGAGACGAAGCTTCGCGGCCGTGCCGTCCCCTGCGGCGCGGTCGCGCTTTTCTCAAGCCCTCCATGCGGCCCCGGCCGCGCATGACCTTCCCGGACGCACGAGGACTTTCCATGACCATTGCCGTCAATCCGCGCCAGGCGGAACACCCCGTGGAGCCCATCTTCCTCGACCGCTGGTCGCCGCGCGCCTTCACCGGCGCGGAGATTTCGCCCGCGGAGCTGAACTCGCTGTTCGAGGCGGCCCGCTGGGCGCCTTCCAGCTACAATTCGCAGCCCTGGCGCTTCCTTTACGCCCGGCGCGGCACCCCCGCGTTCGAGACCTTCCTCGGCCTGCTCAACCCCTTCAACCAGCAATGGGCGAAGCAGGCGGCGGTGCTGATCGTGGCGCTCTCCGCCCGCTCCTTCGTGCGGCCGGGCACCAGCGAGGTCGTCGCCTCGCGCACCCATTCCTTCGATACCGGGGCGGCCTGGGCCAACCTCGCCCTGCAGGCCTCGAAGCTCGGCTGGCACGCCCACGGCATCGGCGGTTTCGACGTGGAGAAAGCCCGCGCCGACCTCAAGGTGCCGGATGACTACGCGGTGGAGATCGCCATCGCGGTCGGCCGGCAGGGCGACAAGACCCTCCTGCCGGAGAGCTTCCACGGCGGCGAGACCCCCAACAGCCGCCGCCCGATCAGCGAGAGCGCCCATGAAGGGGCGTTCCCCGCCGCCTGAGCCGCCCACCCCTTCCCCCGACACCGAAACGCATCGATGGACATCATGACCCCAGCTCCCCGCCGCGGCCTTTCCGCCCGCCTCACCGCCTTCGCCCTCGCGGCCTTCGCCGCCCTCGCCCTTGCCGCCCCCGCCGGCGCCCAGGCGCCCGCCGCCGACAAGCCGCTGAAGGTGGGCGTTTCCGCCGGCCCCTACGGCGACATCCTGCGCGAGGCCGCGCGGCTGTCGGAAAAGCAGGGGCTGAAGGCGGAGATCATCGAGTTCACCGACTGGAACCAGCCCAACGCCGCCCTGCAGGCCGGCGAAATCGACCTCAACAACTTCCAGAACCGCCCCTATCTCGCCAACCAGATCAAGACGCGGGGCTACCAGATCGCCGCCCTCGACGAATCCATCCTGGTGCCGGCGGGCATCTATTCGAAGCAGTACACGAACATCGCCGACATCCCGGCCGGCGCCAAGATCGCCATTCCCAACGATCCCACCAATGGCGGCCGCGCCTTGCTGCTGTTCCAGAAGGCGGGTCTCATCAAGCTGGCGCCGGGCAAGGGCCTCTATGCCAGCGTGCTGGACGTGGCGGAGAACCCGAAGAAGCTCCAGATCGTCGAGATCGACGCCGCCCAGCTGCCCCGCTCGCTGGACGACGTGGCGGCGGCCTTCGTCTCCTCCAACTACGCCTATCTCGCGGGCCTCGACCTCAACAAGGCGCTGGTGGCCGAGACCACGGTGGAGGAGGCCAAGCCCTACTTCACCCTCGTCTTCGCCGCCCGCGACGACCGCAAGGACGATCCGCGGATCAAGAAATTCATCGAGATCTACCGCTCGCAGCCGGTGAAGGACTTCACCCTCGCCAAGTTCAAGGGAAGCATCCTGCCGGCGTGGTGAGCCCGCTTATTCGACGCCGCGCCGGACCGGCCTCGCCCGAAGGCGGCCGGACCGGACCTACAAGACGGAGACCGTGCCCGCCGGTCTGCCTGCCCTGCAGGCCGGCCGGCGCGGGCTCCGAGCCCCAGCGGAGACCCGCCATGCCGCGTTCCTCGACCCACCCGTCTTTGCGCCCGCTGCCGGCGTCCGGCCCGGGGCCCGCGCCCGACTGGGCGGAACGCGCCCAGGGCGTCGCCGATGCGCTGGTGCCGGATGCCGCGGCGCGCGACCGGGCCGGGGCCTCGCCCCGCCGCGAACTGGCGCTGCTGCGCGAGGCCGGGCTGCTGGAGCTGCTCTACCCCGCCGGGCTCGGCGGGGGCGGCGGCAGCTTCACCGATGCGCTGACCGCCGTGCGCATCATCGGCCGCGCCGACACCTCCATCGCCCAGCTTCTCGCCTACCATTATCTCCACCTCACCAACGCCTTGTGGCGGGCAGACGCGGAGCAGGCTGCGACGCTCACCCGCGCCGCCGTCGCCGGCCGCTGGTTCTGGGGCGGCGCCTCCAATCCGCGGGATCCGGAATCCGTCCTCACGCCGGACGGCGACGGCTTCCGCCTCGACGGCCGCAAGACCTTCGCCTCCAACGCCGCGCTGGCCGACCGCATCACCCTGCGCGCCCGGCTCGGCGACGGCTTCGCCGTCATCGTCGTCCCCGGCGACCGCGCGGGGGTGAGCCACGGCAACGACTGGGACGCTTTCGGCCAGCGCCTGTCGGAGAGCGGCACCATCACCTTCGCCGGGGTGCGGATCGCCGCCGATGAGGTGCTGGGCGATCCCGCCGCCCCGCCGCCGGCCCGCACCAGCCTTGTGGTGCCGTTCCACCAGCTCACCATCGTCAACTTCTATCTCGGCACGGCGGAAGGCGCGCTCGCCGAGGCGGGCCGCTATATCCGCGATATCTCGCGGCCCTGGCAGGCCTCGGGCGTCGCCGAAGCGCGGCTCGATCCCTACATCCTGGAGCATTTCGGCGACCTCGACGTCGAGCTGCGCGCCTCCCTCGCCCTGGCCGATGTCGCCGGCGCGCGCTTCGAGGCGGCCACGGCGCTCGGCAACGCCATCACCGGCGACGAGCGCAACCTCGCCGCCGCGGCCATCTACGCGGCCAAGGTGCACGCCACCCGCACCGCGCTGGAAGTCGCCTCGAAGATCTTCGAGCTGATGGGCGCCCGCGCCACCGCCGGCGCCCTCGGCTACGACCGCTACTGGCGCAACATCCGCACCCACACGCTGCACGATCCGGTTGCCTACAAGTCGCGCGAGGTGGGCAACTTCGCCCTCAACGGCACCATCACCCCCACCCCGCTGTACAGCTGACGGAGGAGGATGCCATGAGCCGGCGCAAGGAGATCCGCCTCAACGCCTTCAACATGGCCTCGCCCGGCCACGCCTGGGCCGGCCTGTGGGCGCATCCGCGCGACACGGCGGCGGACTACAACACCCTCGATTACTGGGTAAATCTGGCCCGCACCGCCGAGCGCGGCCTGTTCGACGGCATCTTCATCGCCGACGTCTTCGGGGTCTACGACGTCTATGCCGGCAGCCCGGAGGCGGCCCTCGTCTCGGCCGCGCAGACCCCGGACATCGATCCCACCCTGGTGGTGCCCAGCATGGCGCAGGCGACGCGCCATATCGGCTTCGGGGTGACGGCCAATCTCACCTACGAGCACCCCTACCAGTTCGCCCGCCGCTTCGCGACGCTCGATCATCTCACCAACGGGCGCGTCGGCTGGAACGTGGTGACCGGCTATCTCGACAGCGCCGCCCGGGGCATGGGCCAGGCGGCCAACCGCGCCCACGATGCCCGCTACGAGGCGGCCGAGGATTTCCTCGCCGCCCTCTACAAGCTCTGGGAAGGCAGCTGGGAGGACGACGCGGTGCGTCGCGACCGGGCCGGCCGCATCTTCACCGATCCGGCGAAGGTGCACCGCATCCGCCATGACGGGCCCTATTACCAGGTGGACGGGATCCAGCTCGCGGAGCCCTCGCCCCAGCGCACGCCGGTGCTCTACCAGGCGGGAACCTCCGGGCGCGGCCGGCTGTTCGCGGCGCGGCATGCCGAGGCCATCTTCCTGAACGGCCAGACCCGCCCCATCCTCGCCGAGGCGGTGCAGGCGGTGCGGCGGGCGGCGGGCGATGTCGGGCGCGACCCCTACGACATCCACATGTTCGCCGGCGCCACGGTGATCGTCGCCCCGACCCGGGCCGAGGCCCTCGACCGCCTCGCCGACTATGCGCAATACGTCCACACCGCCGGGCAGCTCGCCTTGCTCTCCGGCTGGACCGGGGTCGACCTCTCGACCCTCGATCCGGAGGAGGCGATTTCCTACGTGAAGAGCAACGCCATCCAGTCCACCCTGGAGAACCTCACCCTGCGCAGCGCCGCGCCGCTGAAGGTGAAGGACCTCGCCACCCTCTCCGCCATCGGCGCCCGCGCCCCCTTCATCGTCGGCGCGCCCGGCGAGGTGGCGGAGGCACTGATCTCCTGGGTGGAGGACACCGACATCGACGGCTTCAACCTCAACCGCCTGGTCTCGCCGGAGACGCTCGAGGCGTTCATCGATCTCGTGGTGCCCGAGCTGCAGGACCGCGGGGTCTACAAGACCGCCTATGCCGAGGGCACCCTGCGCGAGAAGCTGTCGCCCGGCCGCGGCGCCCGCCTGCCGCAGACCCACCCGGCGGCGGCCTTCCGCCGGGCGCCGGCGGCGACGCCCGCACGCCACCGGCTCGCCACGGGGGCGTGAGATGCCCTGCGATACAGGGGGCGATGATCGTTGCGCCCTTGCCCATCCGAAGTGCGATTGATCGCATCGACGGAGCCCGTTCCGCCCGGCGAAGACGTCTTGCCCAAGCGCCCCGGGCTTGATTGATGCACCTCTGGGAAGGCCCGCGCGGCGCTTGAGCACGACCCACGCGACGTCGGTCAAACACCACCGCCGACGGCGTCAGTCCGATCCGGCGCCGCCTGTCCCACCGCCTTTTGAAGGAGTTCCCCATGTCCCTGTCCGACGCCCCCGTCCGGCCCGCGGTCCCCGCCGCCGCCCGCGACTTGCTGGAGGCGCGCTACGGCGCGGCCGAGGCGCCCGCCGGCATCCTGTTCAACGACACCATCGCCGGCCTCCTCTCCCACCGCTCGGTGCGCGCCTTCTCCGACCGTCCGCTGCCCGAGGGGCTGCTGGAGACCCTGGTGGCGGCGGCGCAGTCGGCGCCCTCCTCTTCCAACCTCCAGACCTTCAGCGTGGTGGCGATCGAGAACCCGGCCACCAAGGCGCGCCTCGCCGAGATCGCCGGCGGGCAGAAGCATGTGGTCGAGGCGCCGCTGGTCCTGGTCTGGCTCGCCGACCTGTCGCGGCTGGAGGAGATCGGCCGCCGCGCCGACGCGCCCACCGAGGGCCTAGACTTCCTGGAGACGCTGCTGGTGGGTGTCATCGATGCCGCGCTGGCGGCGCAGAACGCCCTCACCGCGCTGGAATCCCTCGGGCTCGGCGGGGTGTATCTCGGCGCCTTCCGCAACCGGCCGGTGGAGGTGGCGCAGTTGCTGGGCCTGCCGCCCAACGTGCTCGGGGTGTTCGGCCTCGCCATCGGCTATCCCGATCCCGAGCGCCCGGCGGAGGGGAAGCCCCGCCTCGCCCAGCGCCTGGTGCTCCACCGCGAGCGCTACGATCCAGCCCTGCCGCAGGCCGCCCTCGACCATTACGAGACGACGCTGAAGACCTTCCAGGCCGGCCAGAAGCTGCCGGAGGTGGGCTGGATCAGCGCCGCCCTCACCCGGGTCCGCGGCGCGCCGGCCTTGAGCGGGCGCGACCGCATGCGCGACTTCCTCGCCGCCCTCGGCTTCGGGCTGCGATAGGGCTCGGGGCGCGCGACGCTTCCGTGCGCCGGTGGCGGGTTCAAGCCTGCGCTGCGCCTGAGCGCGACCCACTCGAGACCGGCCGAAGACCGGGGCCGATGGCATAAGCGCCGGTCCCCGCACGGCGCTTGAGCGCAACTCACGCGGCACCGGCGGAAGACCGGGGCCGCCGGTATCAGGCGATCCGCCGGCGCAGCGGCAGGCCGGCGAGCATGCCGGCGAAGGCGGCGAGGAGGAAGACCCAGCCGGACAGCGCCCCGGCATGGATTCCCGAGAGCAGCACGCCCACCGTGCAGCCGAGCGCGGTCATGCCGCCCCAGCCCATGAGCAGGCCGCCGGCGAGCCCGGACGCCACATCGGCAAGGCGCGGCCGGCGCGGCGTGAACTGGCCGGCCAGCAGCGCCGCGGCGAAGCTGCCGCCGATGAGGCCCAGCACGAACAGCCCGTTCTTCGACAAAAGCGCGGTCTTCACCGCGGTGGCGCAACCGCGGAAGCCGTCGAGGCCGTAGAGCGTCTGCGGCAGCAGATGGAGGCCGTCGGCGGCGCTGCGGGCGAGGCTGCCGATCTCGGCGGTGACCCCCAGCGGCCCGACGCGCAGATAGCTCGCCGCCGAGATGACGCCGACGATGGCGCCCCCCACCAAGGCCGGCCAGCGCGCGATGAAGACCGCATGCCCGGCCTGCCTGAGATCCAGCCCGCCGGCCGGCGGCGCGGCATCCGCCGCCGCCCCCGCCACAGGGCGGGCGAAGACGAGGGCGAGAAGGGCCAGCGCCGCCAGCACCGCCAGCGAGAGGCCGAGCGTGCCGGCATAACCCAAATGATGCGGCAGCCAGATCACCGGCGCCTCCGAGATCACCGACAGGAACAGCCCGTTCCAGGTGAGGAAGCCGAGAAAGAAGCCCGCCGCCGTGCCGAGGAGGGCGAAGGGCGCCGTGGGCGAGCCCTCCCCCAGCCGGTAGAGGTGGGCGGAGATGCACGAGCCCGACAGCGCCATGCCGAAGCCGAACACGAAGGCGGCGCCGGCCAGCACGAAGCTCACCGGCCCGATATGGGCATCCGGCGGCAGGCGTCCGGGCAGCGGCACCGGCAGCCAGGCGCCGATCACCAGCCCGTAGCCCACAACCCCGACCCCGAGCGCGACCAGGATGGCCAGCACCCCGCGCGGATCGCCACCCTCGATGAGGTCGCGGGCGTGGCAGAAGAAGCAGAAGCGCGAGCGCTGCAGCGTCACCCCGAACACGGCGCCCAGCGCCAGCGACAGGCCCAGCGCCCGCGAGGCCGCATCCCGCCCCGACAGCTCCAGCACGCCCCAGGCCAGCAGGACGGCGACGGCGAGCGCGGCCACCAGCGCCGGAACGCTCGGGCGATGCGCGGCGGCGGGCGCAGAGGAGCGGATGGCGGAGGTGGTCGCGGCGGAGGCTGGGGGCGCTGGCAGGGTCATGAGCTCTGAAACGCAAGGCGCGCGCGGCGGACCATCAGGCCTGCCGCGCGCTGAAGACTGGGAAAGGGACGCCGCCGGGGCGGCAGTCCGTGGAAGGCGGCGGGCGTGATCCGCGCCGAGAGCGTTTCCCTATCGGACAAGGAGCGCTCTATAGTTGATATCCTCGAGCGTTTTCCAGCGACATGGCTACCAATGCGCTGGAATAAAACGCTGCAATTTAAGTCTTTAGATTATTTTCCGATATTCGACCCGATCTCTATCAATAATTCTGGAGGAGCACTTCCGGTCGCACCTCGGATCCGCTGGTGTCAGCCCCCGATCCTCACCCGGAGCACGGGACCGGCCGGCCTGCGGGTGCAGGCCGGCCGGCGTCCAGAGACGAGATCGACGGCGGGGCTCAGCGGCCCTGCCACACGGTGCCGGAGAGGTTGGCGATCGGCACGCCGACCGAATTGCCGTACTCGGTCCAGGAGCCGTCATAGTTGCGCACGTCGTAGCCGAGGATGCGGGAGAGCGCATACCAGGTGTGGCTGGAGCGCTCGCCGATGCGGCAATAGACGATGATCGGCTTGGAGCCGTCGATGCCGGCATCCGCATAGAGCTTCTTCAGCTCTTCCTTGGACTTGAACTTGCCGGTCTCCGGATCCACCGCCTTCGACCAGGTGACGTTCTTCGCCCCCGGGACGTGGCCGGCGCGGATCGACAGCTCCTTCGAGCCTTCCGGCGCGAACAGCTTGCCGGAGAACTCGTCGGCCGAGCGGATGTCGACGACGGCGGCGTTGGTCTTGCCCTCGGCGGCGGCGAGCACGTCCGGCAGGCGGGCGCGCAGCGCGGCGTTGGGGGCGGAGAGGGTGAGGCTGGAGGCGGCGTAGGCCGGGGTCTTGGTATCCAGCGGGAGGCCGAGCTTCTCCCAATACTTGCGGCCGCCGTCGAGCAGCTTCACCTGGTCGCCGAGGCCGTAGATGTTGAACACCCAGCCGCCCCAGGCGGAGAACCAGTTGTTGTTGTCGCCGTAGAGGACGATGGTCGTGTCCTTGGTGACGCCGGCCGCGCGCAGGAAGGCCTCGAACTTGTCCTTGGAGACGATGTCGCGCTTCACCGTGTCGACGAGGTCGGTGTGCCAGTTGATGTTCACCGCGCCGGGAATGTGCCCGCGCTCGTAGAGGCCGGGATCGACGCTCACCTCGAACACCCGGACCTTGGGATTGTCGAGATTCTTGGAGAGCCATTCGGCCTCCACCAGCGGCCCCTGCTGGGCCGCCGCCGGCGCGGCGAGGGCGGCGGCGATGCCGACGGCCAGCACGCCGCCCGCGATCGCCTGCTTCAGATTTGTGATCAACGACATGAATTTCCCCGATGAACCAGAGGCTTGATGGCCCGGCGCCCGGCACCTTCGCAGGCCGCCGGACGCGCAGATTCAAATGATGACGCTGGGGAATGTTTTTTGTCAATAAATTAGATTGAATTGATATACTTATTGCGCGACATATGAGGTCCGACCGCTGCGCCGGCCGGGACGAGCGTGGCTCAGGGCGTGCCGACTGGCCGAGCCTGCCGCGCTTTCCGCGGCGCCGCAGATGGCCCCCGGCGGCGCCGCGAGGGCCCCCTGGAGGCGAAGACATGAGAAAATCGCGTCAGATCAAGCTCGGCGCCTTCCTGATGACCGACGGCCACCACATCGCCGGCTGGCGCCATCCCCGCGCCCCCGGAAACGCCAACGTGCGGGTGGACCATTTCCTGCGCCTCGCCCGCATCGCCGAGGCGGCGAAGTTCGACGCCATCTTCCTCTCCGACTCGCTCGGCGTGCGCGACACCAGCCTCGACTCCGTCCACCGCACCTCGCGCAATGTGGGCTTCGAGCCGCTGACCCTGCTGTCCGCCCTCGCGGTGGTCACCCACAATATCGGCCTCGTCGGTACCGCCTCCACGTCGTTCAACGAGCCGTTCCACATCGCCCGCAAGTTCGCCTCGCTGGACCTCATCAGCGGCGGGCGCGCGGGGTGGAACCTCGTCACCTCGTCCGGCGAGGAGGAGGCCCGCAACTTCAACCGCGACAGCCACATTCCCCATGCCGAGCGCTACGAGCGCGCCGGCGAGTTCCTCGACGTGGTCAAGGGCCTGTGGAACAGCTGGGAGGACGATGCCTTCGTCCGCGACAAGCTCTCCGGCACCTTCTTCGAGCCGGAGAAGATGCATGTGCTGAACCATCGCGGCCGACACTTCACGGTGCGCGGCCCGCTCAACGTCGCCCGCTCGCCGCAGGGCCATCCGGTGGTGGTGCAGGCCGGCGCGTCGGATGACGGGCGGGCACTCGCCGGAGCCAGTGCCGAGGCCATCTTCTGCGCCCATCGCACCCTCGCCGAGGCGCGCGCCTTCTATGCCGACATCAAGGCCCGTGCCGCCAATGCCGGCCGCGATCCGGACCATGTGAAGATCATGCCCGGCGTGTTCCCGGTCATCGGCCACACCGCGGCGGAGGCGCAGGAGAAGTTCGAGGAGCTGCAGTCGCTCATCCATCCGACCGTGGGGCTGCGATTGCTCTCCACCGTGATGGGGGTGGGCGACCTCTCGGGGCACGACCTCGACGGGCCGCTGCCGGACCTGCCCGAGACCAACGGGCCGAAGAGCCGCCAGCGGCTCCTGCTCGATGCCGCCCGGCGCGACAACCTCACCATCCGCCAGCTCTATCTCTCCATCGCCGGGGCCCGCGGCCACTGGCAGGTGGTGGGCACCCCGGTGGAGATCGCCGATGCGCTGGAGGAGCGTTTCGTGAAGGAAGGCGCGGACGGCTTCAACATCATGGCGCCCCATCTGCCGGGCGGACTGGAGGACTTCATCGAGCAGGTGGTGCCGATCCTGCGCAAGCGCGGCCTGTTCCGCACCGAGTATGAGGGCACCACCCTGCGCGAGAATCTCGGCCTACCCTTCCCCGCTCATCCGGCGGCGGGCACCCCGCGCGCCGAGCCGGCGGTGCAGGCGGCCGAATAGGCCGTCGCCGGGGGGCGGCCTCGCTCATCCCGCTCGTACGGGGGCGCCGTCTAACGGGCCCGGCTATGCCGCTGGATGTATCAAAGGCGGGCGATTGGCGCCGTGCGAGACTGGTTGCCCGAGGCGCCGGTAGGGCGCCCGCCATCGCGCCCTCGTTTCTCCTGCAGCAGCAGCCCTTCGCCCGCCCCGCCGCCGGTTGCCGGGGCACCCACTCTCGGCCGGGCCCTCATCGCCGTGACCGCCGGGAGCCGCCCTGCCCCATTGTCCCGATCGGCCCGGCGTGGATGCCCGGCACGAGGCCGGGCATGACGGGTTTCCGATGGGGCGTCCCAGAGCCTCACACGCTCAGAACGTCGGCATAGATCTTCTCGGCGAAGCGCTGGGTGTTGGTGTTGGGCTTGAACACCTGCACCAGCTTCAGCTCATCCGCATAGAGCGCGAGCTGGGCCTTCA
>CALMSN010000031.1 GCA_937872325.1 uncultured Xanthobacter sp. | reverse complement strand
GGGGGGGCTTATCCCGGATGTGCCGTCCCCCCCCCACCCGGCCCTACCCCCCGCCGGCCGGGTGGTGACCGCCCTGCCACTCTGCCAAGTCCGCCTGGTGGACGATGCCCGCTTCTTCTGGGCGGTGCTGGTGCCGCGGCGACCCGGCCTCGTGGAGATCATCGACCTCGACGCCGCCGGCCGGGCCACGCTGATGGCTGAGATCGCCGCGGTTTCGACCGCGCTCAAGGCCGCCTCCGGCTGCGCCAAGCTGAACGTGGCGTCGCTCGGCAACATGGTGGCGCAGCTCCATGTGCATGTGGTCGCCCGCAATCCGGGCGATGCCGCCTGGCCGGGGCCGGTGTTCGGCGTCGGGGTGCGCGCGCCGATGGACGCCGCCACCCGCGATGCCCGCCGCGACGCGCTCCGCGACCTCCTGGCCTGAGGGCGTCTGAGACAACCTCTTGGGATCGGATCCTGCGACGTCGCCGATGCATCCGGCGGACAATCCCGCGGCCATCCTCCCCCCGGAGGTCCTGACGGAGGCTCTCAGGCCGCCGGCAGCAGGCCGCGCACGAAGGCGGAGAGGTCGCCGCCCGCGAACAGGTGCCCCGGCAGCCCCGCCGCGGCCGCGGCCTGGATGTCGGTGGGCTTGTCGCCGATGAGGAAGCTCGCCGCGCGATCCACCGGCCAGTGGTCGAGCAGGTCGAGGATCATCCCCGGCTCCGGCTTGCGCCAGGGATGCGCCTGCCGGTATCGCGCGACCGTGCCCTCGGGATGGAACGGGCAATGGCGCCAGTCGTCCACATAGGCGCCGGCCCGGGCGAAGGTGTCGGCCATGTGCCGGTGCAGCGCCGCCATGTCGGCCTCGGTATAGAGCCCGCGGCCGATGCCCGACTGGTTGGTGACCACGAACACATACCATCCGGCATCGTTGAGCTGCTTCACCGCGGCCACCGCGCCGGGGATCCAGGCGAAGTCGGCCAGCGCGTGCACGTAGCCGCGATCCACGTTGAGCACGCCGTCGCGATCGAGGAAGACAGCCGGGCGCACGGTCCGCGCGGCGACGACCGCCGGGGCCGCCGCCCGCCCCTGCGGGGTCGCGAGGTCCAGGACCGGGCCGGCATAGACCGCGCGGCGGGCGTGGAGCCGGGCAAGCAGGGCCGCGACGCTCTCCCCCGCCAGCGCGCTCGCCCCCGCAGCGAGCACCGCCGCTCCTCTTGGCATGTCATCCGGGCCGGTGGCGGCGATCGCCGCACCGTCGCCCAGCCGGGCGGCGAGATCGCGCCAGTTGGCGTCGAACCAGCAGGTGCCGTCCAGCAACAGCACCGCTGCGTCGGCCGGCGGCAGGTCGGCGAGGGTCGCCGCCGGCAGGACCTCGGCATCGGCGAACGGGCCGCCCGCCAGCTCCGCCCGGACTGCGCCCGCCGCCGGGCCGGCAAGCACCTGCGGCCGGGTGAAGCCGCGGCGGCGCGCCTCGGCCAGCAGCAACGCCAGGGCCGTGCCGGCATCGAGCGGGGTCAGCGCGGGATGCGCCTCCACCGTCCACCGGGCGCCGGCGAAGCCGTCCAGCACCACCACGCAGCGCGCCGGCACCGCCGGATCCGGACGGCCCGCCCCGGGAGGGATGGCATCTGGCATGCGGGCCGGCGGGGACGACATCGGGCAACCTCGCATCTGCATTTGCCGCCGCCGGCCGGAACAGAGGTAAATTCCGGCGTTGGCGGCGGGGAGAAACTGCCACGCCGCGCGCAAATTGGAAGGGCTATCTGCCCGGCGCGCCCGCCTGCGGCGCCACGCTCCATTCCGCCGCCTCCACCTCCGGGCGGATGGCCGTGCACATCCTCAACCGGGCTACCGGCCACCGCGTGGAACGGCGCGTCCTTGAGGGCGAGGCCGGTGCGGAGGTGGCCCGCGGCGCCGGCCTAGACCCCGCCGACACGCGCCCCGCCGTGGATGACCACCCGCTGGTATACGGCGGCTTCGAGAGCACGCTTCCCAAGGGGGCCAGCGTGGCGGCACCGTCATCAGCGGCGACGAGGCTCTCGATGTCGATGGCGCGGGCGCTGTCCGGCGCGACGGTACCGATCTGCTCGCCCTCGAGGCGGATGTCATGGTCGTCGCCGTCGGGATAGCCCTTGACCTCGCCGTTCTCAGCGACGGCGGGACCGGTGAGCGCATCCCCATGGCGGCTGGCCGGTGGCGCGTTGAGGGTTTGGAAGCGCACCTTGCGGGCATCGATGAGCGCCGGCAACAGCGTCGCCGGGCCGGTGCCGAAGCACCATTTGATGTCGCCTTTCCAGAAGGCGCGCGGCGCCGCCTCGGCCTGCGTGACAGGGGCGGAGCAGGCTGCTAGAACGCGGCTGCGGCGATTTGGTTCCCGTCCTGTTCCGCTGCGACTTGCGCCGGGACGCCATTTCGGACACTTTGGCCGGCGGGGCGGCGGGCTTCGGCCCGAGTAAATTCTCACGACGATCCCGCAAGGGACGCCTTAGGGGCTCAGCCATTCGGGCTCGGCCGAGGAGCGTGGCTTGAGGCGATGCGTGGCGAGCGGCGCCGGGCGCGCCGGCGCTGGAACAGAGGCATGAACCGACACGTGCCGCCGCACGAATTCGATCTTGAGGCCGCTCCCGACTCCCGGGAGGCGGCTGCTTTCTCCTCCCGCTCGGCACCGGATTTCCGGCAGGCGCAGCGGCATAGCCGGCGTGTGCGCATCGTGCGGCGGATCCTGCCGCTCATCGTCATCGGCGCGGTGATCGTGCTCGGCGCCGGCGCCGTGCTGGCCCGGTTCAAGGTCGGCATCGACCTGCCGTTCGACATCGGCCACCTCACCCTGTCCGGCTCGCGGCTGACCATGGAGCTGCCCAAGCTCTCCGGCTTCCCCGACGACAACCGCTCCTACCGGGTGAACGCCAAGACCGCCACGCAGGACCTCACCCGACCCGACATCATCGACCTCACCGACGTCGACGCCCGGATGGACATGGCGAACAACGGCTGGGTCAGCGTCACCTCGCGCACCGGCAGCTTCGACACCAAGCGCCAGCTCATCAGCCTCGGCAACGGCGTCGATCTCGCCATGAAGGACGGCTATGCCGGCCGCCTGCAAGAAGCGGACGTCGACGTGAAGGCGGGCACCATCGTCACCACCCATCCGGTGGTCTTCACCTATCTCGACGGCAAGCTGGTGGCCGACCAGCTCGCGGTGTCCGACCGCGGCGCCAAGGCCCTCTTCCAGGGCAACGTCCAGCTCGACTTCCGCATCGCCAACCTGCCGGGCTCGCAGAAGGGCGAGGGGGCCAAGGGGGCCGGCGGCAAGCCCGCCGGAGCCAAGCCCGCAGGCGCGGCCCCGAAGAGCGGAGACGCCACCAAGCCCGATCCTTCCAAGCCCGCCACCCAGACGGTGCAGACCGGCGGCCAGCCCGGCGCCGACACCCCGCTGCCGCCCCGCCGGCCGGAGGCGAACCGGTGACCCCGCCCGATCCCCGCAGCCCATCCGGCACGCGGGGCAATGCCCCCGAAGGACCGTCCGCGCCCCCGCACGCCGGGGCTTCTTTCCTCCCGTCGTCGAGCAGACCCCATCCGATGCGCCATGTTTCCGCCTTCGCCCTCGTCCTGATCGCGCTCGGCCTCCTTGCCGGAACCGAGGCCCACGCTCAGGCGCAGGGGCAGAACGTGCCCAACGCGCTGCAGGGCTTCGCCCGCAACCGCAACGAGCCGGTGCGGATCAACGCCAACTCGCTGGAAGTGCGCGACAAGGACAAGATCGCGGTGTTCTCCGGCAACGTGGTGGTGGTGCAGGGCGACACCACCATGCAGTCGAAGGACCTGCTGGTCTATTACGAGGGCTCGGTCGCCCCCGGCACCGCCGGCGAGGGACAGACCGCCAGCGCGCAGACCGGCGCGCCGCAGCAGGGCGAGCCGGTGAAGTCCGGACAGATCCGCAAGCTCGAGGCCACCGGCGGCGTGCTGGTGAAGACCAAGGAGCAGACCGCCTCCGGCGACACCGGCATCTTCGAGATGAAGACCAACACCGTGACGCTGGTGGGCAAGCCCGTGGTGCTGACCCAGGGCCCGAACGTCATCCGCGGCCAGCGGCTGGTGGTCGACCTGGTCAGCGGCGTCTCCAGGTTCGAGGGCGGACGGGTGGAAAGCCTGATCGTGCCCGGCACCCTGAAAGATCAGGCGAAGGACCAGGGCAAGGAGCCGCCGAAGCGCTGATCCCGCCGGATCGCGGGCCGCGCCCCACGCCGGCGGCGCGATGGGGACCCGCTGCGCTCCCGATACAGGCGTCAGGCCCATGTCGGAATTCTTCCAGGGAGGCGGCCAGCCGCCCGACATTCGACAATCCGCACGAAAGAAATCAACAATCGGCCCAAAATTTGCATGGCAGATTGCATCCCTCGTCGGGTCGTTCTAAATTCGCCGAACGGGCGGCCCGGAGGGTATCAGTGAACGTCCTTTCCATCTTCGGCAAAGGCAGCGCCAAGCGCCAGACTCCCCCCGCCACCGGCATTTCGGCGGCTGGCGAGGCGCCGGGCCACGTCGGCGCCGGCCTGCCCCAGTCCCGCGACGGCTATCCCCAGGATGCGTATTCGCAGGATACGTATTCCGAAGGCGGCTATTCCTCCGACGCCGACGCCCGCGGCGCCTATCCGCAGGACCGGTACGCGCAGGACGGCCTCGCCCAGAACGGCTATTCCCAGGACGGCTACCCGCAGGACAGCTATTCCCAGGACGCCTATGCCGATCCCCGCCCGCGCCGCGACGACCGGGACGGCGGGTTCTATCCTGATGCTGCGGGCGCCGGCCTCTCTCCCTACCATCTGGCTCCGGGCGCCTCGCAGAACGCGCTCGCCGCGTTCGGCCTCGCCAAGAGCTATGGCGGGCGGCAGGTGGTGCGCGATGTCAGCCTGAACGTCCGCCGCGGCGAGGCGGTGGGCCTGCTCGGCCCCAACGGCGCCGGCAAGACCACCTGCTTCTACATGGTCACCGGCCTCGTGAAGGCCGATGCCGGGCGCATCGAGCTCGACGGCCACGACGTCACCCCCATGCCCATGTATCGCCGCGCCCGCCTGGGCATCGGCTACCTGCCGCAGGAGGCCTCCATCTTCCGAGGGCTCACGGTGGAGGGCAACATCATGGGCGTGCTGGAGGTGACGGAGCCCAACCGCAACCGCCGCCGCGAGGAGATGGAAGCCCTCCTCGAGGAGTTCAAGATCACCCACGTGCGCAAGTCGCCCGCCATCGCGCTGTCGGGCGGCGAGCGGCGGCGGGTGGAGATCGCCCGGGCGCTGGCCAGCCGCCCCTCCTTCATGCTGTTGGACGAGCCCTTCGCCGGCATCGACCCGATCGCGGTGGGCGACATCCAGGCGCTGGTGCGCCACCTCACCTCCCGCGGCATCGGCGTCCTCATCACCGACCACAACGTGCGCGAGACCCTGGGGCTGATCGACCGCGCCTACATCATCCATTCCGGCACCGTGCTGATGGAAGGCGATCCGGACGCGATCGTCGCCAGCCCCGACGTGCGGCGGCTGTACCTGGGCGAGGAGTTCCGGCTGTGACCAGGACCGCTCTCCCGATCGCTCCCTCACCGCGCCGGCTCCGGCGCGTCCGGGGTCGGCGGCCAGGCAGGGCGCACTGAGATGGCACTCGCGCAGAAGCTTGAATTCCGCCAGAGCCAGACCCTGGTAATGACGCCGCAGCTGATGCAGGCCATCAAGCTGCTGCAGCTCTCCAACATGGAACTGGTGGCCTACGTGGAGGCCGAGCTGGAGCGCAATCCGCTGCTCGAGCGGACCCACGAGGCTGCCGAGGGCGGCGGGGATGCGGCCGCCCCGGACCAGGCCGCCGAGCCGGCCGCCGAGCGCGAGGCCCCCGCCAGCGGCGACTGGATGGAGCGCGACATGGAGCCCAGCCGGGCGGCCATGGAAACGCGCCTCGACACCGATCTCGGCAACGTCTTCCCGGACGACGCCCCGGCGGACCGCGGCGCCGCAGGCCCCTCCGGCCTTTCCGGGCCCGGCGGCAGCTCCGGCGAATGGGGCGGCGGCGAGCGCAGCGAGGACTACAATCCGGAGGCCTTCCTTACCGCCGAGACCACGCTCGCCGATCATCTGGGCGCCCAGCTCGCGGTGGCCGAGACCGATTCCGCCCGCCGGCTCATCGGCGTGAACCTGATCGGGCTGATCGACGAGACCGGCTATTTCACCGGCGACCTCGACCTCGTCGCGGAGCAGCTCAACGCCCCGCGCGCCGAGGTGGAGGACGTGCTCCGGCTGATCCAGACCTTCGAGCCTTCGGGGGTGGGAGCGCGCAACCTTGCCGAGTGCCTTGCCCTCCAGCTCAAGGAGCGCGACCGGTTCGACCCGGCCATGCAGGCCCTGGTCGCCAACCTGGAGTTGCTCGCCCGTCACGACCGCAATGCCCTGAAGCGGATCTGCGGCGTCGACGGCGAGGATCTGGCCGACATGATCTGCGAGATCCGGCGGCTTGATCCCAAGCCCGGCCTCGCCTTCGGCTCCGGCGTCGTCCACCCGCTGGTGCCCGACGTCTATGTGCGGCCCGGCCGCCATGGCGAATGGCTGGTGGAGCTCAATTCCGAGACCCTGCCGCGGGTGCTGGTGAACCAGAGCTACCACGCCATCGTGGTCAAGCACGCCAAGTCGCCGGAGGAGAAGAGCTTCCTGGCCGACTGCCTGCAGAGCGCCTCCTGGCTCACCCGCTCCCTCGACCAGCGCGCCCGCACCATCCTGAAGGTGGCGAGCGAGATCGTGCGCCAGCAGGACGGCTTCCTGCTGCACGGGGTGCGCCACCTGCGCCCCCTCAACCTGCGCACCGTGGCCGACGCCATCGGCATGCACGAATCGACCGTCTCGCGGGTGACCTCCAACAAGTACATCTCCACCCCGCGCGGGGTGGTGGAGATGAAGTTCTTCTTCTCCTCCGCCATTTCCGCCTCCGGCGGCGGCGAGGCCCACTCGGCCGAGGCGGTGCGCCACCGCATCAAGACCCTCATCGAGGCGGAGAAGTCGGAGGTTGTGCTCTCCGCGGACCCCCTGGTGCAGAAGCTGAAGGAGCAGGGCATCGACTGCGCGCGCCGCACCGTGGCCAAGTATCGCGAGGGCATGAACATCCCGTCCTCGGTCCAGCGCCGGCGGGCGAAGACGGCGCTGCGCCCCGCGATGCACTGAGCCGCCCGGCGCCCCGCAAGCGGGTGCCGATGACGCCGGCCGGCGACAGCCCGCGCGCCAGGCCGCCGCAACCCTGCCCCCTCCCCCCATCCGGCCCTTGCCCCCGTCCGCACCGTCGCGGTGAGCGCAGTCGCGTCGCCAGCGGGGGACCCACCCTTTTGCCGGATCACAAAACCACCGGACCGCTGGACAAGTGGCGCCGCGGATGTTTGCTTGGACGAAAGTAGGGAGGGGGGTCGCCGGCCGTGCCGGATCCGCCAGCCGCCCGCCGGAACGGGAAGAGATGCTCCAGGCCTCGGTCGTCATTTTTGCGGCGCTCGGCTATATCGGCCTGCTCTTCGCCGTGGCCAGCTTCGGCGATCGCAAGCGGCCGGCGGCGCAGCGTCGGGCCCCCCGCCCGCTCATCTATTCGCTCTCGCTGGCGGTCTACTGCACCTCCTGGACCTTCTTCGGCTCGGTGGGCCTCGCCACCACCCAGGGCTTCGACTTCCTCACCATCTATCTCGGGCCGATCATCCTGATGACGGTGGGCGCGCCGGCCTTCCTGCGCGTCGTCACCCTGGCCAAGGCCAACAACATCACCTCGGTGGCCGACTTCATCGCCGCCCGCTACGGCAAGGACCAGGGCATCGCCGCTTTGGTGGCGGTGGTCGCGATCATCGCCTCGGTCCCCTACATCTCGTTGCAGCTCAAGGCGGTATCGGCCTCGCTGCTGGTGCTGCTGGGTCATCTCGCCGGCAATTCCACCGCCGGCTTCAACGTCATGGGCGACCTCTCCTTGTTCGTCGCCTTCACCATGGCCGCCTTCGCCGCCCTGTTCGGCACCCGCCACGCCGACGCCACCGAGCACCAGGACGGGCTGATGCTGGCCATCGCCACCGAGTCGCTGGTGAAGCTCGCGGCGTTCCTGGCGGTCGGCCTGTTCGTCTCCTTCCTCCTGTTCTCCGGCCCGGCCGGGCTGTGGGATGCCGCCCAGGCCAACGGCGCCACCATGCCGTTCGCCCGCGGCCTCTCTCTGGAGAACTGGATCACGATGACGGTGCTCTCGGCCGGCGCCTTCGTGCTGCTGCCGCGCCAGTTCCATGTGGCGGTGGTGGAGAACAAGGGGGTGGAGGAGATCCGCCGCGCCCGCTGGCTGTTCCCGCTCTACCTCATCCTCATCAACCTGTTCGTGGGGCCGCTGGCGCTGGCCGGCATGACCCTGTTTCCCGGCGGCACGGTGGATTCGGACGTCTACGTGCTGGCGGTTT